>DASRXG010000029.1:0-10991 GCA_035654275.1 Noviherbaspirillum sp.
TATTTTATCCTCGCGCATCATAAACAGCGCATTAAGCAAGATAATGCGCGGTCTATGGTGCGTTGCCTTGCTGCTGGCGGGCGGCGTTCATTGCGTCAAGGATGGTTGCGTAAGCATCAGGGTATTCGTGCTCGTCAATCCGACCAGAACTCTCAAGAGCCTTCGATAGCGACGCCAATCGCTCGTAAAGGTCGTCTTTGCTGTCATTGCATGCTCCTTCCTGGTCGCCGCTAAAGCTGTGCCCGCGAACGACTTTACTCAATCCATCTAGCATGCGCGGTTCAATCGCCTCCCCGCAGAGGTCGTCCGCGATCTCCAGCAGCATGCTGGCCTCGCAAGCGATGCGGCGCAGACGCTCGACTTCTTCCTGCAATTTAGCCTTCGATTCGCTCATGACAATCTTTCAACTTTAGTCGTTCTCAGGGATACGTTCGGGGATACTTCTGGGGATTCAGGGGGCTTTTTTAAATTACGGCACATACAAGTTTACTCTAGAGTAAGCCCCTCGACTCCCCTTGAAAACCGGTCAAAACACCGTGATATAAGTTCATAGCCTATCGGGGGTTCGAATCCCCCCCTCTCCGCCAGAAACACTAAACCCGCCGAATATCTCGAATATCGGCGGGTTTTTTTATGCCTGTCGCACAGGCGACGTCTGGGCTTGTTCCAACAATGTTCTTACCTCGCCTGTTTGTCAGGAGTACAGGTATGACAGCTTGAAGCGGAACTTGGCTCTTTGATCTTTCGGAATCCTTTCGAGGGTGTCAGATAAGACGATGGCCACGTCGTATCTGTGGAGGTGCACGAAACTATGCGGCCCCCCCACCCTTGGTTCCCACAAATCTTCAAGACTAGCGGACGCGAAAGCATCGAAGGACGGCGCTGTTTCTGGGTGACGTGCCAGATACTCTGCAATCAGCCTGCAAAGGTTTATTCTCTGCTTCGACTCATCACGAGTCGGCCCCACCTTGTGTACGATCAGAGTGCCTATAAACTGCGATGCCATTGGCTGCACATCTTTTGGAAGCTTGGAAAAATAGTCAAGGAAGTCGTGTGACGCCATCAAGAGGCCGTACTCATCCAATTGTCTGTGATACGGCCGTGCAACCACAACTCCCTGCCACCCTTCAACCAATTTTCTGAAAAAAAACAATGCACCTACAATCCCTTGCCGCGTCCAAGGTGCCAATTCCCATAGGTGTCGCACAATAAGCCGAAGCATTGGAGCGGATAAAAACTCAAACTTGAGAAAGCACTGCTCAAACAACTGCGTCTTCACGGCCGGTGAATAAGAAGGGACCTTTGAGTACAGCATTTCCTGCTGCGAGGCGCTCAGCTTGTTCAGTAGTTTTGCGCAGTGCTGCCACGTCGGTACAAGTTCTTCCGCAGCTTCGATAGGGGTCCGTTCAAGTTCATTGACATATGCTTCGAAGCAGGTCTCGAACAGCGCCGTTTTGCCTGCGTGATGCAGGAATGCGGCTGCCCTCAGCAGGACATATGAACGGCAGGTACTGGATAGTTTGGTGGAAAGTGTCAGGAGGATCGCCAGCTTGCGTTCCGGCCTGTCGTCGATGATGCGCATAGACGTGACAAGTCCTTCGAAGATGCGTATCAGGTTGTCCGTGCTATTTTCTGCCGACGCCAGCTTCAGCACGTCATCGAAAAATCTTGGGCTCGTCCTGATTGCCCACGCATCAGCCTCCTTGCCTGGGGCCTCGGCGGCAAGGCTGATTGAATTCGCATAACCGGGCAAGGCTGACGCCCGGTAAAGTTCCGGCAAGCCGTGATACGCTTTTTCAAGCAGGTTGAGGCGCGGGACAATGGCGATTTTGCCCTCGAAATGTTGTAACGCGAAGAAAAGTGAATTGACTGCCTCTGCGAGTTGCCCGACCGGGAGACGATCCAGTTGCAGGATTGCCGCGTCGATTTTGCGCACGTACATATCCTTATCCAGGCGAGGTCCAACACCGGGGACCGTGAGCCATATGAACGGCTGGGATTGAAAGTCGACGTCGAGTTGATGGGCGAGCTCCCATTGATCGGTCCAGTCAGCTACCGCAGACTTTTGTGCAACCGCTCGACCGGCGGAGTCGAGATACGCGCCGAGCGTTACCTGATCCTTTTCCTCATCTCCGAGCTTTCCAAGCGCAGCCCTCAGCATGACCTCGACGTCCGCGCAGTGATCAACCGCGTTGCTTGCAATGGCTGCTACCCCGAGCAACTGCGCATGACAGCGCTTGTCATCAAGATGCTCCACGCGGCTCAGCCATTTCCCAAACTTGTCGGCGGAGATGACGGCTTCTTTCGCCGTGCGGGCGAGGTCGTGCGCGCGTTCGTATTTCAGCTTGGTCGCGGTAGCATGGTTGAGAGAGTACAGCGCAACGCGTTCATCTTGCTGCAGGAAGGTGCCAATGTTCTCGAGCATGTACGGTTGCAATGTGTTGAACTTCTCGGGCTTGAACGTATCAATGATCTCCTTCATGTTCCCCGTGAGACCTTTCGCGTCGAATTCCGGCTTCATTTTCCCGGTGAGGGCGACGAGTGCGAGCCGTGCCTCGCTACGCAGGCCGGGCGACTTTTCCATCCAGGCGGATATAGTGTCAAGCATCGATGCAATCTCTCCTTCGCCGACGTCTGGATCGGGCTTGTCGAGATACATCCCGGGAAGTGCTCCGAACTTGTCATGCAGCGCGCATGCAAGGTCGTGGTGCGTTTGAATGAACTGTTTCGGTGTTTTTACTTCGGATGTGAGTTGGCGCGGGAGAAGGATGCCCCGGGGGATGTTCGTGCACAGCATGATGTCAGCGAGGGAAGGTGGAAAAAAAGGAGCGGTCTGAGGCATTGCGCGACCGGTTGGCCGCGAGCATCAACCAGCCGAAGCCCCGGAACAGACACAAAAGGATCGGCGAGAAATCAGGGCTCAAGTAGTTGCATCCTTCCGAATAGTGGTAACGAAGTAGGCAAGTACAGGTTGTTCGGTCGCTTGTCGCCCAGCTTATCCAAAAAGACCTTGGAGTCCGCTATTACCAATGCGAGTTGTTCTGCAAATTCGGTAGGTGCCCGGGGAATTTCATCGGTGAAGGCCTCAAGGCAGGTCGCGAGCGTTCCAGGTCTTTCCTTAAGGGATTCGGACAACCGCAGCAGCAGTTTCCCGCGGGAGACGGAGGAGAGTCGTGCGGAAAGTGCCAGAATGCATTTCATGTATTTCAGCTTATGTTCCCGCTCCTTAAGCAGGAACTTTATGCAGACGGTAAGTGCGGAAACGATGTGATAGAGGCTTTTCTCATCTTTTACCTCCATTCCTAAGTCCACTGCTTCATCGAAAATCCTATGGCAGGTACTGATGATCCACGGCTTGTTCTCTTTGGCCGGGGAAGGGTAGATCCCCACCCGTGCAAATGCATAGCCGGGCAAGGCGGTTGAGCGATGAAGATTCGGTAGATCGAAATACGCCTTGTCAAGCAAGCTGATGTGCGAGGGAAGCGCGGGATCGAATTGACCATAATCTACCGCGTAGTAGATTCTGTTGATTACGTCGGCCCGCTGCTTGAACGGGAGGCGGTCTAGACACAGGACGGCGGCGTCGAAGTTGTCGTACGAATTCTTATGAAAGTAAGAGCCGACAATTTTTTCCGTGAGCCCGGCGAGGGCAGGGGATTGGAAATCCGCATCCAGTCGAAGGAAGAGATCCAATTGGTCGCTCCAGTCCGCGACACGAAATTCGTTCACGATCGCCTTTCCCACGGACTCCATGTACTCGGCGCCTGATTCCTGATCGGGTTCGAGCTTGCCGAGCGCGGAAGTCAACAGGCGTCCAACGCCGATGCGGTCGCGAGCACTGTTGCTGGCGATTGCCGCCACCCCGAGCAATTGCGAATGGTAGCGCTTGTCATCGAGATGCTCCACGCTGTGCAGCCACTTCGCAAGCTTGTCAGTGCTACGGACAGCGTCCATCGCCGTGCGCGCCAGATCCTCGGCGCGTGCGTGCTTGAGCTTGTTCCCGGTAGTGCGGTTGAGAGAGTACAACACAGGCCGCTCGCGCGGCTTCAGGAAGGAGGCAATATTTTCGACCGCAAAGGATTGCACCTTGCTGAAATTTTCGGGTTTGTGCGTATCGATGATGTCCTTTATGCGACCCAGGAGAGCATCCCCGTCAGGTTCCAGCTTCACCTTCTCGGCGATGCCAGCGAGTGCCACTCTCACGTCGTCCCGGAGGCCGGGGGAGTTTTCCATCCAGGTGGATATGGAATTGAGCATCGTTGTGATCTCTTCTTCGCCAACGTGCAAACCGGGCTTGTCGAGGCTTATCCGGTGAGGCGTGCCAATTTTGTCGAGCAATGCATGGGCAAGATCACGGTGGGTCTGAATGAACTGCTTTGTCATTCTCAGTTCGGATTCGCTCTGGCGCAGGTATACGGACTTTAAGGCGGTGTTCTGGGACAACATGATGTAGAGGGGGAAGGTGGAATAAGGAGGAGCGGCTAGAGGCATTGCCCAAGCGCTTGGCCGACAGCATCAACCCAGTGGCCGAGCGGATCAATAATTATTCACCGCCATTAATTCGACCGCCTTTCATGCTGCTCGAACGGCAGGTTGGGGCCGCTGTCCAATAATTCATCATCGAGCAGACCCGGCCATGAGACACGTCCACATCCCGATCGCCGCCATCGCGCTCCTGTCCGCCTGCGCGCAGTTCGGTACGGAGCCGGAAGTGCGCTTCCTCGGCGATCCTGCGCCCGATGCCGCGGCTACCAAGGTCATCGAGATCGGCCCGGAAACACGCTGGGTCAACGCTACCGGCGGCGATATCGTGAAGTTTGTTGTCGACGGAAAATCCTTCGCATGGGCCTTCAACGTCGCCACCCATGTGAGCCGGTTCGACCTCAGCCGGGTGGCTCCGCCCGGGATGCTCAACAGGCCTGTGTTTGTCTATCTCGAACCCGATCCGCGCTACCTTGGCGGCGATGGCGGCGAGCGCGACTCCAACTGAACGCTCAACCGCACGGCGCACCTCAAGCTTTACCCGGAACGCATCAACCATCACCGACACCCACTGTCTAACCGCGACCGCTACCAAGGAGGTGCGCTGTGACAACCAAGGTGGAATTCGGCGTGGAATCGATCCGCCAGGTGGCAAAGGCGAACATCATCGGCATGTACTGCTGGGACATCCACGGCAATATCGTGGAGGCCAACGATGCGTTTTGCCGGCTCACGGGTTATACCCAGGAAGAAATCCGGTCGGGAAAAGTGAGTTGCGCGCGCCTGGCGGTGCCGGGGCTGCGTCCGGCAAACCTGCTCGCGCTGGACGAGCTGAATGAATCCGGCAGCGTCATGCCTTTCGAGACGGCCGTCGTCCGGCAGGACGGGGTGCTCGTCGATGTGATGGCGGGCGGCACGTTTTTCTCGGATTCGAGGGAAAACGGCGTCGGCTTCATCTTCGAGCTCAACGCGCATCGGCGCATGGGAAGGTTGCCGGATGATGAGCTGCACTACCGGATGGCAGCCGAAGCCGCCGCGGACGCAATCCTGATCCTCGACGAGCACGGCGTGGTGACCTACGCCAATCCTTCCGCGCAGCGCATTTTCGGATGCGATTCGTCGGAGCTGACGGAACGGAGCCTGCTCCAGAGGGTGCCGGAGCGCTGCCGGGAGGAGGCGGACATGCTGCGCCAAGCCCTCGGACGCGGCGACGCGAACTGGCAGCGCGTCGAAGTCACGGCGGTGCGCCAGGACGGGCATGAGATGCTGCTCGAGATTTCGCTTGGAAAGTTCCGTGATTCGGGACGCAACCTGTACGCCGCCATCGCCCAGGACATCAGCGAACGCCGCAAGACCCAGCTCATCTGCACCGGCCAGAACAGGTTGCTGGAAATGGTGGCGCTCGGCGCGCCGCTGGGGGAAGTGCTGGAAAAGCTCGTGCTCCTGATCGAGTCGCAGACGCCGATGATGCTGGGTTCGGTGCTGCTGCTCGACAAGGATGGCGTGCACGTGCGGCACGGCGCAGCGCCGAATCTGCCTCGCGAATATGTGAAGGCGGTGGACGGCCAGCCCATCGGCCCCGAGGCGGGATCCTGCGGGACCGCGATGTACACGGGAAAGCCCGTCATCGTCGCCGATATCCTCGTCGACCCGCTGTGGAACAGTTATCGCGAGCTGGCAAATCAGCACCGCTTGCGGGCCTGCTGGTCGACGCCGATCCTTTCCTCGACAGGGAAGATGCTCGGCTCGTTCGCGATGTACTACGTCGAGCCGCGGCATCCGCGCCCGGATGACTTGAAGCTGGCTGAGCTCGCGTCCCACATTGCGGGTATCGCGATCGAACGCGAAGAGTCCGAGGAGCGCATCCGGCACCTGGCGCATCATGACACCCTGACCGGGCTGCCCAACCGCACGATGCTGCGGGAGACGCTTGCGCAGGGCATTGCGCATGCCGCTCGTTACAAGCACACCATCGCGCTGCTCTTCATCGACCTTGATCACTTCAAGCGCATCAACGATTCGCTCGGCCACCATGCGGGCGATCTCGTGCTGCAGTCGGCGGCACAACGCTTGCAGGCCTGCGTGCGCAAGGATGACATGCTGGCGCGGCTCGGCGGCGACGAATTCGTGATCGTGCTGTATTCGCTGCGGCATTCGCAGGAAGCCGCGCTGGTGGCGGCGAAGGTGCTCAATGCTCTCGACGCCCCGTTCGAGCTGGAAGGGAATGTGCTGCATGCAGGTGGCAGCATCGGCATCAGCCTGTTCCCCGAGGACGGCAAGGATGCCGAAACACTGATGCGTGCGGCCGATACCGCGATGTATCACGCGAAGTCGAACGGCCGCGGCAATTACCAGTTCTTTACCGAGGAGCTGAATACGACGATCCAGCACCGTCTGGCGATCGAGAGTCAGCTGCGCGCGGCCGTGGCGCGCGGCGAACTCACGCTGCATTTCCAGCCGCAGGTGGACATGCAGAGCAGCCGGATTTTCAGTGCCGAGGCGCTGGTGCGGTGGCATCACGCCGAGCGGGGCATGGTGCCTCCGGAGCAGTTCATTGCCATCGCGGAGGAGAGCGGGCTGATCGTGCAGATCGGCGAGTGGGTGCTGCGCGAAGCCTGCGCACAACTGGCGCGCTGGCGGGAAGGCGGCCGGGCGGACATGAGCGTGTCGGTAAATCTGTCAGCGCGCCAGATCTTCCAGCAAGACTTCCCGGCTATGGTGGAGCAGATTTTGCGCGAGTTCGGCGTGCCGGCCAGTGCGCTCGACCTGGAGATCACCGAAACGATGCTGATGCAGCCGAGCGAAGACAACCTGCATACCCTGAGGCGGCTGCACGCGATGGGCGTGCAGTTGTCGGTGGATGATTTCGGGATCGGCTATTCCAGCCTGTCATACCTCAAGCGCTTTCCGATCCACGCGCTGAAGATCGACCGCTCCTTCGTCAGCGGCATCGGCAGGGACCAGAATGACATGGCGATCACCAGCGCGATCATGGGCATGGCGCAGGGCTTGCGCCTGAAGGTCGTCGCGGAGGGTGTGGAGACGGAAGAACAGGCGCGCTTCCTGAAGTCGATCGGATGCATGTCGGCGCAGGGCTACTTCTTCGGCGTGCCGGTGGCGGCGGACGCGTTCTCACGCCTCCTGCATTGAGGCGCAGCTCTGTGCGGCTGTCGAAGAACTTTACATCTGCGCCCGGCCTTCTCTTCGGCATCGCGCCAAGCTATTGTTATTTCGAGGATTTTTCCTTGTGGCATGTGTATTGCTTCCCGTCATGTTTGCGGCTGGTTTCAAGGTGACCGGGCCGCATTCACAACAAGGAGAGAACCTGAATGAACCTGATGAAAAAAGCGCTTGCAGCGCTGACGCTTGCAAGCGCCGCCGCGGCTCCCGGTGTTTCCAGCGCCGCTCCGATCATCGACGTCGTCAATCCGGCGGATGTCCTGTTAACAACGTACAGATCCTTCAGCTATACACATAACATCGTCGACAACGGCTACGTTCCCGGGATGCCCATCACCTCGGCCTCGCTCGAGATCGTGCTGAAGGACAACCTCGATCTCCTCGGCGAAAAAGTCCGCTTCTTCTTCGACGGCGCCAACGCGGGCTCTGTGCATGACGTGCCGTGGACATTCCTCTTCGGCCCCAGCACGTACACCTTCTCGGTCGCCGCCTCGCTGGTATCCGACGGGCTGCTGAACGTGACCCTTAAGCTGGGCTGCAATCTCGACGTTTTCGGCCACTGCCTGCTCCCGCAGGATGTCATCTTCGACCGCTCCACGCTGACGGTGGATGTCGCCGCCGCACAGGTACCCGAGCCGGCCACGGTCGGCATGCTGGGCATCGGACTGCTTGGGCTTGCAGGGCTGCGGCGTCGCAAGGACGTGTAATTCCGGCCGGCGTCTGGGACAAGAAAAAGGGCTGCACGATGTGCAGCCCTTTTTACTGGTCGAGAGCCGGTTTATAACGGCACAGTCAAGTAAGACGATTTCTTTAAAGACGGATCAACTTTGTATTCAATCTCCTTAACAGCCGTATTGCCGGATGCGTCGTAGGAAACATATCGCATTTGATAGACCCGCCCCGGCACGTTTCTCAGCCAAATCTTCCAAGAGTTCTTCCGGGCTTCGACTATATAGTCGCCCGAATCCAGCGCCTGATTCGAACTGATCGGTTCGAAAATCAGTCGGGGCGAGGGATCATAGTTGTCGCGCGCGCTCGCCTTGACTTCATATATCGCCCATTTCCCATTACTGCCGTTTGTATTTACGCGTTCCGTGATCACATCCAGCGTTGGTGGCGATGTGTCGCCCTTCTGAACCGGGACGTTTAAAACGGCAGTCCCATAATCGATGCTTGCGTGTCCGTTCGCATAGGCAAAATCAGGTTTTGCAAGAGTGACGGAGAAAGCGTCCCACGTTGTTTTTGGCGGCTGAACTTTCGGAGGGTTGTGGGGCGACGGCGCGTTTGGATCCTGCAGGGAAGCAGGCGAAATCTCCTTAAAGTACGTTCCTTCGACCCACTCTATCGCAAACTTTTCACTTTCTTCCGGGAAGAATAACTTTACTCCCCAGCCTTCCGGACGCTTCGCAATATCGGGCGCGAGCCAGTGCGACTTCCCGTTGTTCCTTGGAAGCGTCGTTAATTCGGCATTGCCTTCGCCGTTCTGGGGATGGTGTAGGCCAACCAAGATACGCTTGATTGCATTTGATCCAGAGTTCTTTACCTGATACTTATAAATCACGTCCGACCCGTAATGCATTCCCCAGGCTGTAATGGCTATGTCCGTCGTAGTCTGCGCGTGCGTGATGGGAGAAAAGGCGGTCAACGTCAAAGCGGCGTGAATGAGACTCCGATAATTCGCTTTTGTCATGGCGGAATTCCTTAATTTAGGGGCACGAAATGCACTCGGTCCTTACTCGGCTCGGGGCGGTACATATTGCATGCGGCGGCGATTGAGTCAGCCCTTTCGCCCGGTATTCCTGCAATATCGACAGCGTTGCCTGTCGAGTGCTGAGAGTTATTCACAGGCCTGCGAATCACTCGATGCTTATTAAATTCCCTTCTTACGGCATCTTTTACTTCTTGACATTCCGGTTGCGCATTATCTTTCAAGAGCTGCCATTTGTCATAAACCTCTTGAAGGTGCGACTGATATTGAGCCGGCCGGTAAGCCGAGGTGATAGTCGCGACGATACCTTCCCCAGCGGCCCTTTGCAGGATGCACGCCATTCCTGTCTGCGTTCTTGAATTTAAGTTGTCCAAGTCCGGCTGAGCAGCGTATCGCCCGTCTTCATGAACTCGTGCGGCCGGATCCGTTATGGGTGTAAGTGGCGGAACAGGACATGTATTCCCTGAGCATGTCCATACCCATTCTGTACCGATTCTTGTCTCCGATAAATTGCCAGATGTACAGAAAAGAGATCTCCTCCGTGAATTCTGGGTGTAGCCACTGCACGTGCCGCCGCACGTCGTTACGTTATAAAAAACTGTTGCACACGTATTGTCGACTGGAGTTTCAAATGAAAATCGTTGCACCTCAGAGATGCTTACTACGACTGATCCACCGTTTGAGAACATTTTCCGTTGTGTGGTTGGGGTCCAACCTAAAGAAGTAGCTGAAAACGAACAGCCGTATCTTCCGACTTCCTGCTGCCAAGCTTGGATCGTTGTTGATCCAGACGTATTTGTCACCCAGTCGGTCAGCTGCGGGGTAGACTGTCCTCGAGTGGTACTTGGTGCGACCGCAATCAAGATAAGCATTGCAAGCAACCGGATATGCCCGACATTTATGGTTAGTCGCCTGAAAAGTGCATGACCCTCTCGAATTGCCGATCCGATGATCATTTTTTTCCTCCCTTTTCCCTATTTTTCTTTGGGTGCTACTGACTCCTGCATGTGCAGCGTTGGGCCTGCTTAAGGACAGTCGTATAGCGCCACGAGCCTCGCATTTCCTTGTCTTATTGTCGATAAACATTAATTTTTTCGGTATTGCGGGCGCAGTATAGAGCGTCGATTTAGCGATCCGGTGTTGCTTGAGTCGGAGCAAATGACCGCGCAATACGGATTGAATGACAAGCGCGTACTATTGTTTTCGAGTGGTTAGGGAAAGGGAGGGAGTATTCGGAGGTGGGCCCGATCACATTTGAGGCAATCTGGAGCCGTTGGTTAATGGTGCCAAGTGCGCCAGGTCAGTCAATCAGGTTAATCGACCCTGTCGGATTCATGGACGACCCTTTGCGCGCTCCCGGGAACTTCCCGTCGGCAAACTCGCGTGCTCGTTTTGCGGCGGGCAAAGCAAAAAGGCCAGGAAAATCAAGTATCTGATTTTCCTGGCCTTTGAATGCTGGCTCCCCGACCTGGACTCGAACCAGGGACCTGCGGATTAACAGTCCGTCGCTCTACCGACTGAGCTATCGGGGAAGAGAGGCGAGATTGTATTAGCCTGTCGCCAAAATGTCCAGCGTCGCGGAGAAAGAGACGCAACCGGCCTCCTTCGGCACCAATCCCAA
>DASRXG010000030.1:0-5541 GCA_035654275.1 Noviherbaspirillum sp.
CGTTCGCACGCCTGCACGATTTTCCGCCGTAAATCCTCAGAATAGGGAGCTGCCATGATTGCACCATCGGCATTACAGGTATCTCCCTATGAGCTGCAGTCCGGTTTGACGTTCCATTTGCTTTTATGAAATATGCTCTAGGAGTGGGAGTCATTGCCCAGACAGATGTATCTCCGAGTATGCAATCGAGTGGCCGGCGATGAGCCGAGTCGATGAAGAAGTTGATGAGCGTAGTGAAACCATAGCCTCTTGGCGGAGGCTATTGGCAGGACGGGTGCCTTGGCGGGCACCCACCGACTTCTGTGCCGGCTTTAAACGCAATTCTGGGTTGGCGCCCAAAAGAGCGATGCAGGTAATCAGAATGGCTGGATACGGCCGCCGTGAGTCGGCGCTGAAACCAGCGGTGAAGGTAAGAAAAAATGGATGACCACGGGAATATTTCGTGGCTATCTGGAGAGTATTAATGCCCGCCGACGGTTCCGTCGGTGGGCAACCTCGTCTCATTTATCATGCGGCTCAGCTATGCCGAAACAGACTTTCAAGACGCACTTACCGGCCAAGTACCGATATATTTCGATGCATACCGTCTAAGCTTTGCTGCCTACCCAGTCTTGAAATGGGGCCGGAAATTGTATCGATTTAAAATCCAATTGTTCCAGGTACGGAACCATAGCTGAAGGTTTATACCCGTTTCCATAGGTGCGCTCGCTTCCCTCTTGGCGGACGATTTCCCGGTCTGCGTCACGCGGCAATTTCCGCCCTGAGAGCAGCTGCCCAAGACCAGCGGGCCATACCCCATTGCGTGCCTGGCAATCCTTGATGCGGTCCTCGAACTGGTGTCGGAAACTGTGCGAACCGAATCCATTGCCGAATTCCAGCGTATCACGCACATAACGGAGGAACGCCTGCTCGTACGCCCGCCCCCACTTCGGGCTCTTGCCCCCTTCTGAAGGAACCGCCGATGGAAATAATGGAGCAGTTTGCCCCTCGCGTAGCCGGCTAGTCACATAAGCCGCAAACCCGCGTGAGAGTAATGTTGGGTGAACCGGAATGGTTCGTACGACACTCGAGTTTTTGACGGAACGAGCGGGAAGTCTATCCACACCGTTTCGGGAGCGTTTGGACGTCTCCTCTTGCGCCTGCTCCTCTTTGTCCTCGGGTATATCGACTCGAAAGCGGAAACACAGGACACCATCTACGGGAGCGACATCGCCGGCCAGCAGCTGCATTGATTCTGTCACACGAACGCCATGGAGAAGTCCTATCAATGGCCCAAAATAGCGCGCGCCCATGTCTTCAGCCATTTTCCCTCGGAAACGCTGCGATGTGGGGTTATACCAATCCGAAGAAAGAAGCGTGTTGATTTGTTCGTCGGAATAGGCAAAACGGGGCTTCTTGCGCCGCTCCCTCTCCACCTTGGATAGCTTTGGCAAAGTCGTTACACGTTCCATTGGGCCATTGCCGTGCATGAGGCTCTGTGTCTTCGCAAGCCTGAAAATCTCGTCCAACGCACGCCGCGCATACCCCTCGCAATACTCTTGCGACCATCCATCCTTTGCCTTAAGACGGTCCTCCAGAAAAGCGTAGATATCGCCGGAGGTCACCTCATCCAGAAAAACGTCCCCCTTATAAGCAATGAGACGCTTCCATACTGACGTACTCTTGCTTACCGTTTTCCAGGCAACCGACTCGCCCTTGTGGGCTTCGTACTTGGCAATCATTTCCGATAACCGGGCACCGGATTTAGGTAGAACGTCTTCTTCCTTCGGGTCGTCTCCATTGTTTCGTGCGGCGATGAACTGCTGCGCCTTACGTTCGGCTACAGCATAGGCGCGAACGAGCAAGGGAAAATGTGCGTCGCTGCTATCGATTTCATATCCAAGGGTAAAGCACCAGTCGAGCACTTCCTCCACGACGTCAGGCCAGTCTTTCGAGGCTTTACCCTGTGCCAGAATACTTCGCATGGCGCCGTCAGAGTACTTGCAGAACGCTTCAATTTCCTCGAGTTGAGCGTCGTCTAATCCACCCTCCCCGAGTCGCTCACGGTTGTCCGTTGCAATCCAGGAATGGAGGCGCGCCCCGGCAATCTGCTGAATAAGAACATCGGTCAACTGCACGCGGGCGGCAACAGCTTGAGTTACCGGTGCCATTGCTTCATGGAGGTTTAGCCACTCACGCTGCTTTCTGGCAATGAGTTCGGCCGCAATGACCTTGGCACGTACCAAATCGCCGGTGCCTGTGAACTGGCGAAATTCGCGGTCCTTTTTGCTCAAGAAGGGATGGATGGCTGTAGGAGCTACGAGCCGGACGTAATAACGGGAGTCTCTACGAAACAGATACTTGGGCAAGGCTTCCTCATCTTTGGCACACATTTTTGGCACACCTGCTCCCAGATTTGCTATATGGAAGCAGTAAGATAAGGAAAATCAAGAACTTACGCAAGTTCTGGCGGAGACTGTGAGATTCGAACTCACGGACGGGTCACCCCGTCGGCAGTTTTCAAGACTGCTGGTTTAAACCGCTCACCCAAGTCTCCATTTCAC
This sequence comes from Noviherbaspirillum sp., assembly GCA_035654275.1. Taxonomy (GTDB): domain Bacteria; phylum Pseudomonadota; class Gammaproteobacteria; order Burkholderiales; family Burkholderiaceae_D; genus Noviherbaspirillum. Next base: position 2,544 of record DASRXG010000030.1, read on the forward strand.
TTTACCGGCAGGGCCTTGCGCTGGAATGCGGGCGCATTCCTCTCCGGCCAGTTTTCGTGCAGTGCGCATTATACCTAACTCGCTGTCGATTGCCGAATGCACCCGTTCATTTAGTCTCAGTCAGTCAAAAACATCTGTTGCAGGTCGTTCAGGAATCGCCTCCCGAGCTCCGTAGGTTTGATCGCCTGGTGATCACGATAGAGCAACCCTTTTGCTTCGGCAGCATTGAGTGGCTTCTCTATGGCATTGAGAGTCAGCCCTGTCCTCTCAGCAAACAGGTTCGGCGAGAATCCCTCGTTCAAACGCAATGCATTGAGCATGAACTCGAAACCGAGGTCGCCGCGTGCCAGCTCGAATTCTTCCTGCACGGGTAGCCCAATCCGGGCCTGCTCCATGTACGACTTGGGCTGCTTGTAACGCATCTGGCGAATGATCCGGTGCGGGAATGAAATCTTCGAATGCGCACCGGCGCCGATGCCAAGATAGTCGCCAAATTGCCAGTAATTCAAGTTATGCCGCGCCTGTCTGCCAGGCTGCGCATACGCAGACACTTCGTAATGCGCATAGCCGGCGTCCCCGGTGAGCTCCGCAATCAGGTCCTGCATCTCGGCGCTCTCATCGTCGTCCGGCACTGCAGGCGGATATTTGGCAAAGTAGGTATTCGGTTCCAGCGTCAGGTGATAGAGCGACAGGTGCGGCGGTGCAAGTGCAATCGCCGTCGAGATATCCTGATGTGCCTCCTCCAGCGTCTGCGACGGCAGCGCGTACATCAGGTCGAGATTGAAGTTGTCGAAGTTCGCATGCGCGATGTCCACCGCAATGCGCGCCTCGTTTTCGTCATGGATGCGACCCAAGGCCTGCAGGTGGCGCGCATTGAAGCTCTGGATGCCGATCGACAGGCGATTGATGCCGCTTGCCCGGTATGACTTGAACTTGTCCGCTTCGAATGTCCCCGGATTGGCCTCCATCGTGATCTCAACCGCGCCATCGAGCGGAAGCAGCGTGCGGATATCGGACAGCAGCCGATCCAGTCCTGCAGCGGACATGAGGCTCGGCGTGCCGCCGCCGATGAAGATCGTATAGATCTTGCGTCCCCAGATCAGCGGCAGCGCCTGTTCCAGGTCGCTCCGCAACGCAGCCAGGTACTCGTCTTCCGGAAAGCCGTCCTTCACTTCATGTGAGTTGAAATCGCAGTACGGACACTTGCGCACACACCACGGGAAATGCACGTACAAGGACAACGGCGGCAATGCCGACAAGTGCAGCGCACCGGGCTTCAGGAATGCCGCAGCGGCTTGTGCCGGCGACGACGATGCTGGTTTGCCGCCTGCCGGGACAGGCTTGATTGGAATCATCGTAGTTTTTCAACCAATAGGCGCAAGGCTTGGCCGCGATGCGACAGCCTGTTCTTTTCTTCTGCCGAAAGCTCCGCGACGGTCTTGCCTTGTGCAGGTAACCAGAAATGCGGGTCATAGCCAAAACCACCCTCGCCGCGCGCATCGGCAATGATCTCGCCATTCCAGCGGCCTTCGGCAATAACCGGTTGTGGATCGTCGGCATGCCGTACGAAGACGAGCACACAGTAATAATAGGCCGACTTGTCCGCATGCGCAGCGAGGTCAGCGATCAGTTTCTGATTATTGCGTGCATCCGATTTCGGCTCACCGGCATAGCGTGCAGAGATGACGCCCGGCGCGCCGCCCAAGGCATTCACACAGACGCCGGAGTCGTCGGCCAACGCTGGCATGCCGGTCAGCCGCGATGCGTGGCGGGCCTTGGCGAGTGCGTTTTCCACAAAGGTTGGATGCGGCTCTTCCGCCTCCGGCACATTGAATTCGCGCTGTGGATGCACATCGAAGCCGATGGGCGCGAGCATCTCGTTGAATTCCTTCAGTTTGCCTGCGTTGTTGGAGGCGAGGACAAGGATTTGTGTCATGGCAGTAGAAACGAAACACGCGGCGTAGCCGCGTGTCGGTTATGAAAACATTGAATCGGTTTTGTTCAGGCCGAAAGTCCGAGCGTTTTCTTTTGCAAGGTAATGAGCTCGGAAATCCCAAGCTGTGCGAGGTCGAGCAAGCGGTTCATCGTTGTGCGGTCAAACGCTTCGCCTTCAGCAGTCCCTTGCAGTTCCACAAACCCGCCAGCATCCGTCATCACGACGTTCATGTCGGTGTCGCAATCGGAATCCTCGACATAATCAAGGTCGAGCACAGGCATGCCGCGATAGACGCCAACGGAAATGGCAGCGACGAAGTGCTTGACCGGGATCGCCGGAATCCCATTGCCTTGCACCAGCTTGGAAAATGCATCGTAGGCGGCCACCATCGCGCCGGTAATGGCGGCTGTACGCGTGCCGCCATCGGCCTGGATGACGTCGCAGTCCAGATGCAGCGTGCGCTCACCGAATGCCGCAAGGTCAAATGCAGCCCGTAACGAGCGGCCGATCAGTCGCTGGATTTCCTGCGTGCGGCCGGACTGCTTGCCTTTGGCCGCTTCCCGGTCCATGCGAGTATGCGTCGAACGCGGCAACATGCCGTACTCCGCAGTCATCCACCCTTGCCCCTTGCCCTTCAGGAAGGAAGGCACTTTCTCCTCGATGCTGGCAGTACAGATCACTTTGGTGTCGCCAAACTCGACCAGTACCGAACCTTCGGCATGCTTAGTGTAGTCGCGGGTCAGGCGAACGGTGCGCAATACATCGGCCGCACGTCCGCTCGGACGTTTTTCAAACAGCATGGGGAAACCTTAATTTTTGGATGTTAAGCGGGAAGTCTTTTCGATGGCGCCGCGTATTTCTTCGATTGCCTTTTCGATCTCGCTCTCGTTGAACACGTCGACCTGCTCGAGGTCCGCATGGCGCGGCGCCTGGATTGTGGTCGTTATAGTACCAACCGGCAAGGTATGCGTCGTGATGGTGGTCGGCGAATCCTGTTGCACGCCACCGCCTTCCCACATCATGGCCAATGCCGTCACATTGTCGCTGGACTTGCCGGCAATG
>DASRXG010000031.1:0-19330 GCA_035654275.1 Noviherbaspirillum sp.
TTGCATTGGGCGCGGGAGATGATTGCGCCCTCCTTTCCCCTCTCCCGGCATGCAGCTGGCGATCTCGACGGACATGCTGGTCGAAGGGCGTCATTTCTTTCCTGAAGCCGATCCCTTTTCGTTGGGCCATAAATCCTTGGCCGTCAACCTTTCCGACCTTGCCGCCATGGGTGCGGAGCCAGTCGGATTCACGCTGGCGTTAGCCCTGCCGGATGCACGAGCCGAGTGGCTCGCGCCCTTTTCTAAGGGAATGCTTGCGCTCGCCGACCTGCACAATTGCGAACTGATCGGTGGCGATACGACCAAGGGGCCGCTCAATATTTGCATCACCGTGTTCGGCGAGGTTCCGCCACGACAAGCGCTGTGGCGCGACAGTGCGCAAGCCGGCGACGACATCTGGATTTCCGGAACGCTGGGCGATGCACGGCTTGCACTCGCCGCCTGCAACAAGGAAGTCATGCTCGATGTCGCACTGTTCGAACAAGCTGCCATTCGCCTGCATGCGCCGACACCGAGAGTGGCGCTCGGCATCGCGCTACGTGGCATCGCCAATGCGGCGATCGACCTGTCCGACGGCCTGGTCGGCGATATCGGACATATCCTTGAACGCTCTCGGTTAGGGGCAACGCTGGCAGTGGATGATCTTCCCATCGGCCCTGTACTGTCACAGCAGGCACTGGAAGTGCGCCGTCATTTCGCGCTCGCCGGTGGCGACGATTACGAGCTGTGTTTTACGGCGCCGCAAGCGCAGCGCGATGGGGTACTCACGGCAGCACAGCGTGCTGGCGTGCCGGTGACCCGTGTGGGCAGTATTGATGCCGCACCTGGCCTGCGGCTGGTTGATGGTGCCGGTGCCCCCCTGGATCTCAAACTGAATTCCTTCGATCACTTCGCTTCCCCATGACCACACTGGAACCCGGCCAAACCGCCTACGTCACCAAGCCCGATGCACGCTTCATGCTATCCCATCCGGCGCATGTGCTCGCGCAGGGCTTCGGCAGCGGACTGTCGCCCGTGGTTCCGGGTACGTCCGGCACCCTGTTTGCCTGGCTGTCTTTCAGTGTGCTGTCCGCACGCTGGCCAGAAATATTTACGCCGCTAAACTGGACGATCATCATCGCCGTTGGCTTCGTGCTCGGCATTTGGGCATGCCACCGGACCGGGCGCGACATGGGCGTTGCCGATCACGGCAGCATGGTGTGGGACGAAATCATTGCCTTCTGGCTGGTACTGCTGCTCCTGACTCCGGCCAGCTTTTCGACGCAGTTCTGGGCCTTCCTGTGGTTCCGCTTTTTCGACATGGTAAAACCGGCGCCGATTGCTTACTTCGATCGTCGCTTCAAAGGCGGTTTTGGTGTGATGTGGGACGACCTGGTGGCGGCGTTCTATACGTTGCTGCTGTTCGCGGTATGGCGCGCCATCTAAGGCTTGGTCAAACCGCCGCCGCGTCAACAATAAAAAAAACGCGGCCATTGGGGTATGACCGCGCCAAGCTCGAAACTTCACGCCGCTGCTGCTAACTCGCACCGCCGAACCGTAGAACCGTTGGATCATCGGATCGTTCGATCAGGCGCCTGCTGAAAACCATTCTGCGTCAGCGGTGCCATAGATCTGTTGAGAAAAGTCATACGAAACGCGTGGCCGCCGGTCACCTCCCTCAAGGAAAGCGAATCGCGGATGAATCAGGATAAGCGCTGGCAATTCTGGATCGACCGTGGCGGTACGTTCACCGATATCGTCGCGCGTCGTCCCGACGGCAACCTGGTGACACACAAGCTGCTGTCGAAGAATCCGGAGCAATACGCGGATGCCGCGGTAGCCGGAATCCGGTATTTGCTCGGCCTGGGACCGTCCGCCCTGATTTCACCGAGCTTGGTCGATGCCGTGAAAATGGGCACCACGGTTGCCACGAACGCACTGCTCGAGCGCAAGGGTGAGCCCACCGCCCTTCTCATCACGCGCGGCTTTCACGATGCCCTGCGCATTGCTTATCAAAACCGCCCTCGCCTGTTCGACCGCCACATCATCCTCCCTGAGATGCTTTACGAAAAGGTAGTGGAAGTTGACGAGCGTGTAGGTGCGCACGGCGAAGTCATCAGGGCGCTGAATGAAGGCCAGGTGCGGCTGGAGTTACGCGCTCTTTACGAGCAAGGTTACCGTTCGCTGGCAGTCGTTCTGATGCATGGTTATCGCTATACACAGCACGAGGAAGCCATCGGCCGCCTGGCGATGGAAACCGGTTTTCCGCAGATTTCCCTGTCGCACAAGGTAAGTCCACTCATGAAGCTGGTGGCACGTGGCGACACCACGGTGGCAGATGCCTATCTTTCTCCAGTGCTGGGACGTTACGTGGAGCAGGTCGCCAATGACATGCCCGGCGTCCGCCTGCTGTTCATGCAGAGCAATGGCGGGCTGGCCGATGCGCACCGTTTTCAGGGCAAGGACTCGATTCTTTCCGGCCCCGCCGGCGGCATCGTCGGCATGGCGCGCACCGCACAGACTGCCGGGTTCGACAAGGTGATCGGATTCGACATGGGCGGGACGTCGACCGATGTATCGCACTATGCAGGCGAATTCGAACGCGAATTCGACACGCAGGTCGCCGGTGTGAGACTGCGTGCGCCGATGATGAGTATCCATACGGTGGCTGCCGGCGGCGGCTCGATCCTGCATTTCGACGGCTCGCGCTACCGCGTTGGGCCGGATAGTGCGGGTGCCAATCCAGGCCCTGCCAGCTACCGGCGTGGCGGGCCGCTGACGGTTACCGACTGCAACGTCCTGCTGGGCAAGATCCAGCCGAAATACTTCCCCGCCGTGTTCGGGCCGCATGCCGACCAGCCGCTCGACCGCGATGTTGTGATGGACAAGTTCCGAGAACTCGCTGAGGAGATTGCCCTGGCGACCGGCGACCGCCGCACACCAGAACAAGTCGCCGAGGGTTTCATCGACGTCGCTGTCGGCAACATGGCAAATGCGATCAAATTCATTTCGGTGCAGCGTGGCCATGACATCACACAATACACGCTCGCCACGTTCGGGGGCGCAGGTGGTCAGCACGCTTGCCGGGTAGCAGACGCGCTGGGAATGCGACGGGTATTCGCCCATCCTTTTGCCGGCGTTCTTTCCGCTTACGGAATGGGGCTTGCGGATCAGGTGGCGATGCGCGAAAAGGCTGAAGAAACCGTGCTCAATGCTGCCGCAATTTCGAAGCTGAAAGACGGACTGCGAATACTCGCGGAGGAAGCGTGCGCGGAACTGCAGGCGCAGGGTATTGCTCCGTCCCGTATCCATGTCATGGAGCGGGTGCATCTGCGCTATGCGGGTACCGACAGCGCCATCGTAGTGCCCTTCGGCGAGCTCGATCAGATGGTGTCGCAATTCGAAACCGCTTACCAAAAGCGCTACGCCTTCCTGATGCCAGATAAAGAGCTGGTGGCAGAAGCCATCTCGGTGGAAGCTACCGGCACGTCGGGGGAGTTGGTAACCGACACGCCGGATATCCCGCCGCGCCCCAACCCGTTACAGCCCGCCGAAACGGTGTGCCTGTTTTCAGAAGGAATATGGCACGATGCACCGCTATTCCAGCGTGAGGACCTGCGTCCGGGCGACCTTATCGACGGCCCGGCGATCGTCGCCGAGAGCAACGCGACCAATGTCGTCGAGCCCGGATGGCAGGCAGAGGTCACGGTCCGCAACCATCTCGTACTGACGCGTATCGAAGCGCGACAAGCGCACAGGACGGCGGGTACGTCGGTCGATCCCGTGATGCTGGAAGTATTCAACAACCTGTTCATGAACATCGCTCAGCAGATGGGTCTGCGCCTGCAGAATACGGCCTTCTCCGTCAACATCAAGGAGCGTCTCGATTTCTCCTGCGCGCTGTTCGATGCAGAGGGCAACCTGATTGCGAACGCACCGCACATCCCGGTGCATCTTGGTTCGATGGGCGACAGCATCAGGACCGTCATCAGGGAGAATGCCGGCAGCATGCGGCCGGGCGATGTGTACATGCTGAACGACCCGTACCAGGGTGGAACGCACCTGCCGGATATCACTGTCATTACGCCCGTCTTCAACGCAGAGGGAGAACGCGTCCTGTTCTATGTCGGCTCCCGCGGTCACCACGCCGATATTGGCGGAATGACGCCAGGCTCCATGCCCGCCGACAGTACAACGGTGGAAGAAGAAGGCGTGCTGATCAGTAACTTCCTCCTGGTACAGCACGGACTCTTCCGTGAACACGAAACTGTTGCCCTGCTCTCTTCCGGCAAATATCCAGCATGCAATATCAGGCAGAACCTGGCGGATCTTCAGGCACAGATCGCTGCGAACCAGAAAGGCGCCGACGAACTGCTGAAAATGGTGGAACACTTCGGCCTCGATGTTGTGCAGGCCTATATGCAGCATGTGCAGGACAACGCCGAGGAGGCCGTTCGCCGCGTGATTAGCGCCTTGAAGGATGGCAGCTACGAAGTCCGGCTGGACAACGGCGCGGTGATCAAGGTTGCGATCCGCGTCGATCAGCGCAAACGCACCGCGGAAATCGACTTCACCGGCATCTCCCCACAACTGGAGAACAACTTCAATGCACCCAGCGCCGTATGCATGGCAGCGGTGCTCTACGTTTTCCGAACCCTCGTTGACGATGACATCCCGCTCAATGCCGGCTGCCTGAAACCGCTTAAGGTCATTATTCCCGAAGGCTCGATGCTGAACCCGCGCTATCCGGCCGCCGTCGTGTCGGGCAATGTAGAAACCTCCAGCTGCGTGACAAACGCGCTGTACGGAGCGCTCGGTGTGATGGCCTCCGCGCCCGGCACGATGAACAACTTCACCTTCGGCAACGAAAAGTATCAGTATTACGAGACGATTGCGGGCGGTTCCGGCGCGGGCCCCGGTTTCAACGGTACCAACGTTGTGCAGACCCACATGACCAACTCGCGCCTGACCGATCCGGAAGTGCTCGAACGGCGTTATCCGGTGCGAGTGGAGAGTTATGAAATCAGGCATGGCTCCGGCGGGCGTGGCCAATGGTGCGGCGGCAATGGCGGTGTCCGCAAGATCCGCTTTCTCGAACGGATGAGCGCTTCCATCCTGTCGAACAACCGCATCGTCCCGCCTTTGGGCGCTGCTGGCGGGGAGCCAGGAGCCTGTGGCAGGAATCATGTCATACGCAGCGACGGCCACGAGGAAGAGCTGGGTTTCATTGGGAGTACCGAAATGCAGCCGGGCGACCTGTTCATCATCGAGACACCCGGCGGTGGCGGTTATGGACCACCAGAACCGTGCGGCTGAACAGAAACTAATCGCGGTCAAAGAACCCGTATTCCGCGGCGTAAATGCAAGGGCAGAATGGTAAAGTTCCTCTGTTTGATGCAGAACTTTGCAGACTCGCTATTCAATCATCTGAAGACTGTCCTGCCGAAGCCGTTACATCCGCAGGCCGGACGTGGAGTACATGAACCAGTTACAAGGAGTGTAGTGACATGAGCGACATTATCGATCTCGCGACGCGCGTTGGACGCACCCTGCAGCAGAAGGGATTGCTGCTCGCGACTGCGGAATCCTGCACTGGCGGCGGCGTCGGTCAGGCCATCACTGAAATTGCGGGCTCTTCCGAATGGTTCGACTGCGGTTTCATCGCCTATTCCAATGCATCGAAGACAGAAATGCTCGACGTGCCGGCTGCATTGATTGCACAGTTCGGGACTGTGAGCGAAGAAGTCGCCGGTGCGATGGCGGAAGGCGCGCTGTCCAACAGCAATGCTCATCTCAGCCTCGCCACCACCGGCATCGCAGGCCCCGGCGGCGCGGTCCCCGGAAAGCCGGTAGGCACGGTGTGCTTCGCATGGTCCATGGGTAACCGTGCACGTCCGAATACTTTCACCGAGCGGCTGGTATTTTCGGGTGACCGCCAGACGGTTCGCGAGCAGACGGTTGCCTATGCCCTGCAAGGCTTGCTGCGCCTCTTGGAACGGAATTAAATACGCGCCTCGCGTCCCTTGCCGCTGTCGTGACGGCAACGCGAGGGCGCGGCACGGCCGATATGGCCTCGCCCTGTCAGTTCATTTCAGCGGAAACAGTTAATCGCGTCGCGCGTTTCCGTTGCCACGCGCCGCGCTGCCTTCGCGAAATCCTCACCCGCCTGCTCGTCCGCCTTCGCGTACAGGATGGCACGCGATGAATTGATCATCATGCCGGTTCCATCCGCGGTTTTTCCTGCCTGCACCGTGGCCCGAACATCGCCGCCCTGTGCGCCGATGCCAGGGACCAGCAAAGGCATGTCGCCAACAATCCGCCTTACCTGGGCCAGCTCATCCGGGAAGGTCGCGCCGACGACGAGTCCGCACTGGCCGTTAGTGTTCCACTTCTCCGCAACCAGTTGCGCGACATGCTGATAGACCGGCTTGCCGTCCGCATTCAGGAACTGCAGGTCGGAGCCGCCGGGATTGGACGTGCGGCACAGGATGATCACGCCGCGGTCCTTCCATTCCAGATAAGGCGCGACCGAGTCGAAGCCCATGTAAGGATTGACGGTCACCGCATCGGCACCATAGCGTTCGAAAGCTTCGCGCGCATATTGCTCTGCCGTTGCGCCGATGTCGCCACGCTTGGCATCGAGCACGATAGGAATCTGCGGGTAGTGGGTGCGCAGGTACTCGCAGATCGCTTCCAACTGGTCTTCCGCACGCAATGCCGCAAAGTAGGCGATCTGTGGCTTGAATGCGCAGGCCGTTGCAGCGGTTGCGTCGATGATGGCCTTGCAAAACGTATAGATCGCGTCCGGCTGCCCTTGCAAATGGGCGGGAAACTTCGCGATATCGGGATCAAGGCCGACGCACAGCAAGGAGTTGTTTGCCGTCCACGCGGCAGAGAGTTTATCGATGAAAGTCACGGCAGGATCTCAATGTTTCAAACAATGCACATTGTAACTTGCCGTGCTATCGTTTCGGCATGACTTCCCTTTCCCGCAAGGACTGGATCCTGCTTGTCCTGCTGACACTATGCTGGGGCATCAACTGGCCGATCATGAAGATGGGCGTGCGCGATTTCCCGCCGATTACTTTCCGCACACTTGGCATGCTGGGCGGCATCCCGGTGCTCTGGGTCGCGGCACGCGCACAGGGTGCGTCGCTTGCCCTGCCACGTGGCGGTGTACGGAGCATCATGGCGCTTGCCGTTCCGAATATGCTCGTCTGGAACGTTTTCATGATTCTCGGCGTAAAAATGCTGTCCTCCGGGCGCGCCGCGATTCTCGGCTACACCATGCCCGTCTGGGCTGTGCTGGCAGGCATGCTGTTCTACGGCGAACGTCCGGTCCGCGCTGCGTGGTTTGGTGTTGCCTGCGCACTGGGCGGCGCCCTTCTGCTGCTCTCCAGCGAGTTCGCATCGCTCGCGGGCAATCCCTTCGGCACACTGTTTATCCTGATCGCCGCAGCGAGCTGGGGCTATGGCACCGTGGCAATGAAGCGCGCGACGCTCGACATGCCGACCATTTCCCTCACCTTCTGGATGCTTCTATTGACCACGCTGATCATGCCGGTCGTTGCCACGGTCGCTGAAAGCCATGCATGGCGGCAGCCCGATGCCGCAGCCTTGGGGGCGATCGCCTACAACTCACTTATCATTTTCGGCTTTGCCCACGTGGTATGGTTCAAGCTGGCGCGCACGCTGCCGCCGGTCGCATCCAGCCTGTCGGTGATGATGATCCCGGTGCTGGGTGTTTTCTCCGGCACATGGTTGCTTGGCGAAACGCCTCACTGGCAGGATTACGCTGCGATGGGCCTGATCCTCGCTGCGATGAGTACGGTGCTATTGAAACCGCGCGTGCGAGAACTTAAATAATGACGCGTCATTTCCAACAACGCATTCAATAAAGGAAATCCGATGAAAACATGGATGAAATGGCTGGCGATCGCTGCCTTCACTTCGATGCTGAGCGCTTGCGGCTATAACGAATTCCAAGATAAGGACGAGAACGTCAAGGCTGCCTGGGGCGAAGTCGTGAACCAGTACCAGCGCCGCGCCGACCTGATCCCGAACCTGGTCAATACCGTCAAGGGTTATGCCGCGCATGAAAAGGAAACACTGGAGGCAGTGACGCAGGCCCGTGCCGCTGCGACCAGCTTCCAGATCACCCCGGAAGTGCTGAACAACCCAGAAGCCTTCAACAAATTCCAGCAGGTGCAGGGAGAATTGTCGAGCGCACTGTCGCGCCTGATGGCCGTCTCCGAGAACTATCCGCAACTGAAGGCGGACACGAGCTTCCGCGACCTGCAGTCGCAACTGGAGGGCACGGAAAACCGCATCACCGTCGCCCGCCAGCGCTACATCCAGTCGGTACGGGAATACAACGTGCTGGCACGAAGCTTCCCGACCAACCTGACGGCGATGATGTTCGACTACGAGGTCAAGCCGTCGTTTACCGTCGAGAATGAAAAGGCGATCTCCAATGCGCCTGCCGTCAATTTCGGCAAGTAAGCCTGGAACACGGTCATGACGACTCTTCGATGGCTGGCCGGCTTCATGCTCGCCTTGCTGGTGGCAACCGCAGGCGCGCAGGAATTCGTTCCTGTTCCACCGTTGCAGAAGCGGGTCACGGACAAGGCCGGCATGCTGACCGAGAACCAGGAAGCGACGCTGGAGAATGTGCTGAAGGATTATGAGGAGCGCACAGGCAGTCAGATTGCGATCCTTCTGGTCAGCAAGACAGAGCCGGAGGCAATCGAGCAATACAGCATCCGTGTGTTCGACACCTGGAAGCTCGGACGCAAGGGCGTGGATGACGGCGTGCTGCTCATCGTCGCGAAAAACAATCCGCCCTCACTGCGCCGCATGCGCATCGAAGCCGGACGAGGAGTACAGGGCTCACTGACGGACGCGCAGTCCAAGCGCATCCTGCAAGATGTCATTGCGCCGCATTTCCGCCAGAACGATTTCTACGGCGGCCTGGCCGCCGGGGTGTCCGCCATCACCAGCCTGCTGGACAAGGAGCAGTTTCCTGCCCCGCGCGATTCCAAACAGGCGCAGCAAGCTGTAGGGGATGATGAAGAATCCGATGCGTTCTCATTCGGTCTGTTTGTCTTCTTCGTGATCCTGTTCCTGCTGATGTCACGCATGCGTTCCCGCCAGTTTGCGCGTCACCGCCATAGCTGGGGACGAGCGACACCGGGCGTTATCCTCGGCGGCGGTTTCGGCCATGGCGGCTTTGGTGGCGGAGGTTTTGGAGGTGGCGGATTCGGTGGCGGCGGCGGTAGCGCCGACGGTGGCGGCGCATCGGGGAACTGGTAATGAAGACACTCACTCGTTTGTTCAGGCATTTGCTCACCACGACGGCAACCGGCCGGCGTGCATTTCCAGAGGAGACGCTGAAAGCGATCGAAGAGACGATCGCGCACGGCGAAAAGAAGCACCGCGCCGAAGTCCGCATGGTGTTGGAGCCATCCCTGCCGATGCAAGCGGTCTTAAATGGCATGTCGCCGCGCGAACGTGCCCGGGAACTGTTTGCGCAATACCATGTGTGGGATACGGAAGAAAACTGCGGCGTGCTGGTCTACATCAATCTCGCCGATCATCAGGTCGAAATCGTTGCAGACCGGGGTGTCGGCCGTGTCGTCAGCGCCGGCGACTGGGAAGCGATTTGCCGTACGATGACCAAAGGATTCGCACGCGGCGATTATCACAATAGCATCATCGCAGCGCTTGAAGAGTTGAACGCGTTGCTGCAGAAGCACTACCCCGACGACGGATCCGTGCATAACCAGCTTTCGAACAAGCCGGTCATGCTTTAGTTCGGCTGCGCTATCCAGCATCCTCCCCTTACTGCAGGGGAAGGAACACAAAAGTGAATTAACTCACACGGTAGGGACTACTGTCTCCCGGCATCGCTGCCCCGCAGGCGCGCAATACGTTCCTCGTCGCTTGGATGCGAGCTGAGGTATTCCATTGAGCGGTTGCGGCGCGCCTTTCCTTTCGATGGAGCTTCCTGCGGCGCAACGTCTTCATCCTCCTCGGTATCCCAATCGTCCCCGGACGCCACATCTTCGCCATCATCGGCATGATCGTGGTCGTGCGCTGCGCCCATTCTCTCGAACAGGTCAGCCATCGGCGACAGCGGCAGCTTGTTCGCACGCATCATGTCAATTGCGTACCGGTCCGCTTCACGTTCGAAGTCACGTGAGTATTTCTGGTCCAGCAGGAAGGTGGGCGCGGCGGCCAGCACGCTGGACACATCGCCAACGAGGAGATTGATTACAGCGCCCACACCTAGCGCCTGCAGCATGCGGCGCAGCGAATGCCGCCGCTGAACATGGCCGAGTTCATGGCTGAGCACGCCAAGCACCGCATGGTCGTTGCGCGCGAGTGTCACCAGCTGGTCGGTCATGATGATCACGCCGTTGGGCAACGCGAAGGCATTCGGCCCCATTTTGCTCGATCGGAACTCAAGACGGTAGGCGGTCTTCTCGCCGCGCGGTTGCTGCATCTGGGCAAATAGCTGGCGCAGCCGCTCCTGCTCCGCAGGGCCAAGCCGGGACGGCTCCATATAGCCGTCATCGATCAACTGCAACTGCTCGTCGCCGATCCGCTTCTCAAGCGACGCCGGCAGCCGCTGCGCTAGGTTATCGGCAGCCCACGGCAATCCCCACTGATACCCGGCAATCAGCAGCATCACCAGTGAAATCAACGCGAAGAGCGACATCGGCCAGTTGTTCTGCCACTGGACCACGCGCGGCTCACGATAGCCGTTCTTCTGCAGCAACCTGTCGAGGGCTGGATCATTGCTGTGCAGCGCTCCGCCGTCCGGCAGGCGCAGGATGCGCGGTGCGTTGTCCAACCTTTCCGAGATATCGAGCTTCGACAACCTGACACTGCGGCGGATGCCCTCGCCGCTGATGGCGACGATGCGTTTGTGGATCAACACGGTAACCTCATGCCGCCGTGCCGTCTGTCCGTCAAAATAAGTGGCAGTAATCATAGGGCGATATCGATATCGAACAAGTCCCCGGCCTCCTGTCCCAGTGCACCGGCATTGTCCGCGCTATTGTCGGCGAGGAATTCCTCAAGATCCCCATTGGGAACCAGCGTCATGCTTTCAACCCGGTACTTGGCCAGCCGTACTGCGGCAAACGGTTTGTACAGGCCGAAGGTCAGGGTAATAAGTGCAAGGTTTGTTGCGTGTATCCACAGCAGCGAGCGGGCACTGGCCTTGCTCTCGAATCTATGCATGCCCAGCTCGGTGTTGTTCCACACCAGATTCTGGATTCGGCTTTCCAGGTAAGGGCGCACAAAAAGATAAAACGCGTACGCACTCAACAGACCATACAGCAGCGCAAACAACCAGCCAAATATCGTATCCAGTAGATAGGCATAAACATCTGCCGTGAGAAAACCGAAAATGCCTGCCGGGATCGAGCCGAGGAAGAAGAAGCCGACGGCCTTGCCATAGATCTTGAAAAACTGGGAGGCGCGCGCATGAAAGAAAAAAGGCGTCTGACCGAAGTCGGCATGATCATGCTGGTAGCGCTTCAGGAAATAATGTGCGAGCGGCACCGTGACGGCGAGTGCGGCTAGCGGCAGCAGTGTCGCAAGGAGAATCACACCGACGCCGGGATTGCGTGAGTATGATGCGACTAAAGTCCAAACGAAGAACCCGATGATAGCCAGCATGACTGGGAACAGGATCAGCATGCGGTATGCTTCACTGACCGTCCCGCGAAAATGAAAACGCAGCCCACGGTAACTGGAATTGGCCATCTTGAAACGGAATGAACGAGCCAGCAGCCAAGGAGTAATGCCTGCCAGTATCAACGCGACAAGCACCGCAACAGGAGCCGAGATGTCGAAAGAGACCTTGTATGCGGCAACCAGCACGAATGCCAAGATGCGGCCTTTCAGGATGGCTTTCGGCTCGCCGTGGTAATCGAAAACGGCGCCGGCCACGCGCGTATTGCGATAGAAATATTGAAGCCGCCGCACCTTGGCCCAAGCCGAGTAAACGCCGAGCGTGAGGATGGTCAGCAGAAGGTTGACAACCCAGATCCGGAAATATTCGGAGCCGGATCCGGTGAACTCGAATTGCTGAGACTCGGTAAGCTCCTGCGCTTGCGGCACAAGTGCAGGAATGGTTTTCTCCACTTGCCGCGGTGGAGGGACTGTGTCCAGCAGACGGAGTGGCTGCGTGCCCGCGATGCCGTCAATGGTAGCCTCAGCCATGTCCTCTCCCCTGCGTTGTTATGTTGCCGCGCAAGCCATGCACGCGGCTTCACGCTGATTGCAGGCAAGAATACCACTAGTCGAAGACTGGCATGCGGTACCTACGAGTACCTATGCGGCTTCAATCATCCGTTTTCGTATATCCACTGCAGCAAGACATCCTGCGCTTCCTGTCCACGCAGGGCATTGGGGTGATTGATCATGAAGACGACAACATAGCGTTTGCCCGACGCGGCGAGCACATAGCCCGCAATGTTTCTGACCTCCTTGAGCAGACCGGTCTTGATATGGGCGCGCCCGGCAACCGCCTGGGTCACGAGGCGCTGGCGCATCGTCCCGTCATATCCCGCTAGCGGCAGTGACGCGATGAACTCCGGCATGGTCGGCGCAAGGAATGCCGCATCCAGCAGCCGCCCCATGGTCCGTGGTGAAAGCCGTTCGGTTCGCGAGAGCCCGGAACCATTTTCGATGCTGAGTTCCGGTGCGTCGATTCCTTTTCCCTTAATCCAGGTTCCCACCACCGCTGCGCCGCGCTCGGTGTTGGCGGGAAGTCTCAGCACAGTGTTGGCGAGCGTCAGCAATAGTTGGCGCGCCATGACATTGTTGCTGTGCTTATTGATGTCCCGGATGATTTCCGCAAGGGGCACCGACTGCCATTCCGCAATCAAGCGGGCTGTCGCCGGCACAACGGCGGTTCGCAGCTCGCCTTTCAAGGTGCCGCCAAGGTCGGCCCAGATTCGCCGGAAGGCAAGGTGAAAGTACTCCGCATGGGACATCTGGTAGGGGTGGACGTGCCAGAACCGCTCCCCGCAGGACACTGAAAACACGCCGTCGAAGCGCGCATCCCTGCCATTGATGGCGGGCGCCAGGCTCGCACGCCATTCGCCGCAGTCGCCAGTTGCCAGTCGCGGCGGATACACGGGATAAGCAGCCAATGGCGGTTCGACTGAAACGGCAACCGCCGATTGCGCAGCATCCGGCACAAAACGGAAGGTAAGCGCCTTATAGTTCAGCAATAACGCATCAGGCCCGACGTTGTAGGGCTTGAGCGGGTCACCATCGAACAGGGCCGGGTCATACGGTACGTCTTCAAAAGCACTGCGGTCCAGGACCAGGTTTCCGCTGATCTCGCGTATCCCCTGAGCGCGGATGCGCCGCAGGAAAAGCCAGAAATTCTCCAGCACCAGCTTCGGGTCGCCGCTGCCCTTGATGTACAGATCGCCTTGCAGGACGTCCCCAACCATGGGCCCTTCTGCATAGGCTTGGGTTTTCCATGCGAATGTAGGCCCGAGTAACTCCAGCGCCGCATTACTCGTCACGAGTTTCATCGTCGACGCGGGATTGAACGGCGTCGTCTCATTCGCCGCCACGAGCACCGAGTTGCTACCAGCCTGCTGTACCCAGACACCGACCGCGGACTGCGGTATCTCTGCCCGCTGCAAGGCATCCGCAACGGGGATCGGCAATTGTTTCGCTGTAGCACAACCGACGAGCACAATTGCCATGCCAGCGGCATAAAGCATCTTCAGAATTCGCATAGGATGGGAAAATATGTCGCGCACAATATAAAATCATTATCCCACGCCATGACTGCCAATTATGTCCACCTGTCCCGACCCAACCGACTCCACGGATTTTGATCCGCTGGCGCTGGATAACCAGTTTTGCTTTGCCTTGTACTCCGCGTCACTGGCGATGACGAAGGTGTACAAACCCTTTCTCGACACGCTCGGACTGACCTATCCGCAATACCTCGTCATGCTTGTCTTATGGCAACAGGACGACGTGCTGGTCAAAAGTATAGGTGAGAAGCTGTTCCTGGATTCCGGCACGCTGACCCCCCTGCTCAAGCGACTTGAAACCTCGGGGCTGGTTGCGCGAACCAGGGACGAAGCGGATGAGCGCCAAGTGCGGATTACCCTTACCAAGGAAGGCCGGGCCCTCAAGAAAAAGGCGCAATCGATTCCGCGCCAGGTGCTGTGCGCCAGCGGCCAGCCGCATGAAGCGCTCCAGCATCTCCGCATCCAGCTCGCCACTATTCGCGACGACCTTATCAAGACAATTCCGTAGTCCTTTCGGAAGCACTCCCAGGGTGATGCGCAACTGTTTAAATTACACACAATTTAATTGGGTGCTATATTAATTGCTCCTCAACTGTCAAAGGAAAATATGATGCAGATCTTGTACAAAGCCCAGGCTACCGCCACAGGCGGCCGCGACGGCCGCGCCGTCTCCAGCGACAATAAACTCGATGCCAGGTTGAGCACCCCCAAGGAGCTCGGCGGCCCCGGCGGAGAGGGAACGAATCCGGAGCAGTTATTTGCTGCAGGATATTCCGCCTGCTTTCTGTCAGCCCTGAAATTTGTCGCGATGCATGCCAAAGTGGCATTACCATCCGATGCTGCGGTCACTGCGGAAGTCGGCATTGGCCCAAATGGGCATGGCGGCTTCGGCTTGGCTGCAGACCTGCGCGTCGCGCTGCCGGGAATGGAGCGCGCTGCCGCCCAAGCCTTGGTTAACAAGGCGCACGAAGTTTGCCCCTACTCCAATGCGACGCGCGGCAATATTGAGGTTCAGGTCACGCTGGCCTGAAGTCCCTCCCTATTCCTCCAAGCCCCGGGAACCAACCGGGGTTTTTTCATTTCTGACAAAGTTAAAGCCAATAACAATAATGCACACCCGCGCCTTGAAAAATGAAAAGGCCGCCCATATACTTAGCACTCGTTAGGGGAGAGTGCTAACAACTCCTCCTGGCTTCACCACATTCCCAGTGCGGCAGTAATGCACCGTGAAGTATGCTTTGCAGCAATTCTGCCGCAAATAAACATAACCTATTGATTTTAAGGAGTTTGTATGAACCTTCGTCCATTGCACGATCGCGTCATCGTCAAGCGCCTCGACCAGGAAACCAAGACTGCGTCTGGCATCGTTCTCCCGGAAGCAGCAGCTGAAAAGCCGGATCAGGGCAAAGTCCTCGCCGTTGGTAACGGCAAGATCCTGGAAGACGGCAAAGTGCGCGCGCTTGACGTCAAAGTCGGCGACGTCGTCCTGTTCGGCAAGTACTCCGGCCAGACCGTGAAAGTCGAAGGCGAAGAAGTGCTCGTGATGCGCGAAGAAGACATCATGGCAATCGTCCAGAAGTAATACGAATATCCATTAAATATTAGGAGTAACAAACATGGCAGCTAAAGAAGTCGTATTTGGCGATTCCGCTCGTCACAAGATGGTCGAAGGCGTCAACATTCTCGCCAACGCCGTTAAAGTCACCCTCGGCCCGAAAGGCCGCAATGTCGTTCTGGAGCGCTCCTTCGGCGCCCCGACCGTCACCAAGGACGGGGTTTCGGTCGCTAAAGAGATCGAACTGAAAGACAAGCTCATGAACATGGGCGCGCAGATGGTGAAGGAAGTTGCTTCCAAGACCTCCGACAACGCCGGTGACGGCACCACCACCGCAACCGTGCTGGCCCAAGCGATCGTTCGCGAAGGCATGAAGTACGTTGCTGCTGGCATGAATCCGATGGACCTGAAGCGCGGCATCGACAAGGCTGTTCTCGCTACCGTCGAAGAACTGAAGAAGATCGCCAAGCCCTGCACCACCTCCAAGGAAATCGCTCAAGTCGGCGCGATCTCCGCTAACTCCGACGCTTCTATCGGCGACCGTATCGCTGAAGCAATGGAAAAAGTCGGCAAGGAAGGCGTGATCACCGTTGAAGACGGCAAGTCCCTGAACGACGAACTCGACATCGTCGAAGGCATGCAGTTCGACCGCGGTTACCTGTCCCCGTACTTCATCAACAACCCGGAAAAGCAAGTTGCCGTTCTGGAGAACCCGTTTGTCCTGCTGTTCGACAAGAAGATCTCCAACATCCGTGACCTGCTGCCGGTTCTGGAACAAGTCGCCAAGGCTGGCCGTCCGCTCTTGATCATCGCTGAAGATATCGAAGGCGAAGCACTGGCAACCCTGGTTGTGAACAACATCCGCGGCATCCTGAAGACCTGCGCAGTCAAGGCTCCGGGCTTCGGCGACCGTCGCAAGGCCATGCTGGAAGACATCGCTATCCTGACCGGCGGCCAGGTGATTGCTGAAGAAGTCGGCCTGACCCTGGAAAAAGCCACGCTGAACGACCTCGGCCAAGCCAAGCGCGTCGAAATCGGCAAGGAAAACACCACCATCATCGACGGCGCTGGCCAAGCTGCTGCGATCGAAGCACGCGTCAAGCAAATCCGCGTCCAGATCGAAGAAGCAACCTCCGACTATGACCGCGAGAAGCTGCAAGAGCGCGTTGCCAAGCTGGCAGGCGGCGTTGCAGTGATCAAGGTTGGTGCGGCGACCGAAGTCGAAATGAAAGAGAAGAAGGCACGTGTCGAAGACGCGCTGCACGCAACCCGTGCTGCCGTTGAAGAAGGCATCGTTCCTGGCGGTGGCGTTGCCCTGCTGCGCGCTCGTGCAAACCTGCAAAACCTGAAGGGTGACAACGCCGACCAGGAAGCAGGCATCAAGATCGTCCTGCGCGCAATGGAAGAGCCGCTGCGCATGATCGTGACCAACGCTGGCGAAGAAGCCTCCGTCGTCGTGAACAAGGTCATCGAAGGCAAGGGCAACTTCGGCTACAACGCTGCAAACGGCACTTATGGCGACATGGTCGAAATGGGCGTGCTGGATCCGGCCAAGGTCACTCGTTCGGCACTGCAAAACGCAGCGTCGATCGCTGGCCTGATGCTGACCACCGACTGCACCGTGACCGAGCTGGTTGAAGAGAAGCCGGCTGCTGGCGGCATGGGCGGCATGGGTGGCATGGAAGGCATGATGTAATAAATGCCGGCCAGTGAAAGGGCGATCCGCCCTTTCGCGCCCCTCGCTTCAAAGAGCACCTTAAACGCTCCAAAAGAAAACCCGCCTTGTGGCGGGTTTTCTTTTTCGTATGCGGCAAACGGAACGCTTACTTTCTCCAGCTGGGCTCGCGCTTCTCAATGAACGCCTGCACACCTTCCAGCGCAGCTTCATCCATCATGTTGCATGCCATCGTCTGCCCTGCCAGCTGGTAAGCGGCGCCGATCCCGAGTTCGATCTGCTTGTAGAAAAGCTGCTTGCCCATCGCCACAGCAACTGCCGGCTTGGCCAATATGCTTGCGACCAGCTTGCCAACCTCGTCATCCAGCTGCTCTGCAGAGACGACCCGGTTGACCAATCCCCTTTCCTTTGCCGTCAGCGCGTCGATAAATTCGCCGGTCAGCAGCATCTCCATCGCCTGCTTGCGTGAGACATTGCGCGAAAGCCCGACGGATGGCGTCGAACAGAACAGTCCGTAATTGATGCCCGACACGGCAAATTTCGCCTCCGTCGCCGCAACGGCCAGATCGCACATCGACACCAGCTGGCAACCTGCGGCAGTCGCAATGCCCTGTACCCGAGCGATCACCGGCTGCGGTAGTTGCTGGATGGTGAGCATCATCTTGCTGCACTGATTGAACAGCTTCTTGTAATACTCCGCGGAAGGCTGCGCCCGCATCTGCTTCAGGTCGTGCCCTGCGCAGAATGCTTTTCCCGTTGCCGCCAGCACGATCACGCGTACGCTTGCATCAGCTTTCAGCGCATCGAGTTCTGCCTGCAGCGCAGCCATCATTTCCTCGGACAGCGGGTTGAATTTCTCGCCCCGGTTGAGCGTCAGGGTCGCGACGCCGTTGCTGCAGGTTTTCAGGACGTAAGGTGCGTCAGTTGCCATCGTCGGTCTCCTCCTCGGCATCCTTCGGCAGCCCTAGCGACTCCGGCGGCTGGTAGGTCGCGAGCAGGGTCTTGCGGCTTTCCGGCGTCTCCAGGCTGACGCGCCCGAGCGCGCCGCTGCGGTAGTCCAGCAGCAACGTATGCGCCGCTTTTTCGAAATCCAAGTCGCCGCCCTTCAGGCGGAAGGCACGACGCTTTGCGATACCTTCGATGACGCTCACGCCGTCGATTCCTTCAGTCGGAAAGCCGTAACGCGCAGTGATCAGTTGCGGATAGCGCAGCAGCAACTGATCGGCGAGGAAGGTCGCGACCTCCTCCTCGATCACGGCATTAACGCCGACAGCATGGCTCGCCGCGAGCATCAGGCCATCGGTCGGATGTTCGATCTTCGGCCACAGCATGCCGGGCGTATCGACCAGCACCATATTGTTGCCGAGGTAGAGGCGCTGCTGTGTCTTGGTCACCGCCGGCTCGTCGCCAACGGCGGCAACGCGCTTCTTGAGCAAAGCGTTCATCAAGGTCGATTTGCCGACGTTGGGAATGCCCATGATCATCATGCGCAATGGTTTGAGCGCCGTACCACGGTGCGGGGCAAGCTTCATTGCAAGGCCGGGCACCTTGGCGACATCTGCCGGCTTCTTGCAGCTGAGCGCGACCGCACATACACCCTTCTGGCTGTTGTAGTACTCAAGCCAGGCCTTCGTTGCGGCGGGATCAGCCAGGTCGGCCTTGTTGAGAATTTTCAGGCAGGGGCGCTGACGCTGCTTGCGCAGCTCTTCGATCATCGGATTACAGCTGGCCTGCGGAAGGCGAGCATCGAGCACCTCGATGACCAGATCGGTCTTTTCCATGGATTCCGCCGCTTTCTTGCGGGCAGCGTTCATGTGACCGGGGAACCATTGAATGGACATGCGAGACTTTATCTGTAGAGGCAAGCCGCTATTTTACCTGTTGGCCACCCGGCGCCATGGCGTATCAACAGGCTGGAGCGTACAAGAATGACGCTCAGTCGATTTCAGCCAGCGCCTTCACATGTGCGACGACACTACGCGCAAGCGCAGACAGGTTGTAGCCGCCTTCGAGACAGCTGACGATGCGTCCCTGCGCATATTGTTTGGCGATGCCCATGATCTGCTGGGTCATCCACGCATAATCCGCCTCGATCAGGCCGAGCTGACCGATATCGTCTTCACGGTGGGCATCGAAACCGGCTGAAATGAAGATCATCTCCGGCTGGTGTGCATGCAGCGCCGGCAGCCATTTTTCGCTGACCAACTCGCGTACCGTGTCACCCTTCGTATAGGCGGGCACCGGCACATTGACCATGTTGGTGACAGATTCAAGCACCTCTGTGTACGGATAGAACGGATGCTGGAAAAAGCTGACCATCAGCAC
>DASRXG010000032.1:0-2508 GCA_035654275.1 Noviherbaspirillum sp.
GCTGCCGCATCTCGAAATATGCACATGTTCGCGGCTGAAGATGTGCTTGAAAATCGGGCTATAATAACTGATATCTTCAAGGATTTTAAGGTTTGGAACTACAAAATGTCACTGAATAGCAGCGACGTCAAACGCATTGCCTACTTGGCCCGCATCGAGGTCACTGATACCGAGGCTGAAACCTTGCTGCAAAAGCTTTCCGGCATACTTGGCCTTATCGAGCAAATGCAGGCAGTGGATACCACCGGCATCACGCCGATGTCACACTCGCAGGATGTGACGCAACGGCTGCGTCCTGATGTGGTGACCGAATTAGACCAGCGCGCATTGTTCCAATCCATCGCACCGCAGCTTGGCAATGATTCAACTGAGCCGGCCGTCGCCGACGGCTTGTATCTCGTCCCTCAAGTCATCGAATAACATGATCAACAGCAGCCTCAAGGAACTGGCGGCCATGCTCGCCAGCAAGCAGATTTCAAGCGTCGAAATGACGACGGAATTTCTTAAGCGCATCGACCAGCATAATCCCGAAATCAATGCCTATATCACGCTGGATCGCGAAAAGTCGCTAACACAGGCGGCGGCGGCCGACCAGCGCATTGCCCAGGGGAACGCTGCGCCATTGACCGGCATCCCCATCGCACAGAAGGATATCTTTTGCGCTCGGGGCTGGCGCACTACTTGCGGATCCAAAATGCTGGAGAGCTTCATCTCGCCCTATGACGCCGGCGTTATCGAACGTTTTGACGAGGCGGGTGCCGTCAATCTCGGCAAGACCAACATGGACGAATTCGCCATGGGGTCATCCAACGAAACCTCCTATTTCGGCAAGGTGCAAAATCCCTGGGACCGCGAACGCGTGCCTGGCGGCAGCTCAGGCGGTAGTGCGGCCGCAGTCGCCGCACGACTTTGCGCGGCCGCGACAGGCACCGATACCGGCGGCTCGATTCGCCAGCCAGCAGCTTTATGCGGATTCTCCGGACTCAAACCCACCTATGGGCTGGTGTCACGCTACGGCATGATTGCTTTCGCATCGTCATTGGATCAGGCAGGTCCCATGGCGAAATCGTGCGAAGACATGGCACTCATGATGAATGTCATGACCGGCTTCGACGAACGCGACTCCACCAGCCTTCAGCGCGACAAGGAAGACTACACACGCGGGCTGAGCAATGTCGAGAATAAGGAAAAACCGTTGGCAGGCCTCAAGGTCGGACTGCCACGGGAATTCTTTGCAGAGGGGCTCGATGGTGGCGTGAGCGCCGTCGTGCAAGCCGCGATATACGAATATCGCAAGCTCGGTGCGCAGATGGTCGACATCAGTCTGCCCAACTCCATGCTGTCCATTCCGGTTTATTACGTGCTCGCCCCGGCGGAAGCGTCCTCCAATCTATCGCGCTATGACGGTGTGCGCTACGGACATCGCGCCGCCGAATACAGCGACCTCATGGACATATATTGCAAGAGCCGCGCAGAAGGTTTCGGGGCCGAGGTCAAACGCCGCATCATGATTGGCACCTATGTGCTGAGCGCCGGCTACTACGATGCCTATTATCTGAAGGCGCAGCAGATCCGCCGCTTGATAGCTAACGATTTCACCGAAGCATTCAAGCAGTGCGACATCATCATGGGGCCTACTGCGCCGTCCACCGCATTCAAGGCCGGCGAAAAGGCGGACGATCCGGTCTCCATGTATCTGCAGGATATCTACACTATTGCGGTCAACCTCGCGGGATTGCCTGGCATGAGCATCCCGGCTGGTTTCGTCAATGGGCTCCCCACGGGTATCCAGATCATCGGCAAGTACTTTGACGAAGCCCGCATGCTGGATGTGGGCCACGCCTATCAGCAGGTGACTGACTGGCACACCCGTATGCCGGAGGGGCTCAAATAATGGAATGGGAAGTCGTCATCGGGCTGGAGACGCATGTCCAGCTCAAAACAAAATCCAAGATTTTCTCGGGCAGCAGCATTGCCTTCGGTGCCGCACCCAATACACAAGCGAACGTGGTGGATCTGGCATTTCCGGGCGTATTGCCCGTGCTCAACC
The DNA here is from genome assembly GCA_035654275.1 of Noviherbaspirillum sp. Classification (GTDB taxonomy): domain Bacteria; phylum Pseudomonadota; class Gammaproteobacteria; order Burkholderiales; family Burkholderiaceae_D; genus Noviherbaspirillum. Next base: position 2,051 of record DASRXG010000032.1, read on the forward strand.
AGGAAGCCGTACGTTGCGCAATCAAGTTCGGACTTGCCATCAATGCCGAGATCGCCCCGCGTTCCGTGTTTGCTCGCAAGAATTACTTCTATCCTGACCTGCCCAAGGGCTACCAGATCAGCCAGTATGAACTGCCGGTCGTAGGCAAGGGCGAGTTGACCATCCAGGCCGGCGACGAGGAAAAGACGGTGCGCATTACGCGCGCGCACCTTGAAGAAGACGCCGGCAAATCCGTCCACGATGTCTATGAAAATATGTCTGGCATAGACCTCAACCGTGCCGGTACACCGCTTTTGGAAATCGTGACCGAGCCCGATATGCGCTCTGCTGCTGAAGCCGTTGCCTACGCCAAGAAGCTGCACGAACTGGTGCAGTGGATAGACATCTGCGATGGCAACATGCAGGAAGGCAGCTTCCGCTGCGATGTAAACGTCTCAGTGCGCCGCAAGGGTGAAGAA
>DASRXG010000033.1:0-36320 GCA_035654275.1 Noviherbaspirillum sp.
CACCACCGCGTCCGCGAAGCGACGACGTTTTCAGTTCGGCGATAACCTGCTCCGGCGGAATCTTCTCGCTCAGGATGCGCTTCAGTGCCTCGTAACCACCACGCTTGACGTAGTCGGCCAGATGCCAGTTCGTGCCGTCCAGGCCCGCAAGGATCAGGGGGTTGATATGGCGATCATGCAGGCTGGTCATTTCTTCAGCTCCTCCACCAGCGCGTCGATCTTTTCATTCGACATGTGGCTGCACATACGCTTGTTATTCACAAGCATGACAGGAGCATCGCCACAGGCACCCATGCACTCACCCTCGATCAGGGTGAACTGGCCGTCTGCGCTCGTCTCCTTGTAATCCACGCCGAGCTTTTGCTTCAGATAGTGCGCAGCGCGCTCACCACCGGACAATGCACAAGGCAGGTTGGTACAGACCGAGATCTTGTGTTTGCCAACCGGTTTGGTGTTGTACATGTTGTAGAACGTCGCCACCTCTTGCACGGCAATCGCTGCCATACCGATGTAGTCGGCGACGTCCTGCATCACCTCCGGCGAAAGCCAGCCCTTTTCATCCTGCGCAATGGCCAATGCGGCCATTACGGCGGACTGCCTTTGATCTGCGGGGAATTTCGCGAGTTCGCGATCGATTTTTTTGTACGCTTCTTGACTTAACAGCATATTGTCAGCCATCCGTGCGCGGTGCTCTGCGCGGGTTATCGGTCAATCTCACCAAACACAATGTCTTGCGTGCCGATGATCGTTACAGCATCGGCGATCATGTGGCCCTTCGCCATTTCATCCAGTCCTTGCAGGTGTGCAAAGCCAGGTGCGCGAATCTTCATTCGATAAGGTTTGTTGGCACCATCAGAAATCAGGTAGATGCCGAACTCGCCCTTCGGATGCTCGATGCCCACGTACGCCTCGCCTTCCGGTACATGGAAGCCCTCGGAGAACAGCTTGAAGTGATGGATCAGCTCTTCCATGTTGGACTTCATGTTCACGCGCGACGGCGGCGCCACCTTATGGTTATCGGTGATCACGGGGCCCGGATTATTGCGCAGCCACTCAACGCATTGCTTGATGATGCGGTTGGACTGGCGCATCTCCTCGACGCGGCACAGGTAGCGGTCATAGCAGTCGCCGTTGACGCCGACCGGGATATCGAAGTCAAGCAGGTCGTACACCTCGTACGGCTGTTTCTTCCGCAAATCCCAGGCAATGCCGGAACCGCGCAGCATCGGGCCGGTGAAGCCCATTGCCATGGCGCGCTCCGGCGATACGACACCGATACCGACCAGGCGCTGCTTCCAGATACGGTTATCGGTCAGCAGCGTCTCATACTCGTCGACGTAACCTGGGAAACGGTTGGTGAAATCTTCAATGAAGTCGAGCAGGGAACCTTGGCGGTTCTCGTTCAGTTGCTTGATCGCCTTCTCGTTGCGAATCGCCGAGGCCTTGTATTGGGGCATGGAATCCGGCAGATCGCGGTAAACGCCGCCTGGACGGTAATAGGCAGCATGCATACGCGCACCCGATACCGCCTCGTACATATCCATCAGATCTTCACGCTCGCGGAAGGCATACAGGAACACCGCCATCGCGCCGACGTCGAGGCCATGCGCGCCGATCCACAACAGGTGATTCAGGATACGCGTGATTTCGTCAAACATCACACGGATGTACTGCGCGCGAAGAGGCACTTCAATACCCAGCAACTTCTCGATCGCAAGCACGTAGCCATGCTCATTGCACATCATCGACACGTAGTCGAGACGATCCATGTACGGCACGGACTGCAGAAAGGTCTTTTGCTCAGCCAGCTTCTCGGTCGCACGATGCAGCAGACCAATGTGCGGGTCGGCACGCTGGATGACTTCACCGTCCAGCTCCAACACGAGTCGCAACACGCCGTGCGCAGCGGGATGCTGTGGACCAAAGTTCAGGGTGTAGTTTTTGATTTCAGCCATTATTTCATCCCGTATTTTTCTTCACGAATCACACGCGGAGTGATTTCACGCGGCTCAATCGTCACGGGTTGATAAATCACGCGCTTTTGCTCAGGGTCGTAGCGCATCTCGACATAACCGGACACCGGGAAGTCCTTGCGGAACGGGTGACCAATGAAACCATAGTCGGTCAGGATGCGACGGAGATCGTTATGCCCGTCGAACAGGATGCCAAAGAAATCAAAGGCCTCGCGCTCATACCAGTTAGCGGAAGGCCAGATTTCAACTACCGACGGAACAACAGGCATTTCATCATCAGGGGCAAACACCCGCACACGCAAACGCCAGTTATGCGTTACCGACAACAGATGCGAAACCGCCGCAAAGCGAGCCCCCTCCCACACGCCATCGCCATACGTTGAGTAGTCGACACCGCAAAGGTCGATCAACTCTTCAAAACGCAAATCAGCATGGCCGTGAAGATCACGCATCACCGCCAGATAATCGGAAGCACCGATAACCACCGTTACTTCACCTAAGGCAACGGTCAAGCTCCGAATCCGATCGCCGAGCACATTGCGCAAGGCGGCTTCGAGGGTTTCAATTTTCGTCGTCATATCTTTACTTAGTCGGCAACCTTAGCGCGCAATCGTATTAGTACGCTTGATCTTATTCTGCAATTGCAGAATGCCGTACAACAGCGCCTCAGCAGTCGGAGGACACCCCGGAACGTACACATCGACGGGGACGATACGATCGCAGCCGCGCACGACGGAGTAGGAATAGTGGTAATAGCCACCGCCGTTAGCACACGTCCCCATCGAGATCACCCAACGCGGCTCGGCCATCTGGTCATATACCTTGCGCAGCGCCGGAGCCATCTTGTTGCACAGCGTGCCTGCAACAATCATCACGTCCGATTGCCGCGGCGAGGGACGAAAGACGATACCAAAACGATCCAGGTCATAGCGCGAGGCACCCGCATGCATCATTTCGACCGCACAGCAGGCAAGACCAAAAGTCATTGGCCACAACGAACCGGTACGCGTCCAGTTGATCAGCTTGTCAGCTGTCGTTGTGATAAAGCCTTCGTTCAGTACACCTTCAATTGACATGACTTACTCCCAATCCAGAGCGCCCTTCTTCCATATGTACCAGAACCCGACGAGGAATTCGGCGATAAACACCATCATCGTCACAAAGCCCTGCCAGCCGAGGTCACGCATAGCGACACCCCACGGGAAGAAAAATGCAGTTTCCAGATCGAACAAAATAAACAGGATCGCGACTAGGTAATAGCGCACGTCGAACTTCATGCGCGCGTCCTCGAATGCCTCAAAGCCGCATTCATAGGGAGACAACTTCTCGCTATCCGGCTTATGCGGCGCCATTACGCGCCCAAGAACCTGCGGCACGACACCAACGCCGATACCAACGAGAATGAAAAGAAGGATGGGGAGATAATTTTCGAGGTTCACGATGTGGGCCGGACGTTGGTTAGTTGAATGATTTGCAAATCAAACCAAGATTCCTCGATAAAAAGCCAGCGCGGGGAACCCCTTGCTGGCCTTATTCGTATTGGTGCCGACGGCGAGACTCGAACTCGCACAGCTTTCGCCACTACCCCCTCAAGATAGCGTGTCTACCAATTTCACCACGTCGGCTCAAAGACTGCTATTTTACCCTGCCTTACCTCGATTTTTCAATGAAGAATTACGGGAAATCAAAGTGCAGATCAATTATTTTGGTATTTGGTTTGCCTGACCAGATGCCGGGGCCGCAGGAGCACCATTTTGCGCCGGCACAGACTCATTCGCAGCGGGCGCCGCAGTCGTAGGGGCAGGCGCAGCGGTCGTCGGAGCTGCAGGCAAATTCTCCATCACACCACCGCCAACTCCAGTACGCTTATTGCCAACGAATGCGAGCGCAAGCGTTGCACTGAAAAAAATCGCCGCGGCGATGCCAGTCGACTTCGACAGGAAGTTCGACGAACCAGTTGCGCCAAACAGACTGCCGGAAGCGCCAGAGCCAAATGCCGCCCCCATATCCGCACCCTTACCGTGCTGAAGCAGGACAAGCCCGATGATTGCAAGGGCAGACAACACCTGAATCACAACGATGAAAGTGGACAAAGCGTTCATTGATATATTTCCAATCTAAAGTTAATTCTCTTGTTCCGCACTCACGCGGCCTTGATGATCGCGAGGAAGTCCGCCGCCTTGAGCGACGCGCCGCCAATCAGACCACCATCAATGTCGGTCATTGCGAGCAGGTCTTTGGCATTTTCCGGCTTCATGCTTCCACCGTACAGGATCTGGACTGTTTTGGCAGCCGCGGCATTTTTAATTGTTAGGCGGGAGCGCAGCATGGCGTGCACGTCCTGCGCCATCTGCGGAGTAGCTGTCTTGCCAGTACCAATTGCCCAGACCGGTTCGTAGGCCACCACCAACTTGCCTACATCAGACTCGCCGATCGCAGCCAGAACCACATCGATCTGCTTGCTGACAACGCTCTCGGTCTGTCCCGCCTCGCGCTCTGCAAGCGACTCGCCCACACAGACAATAGGAGTCACCCCTGCCTTGAGTGCGCTGACGACCTTCTGCGCAACGCTCTCATTGCTCTCGCCATGATAGGAGCGACGTTCTGAATGGCCCACGATGACATAGGCGCAACCGAAGTCCTTCAGCATTGCACCGGAAATCTCACCGGTATAAGCCCCTGATTCATGTGTGGATATATCCTGTCCACCCCACGCGACAGGACTACCGCTCAACATCGTCTGGCACTGGGCGAAATACGGTGCGGGCACGCAAACTGCGACGGTGCATGCCGGGTGCCCCAGTTCAGCCTTTAACCCATTCAGCAAGACTTGGTTGGCAACCAGACTGCCATTCATCTTCCAGTTACCGGCGATAAGTTTGCGACGCATAGGAACCTAAAATTTAAATAACTTTTAATTCTAGCCCGTGGCAGCCGCCTCGGTCAAACTGCGAAGCGAGGATTTGACTAAGGTCCCTCGACAATGTTCCCCAGAGGGATGAAATGACACGACGGGAATTGCGCTTATATCAAGCCACCTTCAGCACAATCTTTCCAATATGCGTGCTCGTCTCCATCATCGCATGAGCCGCCGCGGCGCTCTCCAAGGGGAATACCTGGTAAATAACCGGCTTGACCTTTCCAGTTTCAATCAGTGGCCAAACGTGCTTACGCAGGTTGTCGGCGATCGCCGCCTTGAAGGCAACAGAACGAGGACGCAATGTCGAACCAGTAATCGTAAGCCGCCGCCGCAGTATTTGCCCGAGGTCGACCGCTGCCTTCGCTCCACCGAGCAACGCAATAATCGCAATGCGTCCGTCATCTGCAAGACAGTCGAGTTCTCGTGGCACGTAATCCCCTGCCACCATATCGAGAATGACATCAACCCCCTTCTTCCCAGTTTCCGACCTAATCACCTGAACGAAATCCTCAGCGCGGTAGTTGATTCCCTTTGCTGCGCCGAGCGCTTCGCACGCGCGGCATTTTTCGTCTGTGCCCGCAGTTGCGAACACACGATGCCCCATTGCCGAGGCGAGCTGAATCGCTGTTACCCCGATGCCGGAGGTGCCTCCCTGCACCAACAGTGTCTCGCCCTTTGCAAGCTTCGCCCGGTCGAACACATTGCTCCACACGGTAAAGAAAGTCTCCGGTAGTGACGCCGCCTCAATCGACGTAAGACCTTTCGGAACTGGAAGACATTGGCTCACCGGAGCAGTACAGTATTCTGCGTATCCACCGCCTTGGACGAGTGCGCAAACGAGATCGCCCTTCTTAAAGCCTGTTCCAGTTAAATCGCCATCCTCAATCTCCCCGGCGACTTCTAGACCAGGAAGGTCCGACGCGCCTGCCGGCACAGGGTAATGGCCTAGACGCTGCAAAACATCCGGGCGATTCACTCCAGCCGCATGCACCTTGATGAGCACTTCGCCCTGTTGCAACTGGGGAATTTGCCGCTCACACAGTTGCAGCACGTGTGGCGGTCCGAATCGCGAAATCTCGATCGCTTTCACCGCTAACCTCGTCTTTTGTCAAAAAAGGCATTGTACGTCAGCTAATTCTTCGCCATGAAAGACGAAGGGCTTGCCTCGTTGCCACAAAAAAATGACGGATGGCAACAAAATTGACATTTCGCAACATTGCTGCCGCGTAGCTGGAAAACAATACTCGCGATGTACAAACGGTGGTTATTGTCCTGCGCAATTCCTTGCACCTACCCCACTCTCTACTTGTTTGTTACATATCGCCTTTCCATAGTTACAAAAAACTGGGAACTAAGTAATCGATTCAATTTCCAAACGGCAATGTCATTACGTTTATGCAATGCCTTGCTTGCCTTTCCGCCTTGCCGTCAGAAGGAAATTCCATGAATACAAAATTGCACTCATCAGTGATCAATGAAAATCTGGCTCTTGCGCTTGAAAGTGCAGGTCAAATTGCCTTCGACTGGTATGTCCCGGATGATTGCCTGCGATTTAGCGGCGCGCTCGCAGTCGCCCTGCAAGGCAGGTTGTCAGACACGTCAAGAACTTGGCACTCGCGAGACCTCCCCAGAATTATTCATGAGGACGACCAAGCACATTTTCGGCGGCAGCTACATGCAGCCCTGAAAGGCTCCGATGCTGAAGGATCAATGTTCCGCGTCGAACTTCGACTGCGCGACACCATGCATGCATGGCACTGGGTGGAGATCGCAGGGAGAGTCGTTGAACGCGACGAACAAGCGAGAGCACTCCGTATGGTGGGCACGTTTTCCGATATTCACGATAGAAAAGAGGCTGAGTACCAAGGCATGCGCATGCGCAATGTCTACGCTGCGTTAAGTCATGCAAATCAGGCCATCGTGCGTAGCCGTGACCGGACTACTCTCTTTGCCGAAATCTGTCGCATCGCAGTCGAGCATGGTCAATTTCACGACGCATGGATCGGGGCATTCGATCATACCGGGCATTTCATCCCGATGGCTTCTGCCAGGCTCTGCGCAGCAACGGCGCAGGAGCATGTATTTGCTGAAGCAGCACTTCGGGAAAACAAAGTCCAAGTGAGAAACTGCGCGCGTGATATACAAGCAAGTCTTGCGTCCTCCTCGAATACAGGCAAGTCCACGCGGACCCGGTCTATCGCAAGTTTCCCCCTTCATCTATCCGGAAAACCTTTCGGCGCGCTGACGGTACATTCCGAGCATGAAAATTTTTTCGACGCGACGTTGATCGACCTGATTGAGGAAATGGCGCGGAATATTTCATTCGCCATGGACAACTTTGAGCGCGAAACCAGGCGCAAGGCAATGGAAGCGGCATTGTCAGAAAGCGAGAAGTTCAAGACTGCCATTTTGACCGCAGCCCTCGACTGCATTGTTTCAGTTAACCGAAAGGGCGAAATCATCAGCTTCAACCAGGCAGCCGAATCAGCCTTTGGCTATCGAAGCACAGATGTACTCGGCAAACCTTTTTCCGGGATCATCGTTCCGGCCGAATGGCACGAACAGATCCAGCAAGACATCGAATGCTTCTTTGACACCGGCAAATCCACAGTCCTGAACCGCCGCATAGAGCTGACGGCAATACACGCCAATGGCACCACCTTCCCTGCCGAAGTTGCAGTAGTCCCGTTAAGCGGCCATAGCAGGCAGGCATTTACCGCTTTCATACGTGACATCTCCGAGCAAAAACGCGCCGAAAATCTCCAGTTGGGGCAGAACTCCATACTCAATATGGTGGCCACCGGCGCAGCATTGCGGGACATTCTGGCGGAGATTGCGCAATTCGCGGAAGAGCTTTCCGGTCGCGGCTTGTGCTCCATCCGCCAGCTTAGCCAAGATGGGACATTGTTGTATGACCGCGTCGCACCAAGTCTTCCACAAGTCTACATCGCACAAATCGACGACGCATGTGTCGGTCCGTGTAACCACTCCTGTGGCACGGCCGTTTATCGTGGCGAACCCGTTTCGGTGACAGATATTGCATCTGACCTGCTATGGAGCCAATCGTGCGAACTAGCCTTGGCGTATGGACTGAAGGCCTGCACGTCCTGGCCGATCTTCGGGAAGAATCACAAAATCCTTGGCAGCTTTGCCTTCTATTATCGCGATGCGGTCGGTCCTTCTGCCAACGAGCTGCAACTCTTCGAAATCTGTACTCGGCTAGCGGGAATTGCCATCGAGAGCCGGGCATCCGAGGAAAAGATGCGCTATCTGGCGCACTATGATGGCTTGACCTCGTTGCCGAACCGTTTCTTGTTCAAGGAGTACCTGGAACTTGCGCTGCGCAATGCCCGTCGCAACAAGAAGAAATTTGCAGTGTTTTTCCTGGATCTTGACCGGTTCAAGGAAATCAATGACACGCTTGGTCATGACGCGGGCGATTATGTCTTGCGCGAGGTGGCAAAGCGAATGCGTAACTGTCTTCGGCATACGGACAAGATCGCGCGCATGGGTGGGGATGAGTTTTACGCCCTTATCGAGGACCTGAACGACGGGTGCCATGCTGCGGATGTCGCTCAAAAGCTTCTCGATGAGGTGTCCCGGCCGCTGCGTATTGACGGGAAAGATTGGCATCTGAGCGTCAGTATCGGCATTGGCATCTTTCCGGACGACGGCGCCAATGCGCAGATCCTGCTGCAGAACGCCGACAGCGCGATGTACCGCGCCAAGAATCGAGGCAAGAACGGGTTTCAGTTTTTCTCATCGCGAAAGGATGCAGAAGCAACCGTACTGAAACTATTCAACAGACGTTCGCCCTTGCCTCGATGTACGGAAAAGGCCCTCAGGGTGAATTGACCCTGCGGTACGCGACACAGCACAAAGAATAGAGAACACGCCGAAACAGCGACACATCTTGCAAACAAAAACCGCCCGTGCTTTCGCAACGGGCGGTTTCAGTTAGATAGGACGGCTATTCGCCGCTGCCCAATTACTGTTGCTGCTGAGCCGCTGCCCCTTCTTCAGCGGCAGCTGCCTTCATCGACAGCTTGAGGCGACCGCGGTCATCGGTTTCGAGAACCTTGACGCGCACTTGCTGACCCTCCTTCAGGTAGTCGGAGACCGCATTAACACGCTCGTTGGCAATCTGGCTAATGTGCAGCAGGCCATCCTTGCCCGGCATGACTTGAACGATCGCACCGAAGTCCAGCAACTTGAGCACAGTGCCGTCGTAGCTCTTGCCTACTTCGACAGATGCAGTCAGTTCTTCAATGCGACGCTTCGCTTCCTGGCCAGCCGCTGCATCTACGGATGCAATCGTCACCACGCCTTCATCAGTAATATCGATCTGCGTACCGGTTTCCTCGGTCAGTGCACGAATAACGGCGCCGCCCTTGCCGATCACGTCACGAATCTTTTCAGGGTTGATTCGGATAGTGATCAAGCGAGGAGCAAAATCCGACAGCTCTGCTTTACCATGCGGCACCGCTTCCTGCATCTTTGCGAGAATGTGCATACGACCTTCCTTCGCCTGCGCCAGCGCCACCTGCATGATTTCCTTGGTGATCCCCTGGATCTTGATATCCATCTGCAGTGCGGTAATGCCATTCGCGGTGCCAGCCACCTTGAAGTCCATGTCGCCAAGGTGATCTTCGTCACCAAGGATGTCGGTCAGGACGGCGAATTTGCTACCCTCCTTGATCAGGCCCATCGCGATACCCGCAACATGCGCTTTCATCGGGACACCCGCATCCATCAACGCCAGGCAACCACCGCATACGGACGCCATCGAAGACGAACCGTTGGACTCGGTAATCTCGGAAACCAGACGCACCGAATAGCTGAACTCTTCCGGTGCAGGCAGAGCTGCTTGCAATGCACGCTTGGCCAGACGGCCATGGCCGATTTCACGACGCTTTGGCGTGCCAACGCGGCCCGTTTCACCGGTTGCAAACGGCGGCATGTTGTAGTGAAGCATGAAGCGGTCTGAATACTCACCCATCAGCGCATCGATCTTTTGTTCGTCGCGTGCAGTGCCGAGAGTCGCAACCACCAGCGCCTGGGTTTCACCACGTGTAAACAGCGCGGAGCCATGGGTACGCGGAAGCACGCTCGAACGAATCGAAATCGGACGCACGGTGCGAGTATCCCGACCGTCAATACGCGGCTCGCCGTCGAGGATCTGCGAACGGACGATCTTTGCTTCGAGGTCGAACAGGATGCTGCCGACTTCTGCCGAATCAGGAGCCGATGCGCCTGTCGCAGCAGCTTCCGCAGCCAGGGCAGCGTTGACTTCTGCCGACACGGTGTTCAGCTTGGCGGTACGAGCCTGCTTGTCCTTCGTCTGGTACGCCTCGCGCAGCTTTGCCTCGGCAAGCTCCTTCACACGTGCGATCAGAACTTCATTCTTGGGTGCCGGAGCCCATTCGACTTCCGGCTTGCCACCGTCGCGGACCAGGTCATGGATGGCATCGATCACAGCCTTCATCTGCTCATGGCCGTACACCACGGCGCCCAGCATCACTTCTTCGGACAACTGGTTCGCTTCGGATTCGACCATCAGCACAGCCTGCTCGGTACCCGCCACAACGAGGTCGAGCTGAGACTTTGTCATCTGTGAGGCGGTCGGATTGAGCACATACTGGCCATCGATGTAGCCAACACGCGCCGCGCCCAAGGGACCACTAAACGGGATGCCAGCAACACAAATCGCCGCCGATGCGCCAATCATCGACGCGATATCCGGGTCAATTTCCGGGTTGACGGACAGGACATGCACGATGACCTGCACTTCATTCAAGTAGCCTTCCGGGAATAGCGGACGAATTGGACGATCGATCAGGCGCGACGTCAGTGTTTCCTTTTCGGACGGACGGCCTTCGCGCTTGAAGAAGCCACCTGGGATACGGCCTGCTGCATAGCTCTTCTCGACGTAGTCGACAGTCAGCGGGAAAAAGTCCTGCCCGGCCTTAACGTCCTTCTTTGCCACGACGGTCGCCAGCACGACGGTATCGTCAATCGACACAACGACGGCACCAGATGCTTGGCGCGCGATTTCGCCAGTCTCGAGCGTGACGGTATGCTGGCCGTACTGGAAGGTCTTGGTAACTTTATTGAACACAGTGTTTCCTTTCTTTTTTGCCGACAGATTTTCAGGCGCTGTCGTTCACCTCACCACGGATGACAAGTCACGCATGACCGTCACCTTTACTGCTGAATTACAAACCATCAAATGACAAAATGCCTGCATCAGCAGACTGACGCAGGCATTTTTTCGATAAACCGAGCGAGTGCCGCAACTAAATTACTTGCGCAGGCCGAGCTTCTCAATCAGGGCACGGTAACGGGTTGCGTCTTTACCCTTCAGGTAGGAGAGCAGGCTCTTGCGACGGTTAACCATCATGATCAGGCCGCGGCGGGAGTGGTGATCCTTTGCGTGAGCCTTGAAATGGTTGTTGAGCTCGTTGATGCGTGCGGTCAGCAATGCGACCTGCACTTCGGGAGAACCGGTGTCGTTCTTGCCGCGAGCGTTTTCCGCAATGATTGCGGCCTTGTTGATGTTTTCGACTGACATGAATTACCTTTCACAAGCGATGCACAGAGTCGCAACCCCATACATCGTGAACAATTGATAAAAATTCTTGGTCGAATTGACCAAGACGCGCAGTATATAGGAAATGACTTGATTATTCAAATACTTAGGGCGGGAAATATATTGAGTTTGCACCGCACTCGGAGAAGCGGGACTGCATCAGGAAAGTCGACGCATCTTGCAAAATAGCAATATTCGCTTTCACTCGAAAGTGGCACCTCTTTTCCGACCCGAAAGTCTTAAACATGAGGAAATTGCGCATGAAGCTCTTGCGGAACATATCTGTTACGGCATCGCTGCTCGTTCTGGCCGCCTGCGCATCGATTTTTCCAGCCTCCGTCAATATTGGCGACAGCGAATCTGAATTAATTGCAAAACGCGGTCAACCGACACACCGTTATCAGGATGGAAAATATCGGTTGCTTGAATATGCTTTGGGCCCTTGGGGACAGAAGACCTATATGGCACGAATCGACGAGACCGGCAAAGTTGCATCCTTTGAACAAGTCCTGACGAGTGAGACATTCGCAACCATTAAGGTTGGAGAAGCTACCAAAGCAGACGTTCTCCGCACAATCGGCGCCCCCACCGAGACATCCTATCTTTCGCTCACCGATCTGGAGGTCTGGTCTTATCCATACAAGGAAAACAACGTATGGAATTCCATGATGCACGTACACTTCGACCGTAAAGGCATTGTCCAGAAAATGCTGAACGGCCCCGATCCACGCTTTGATCCGGATGAGCGTTTTCCCTTCAGCCTCATGCGTTAACAATACGCGACGTCCGGAATGCGTGCATGATCTCCAATCGTGGTAACGAAAAAGAAAAGCGCCTGCTTTACAGGCGCTTTCTCCTTTTATTGCAAAAGACTCACAGCTGCGGATTGAGCTTTTCTGCCTTGGAGTACAGCTTGTTAAGCGCCGAGATATAAGCTTTTGCCGAGGCAACCACAATATCCGGATCCGCCCCTACACCGTTAACAATGCGTCCAGCCTTCGACAAACGCATTGTCACTTCGCCCTGCGACTGCGTGCCAGTGGTAATCGCATTCACGGAGAAGAGCAGCAGTTCCGCGCCACTCTTTGCTTCTGCCTCAATCGCATTGACCGTAGCGTCGACCGGTCCGTTACCCTGCCCCGAGCACGAAAGCTCCTTCCCGCCCATACTGAAGACAACCTTCGCCGAAGGCTTCTCCCCGGTTTCGGAGTGCTGTGACAATGAGACAAAACGGTAGAACTCGTTGTCATGCGAGTGCTGCTCGTCAGACACCAATGCAATGATGTCCTCGTCGAAAATTTCCGACTTGCGATCAGCCAGTTCCTTGAAGCGTGCGAACGCGGCATTCACTTCCATTTCCGAGTCAAGCTCAATGCCGAGTTCTTCCAGACGCTGCTTGAATGCATTTCGTCCGGACAATTTACCGAGAACGATCTTGTTGGCTGTCCAACCCACATCTTCAGCACGCATGATTTCGTAGGTATCACGCGCTTTCAGCACACCATCCTGATGGATGCCGGAAGCATGGGCGAACGCATTGGCGCCGACAACCGCCTTGTTCGGTTGCACGGCGAATCCGGTAATCTGCGAAACAAGCTTTGACGCCGGCACGATTTGTGTCGTATCGATGGAAACATCGAGATTGAAGTAATCCTTGCGCGTCTTGACTGCCATGACAACTTCTTCCAGCGCGGTGTTACCGGCGCGCTCGCCCAAGCCATTAATCGTGCACTCGACCTGACGCGCCCCGCCAATCATGATCCCGGCCAATGAATTGGCGACCGCCATACCAAGATCGTTATGGCAATGCACCGACCAGACCGCCTTGTCTGAATTCGGAATACGTTCACGCAAGGTTTTGATCATATTGCCGTAAAGCTCAGGAACACCGTAACCGACAGTATCGGCAAAGTTGATAGTAGTCGCCCCTTCAGCAATCACGCCCTCGATAACCCTGCACAAAAAGTCCATTTCCGATCGGCTGCCGTCTTCAGGACTGAACTCGACATCGTCCGTGAACTGGCGCGCAAACCGCACTGCCTGCCTGGCCTGCTCATACACTTGGTCCGGGGTCATGCGCAGCTTTTTTTCCATGTGCAGCGGCGACGTCGCAATAAACGTATGAATACGTTTCCTTGCCGCAGGAGCGAGCGCTTCTGCGGCACGCGAAATATCACGGTCGTTAGCGCGCGACAGGGAGCACACCGTCGAATCCTTGATAATCCCTGCAATGGCCTTGATTGATTCAAAGTCACCGGGAGACGCTGCAGCAAAGCCGGCTTCGATTACGTCCACGCGCAGGCGCTCGAGTTGTTTCGCGATGCGGACCTTTTCATCCTTGGTCATCGACGCGCCGGGCGATTGCTCGCCATCTCGCAAGGTGGTATCGAAAATAATCAATTTGTCGGCCATGCTGCACTCCTCTTAGGAAAATTCAGAAAACGATGCGTTATTCAAATGGTTTTTCGCCTGCCCTTGCTTTCATCAGCATGAGCCAGAAACTGCACGAATTGTGGAGATAGGGGATTTAGCGCGCGTTAACGCACTAGTAGAAACAGCGGCAGCAGCAGGCCTAGCAGGGAGCTGCTGAGAGAAGCGGATGCGGAAATGTGAATTTCGCGGGACATGCAAAAAACTATAAGCGGAATTGTGGAAAAGTGCAACTGTTTGACAGAAAAGGGTTTTTCGCCAGTTCAGTCGCGGGCGCCTTTACGCGCCCGCTATTGGCCATGCACGTTTCGTTAATGCTGGATCGGTATCCGCAACATCTGGCCGGGATAAATCTTGCCGGGATCACTTAGCATAGGCTTGTTCGCCTCAAAAATCGCGCTATATCGATTCGGGTCACCGTAAAAATCCTTCGCAATCTTCGAGAGTGTATCGCCCTGTTTGACCTCGTACCATTTCGACTCATTGCCTGCAGCGCTCGCCACATTGATCTGGTCATTCACTTGTGCAACCCCTTGCACATTCCCGCAACACAGAACTATTTTTTCGCGTGTTGCCTGGTCGGGAGCGGAGCCGCTGACCGTTACAGTAGCTGATGCAGAATCGTAAGCGACAGTAAGGTTCTCGACTGGCAGGTTTTGTACCACCATGTAGTCAAGAATCGCGCGCTCCAGCGTCTGCTCCTTGTCTCGGCTATCTGCAGGCGACGGCTGCGGTTGTTGCGCCTCGGCGTTTTGCCGCGCCGGACCTGCGTGAAGCAGCTTTTCGCCTGCTTCCTTGAAGAAGGAAACCAATCCCATGGTGCGCTCCGTTGAAGTCATCGAAAAAACAATGATCGCAGGAGCGGAGAACTGTCACCACACAGGTGACATGATGCAGAACAAATACCGTTACTCTTTCGCGTCGTGCACTTCGCCATCATTGGTATCGACAATGCTGACCGGTTTGCCCTTTGATAAGCGCCAGAAATAAACGGCATAACCCGAAAGACCGTAGAGAACGAACATGCCGAATAGCACCTTCGGCGGATCGCTCGAAATCAGCACGAAGACCAGGACAATCAAGAATATCGCAATGAATGGCACCGACTTCTTGAAGTTCACCTCCTTGAAACTGTAAAACGGCACATTCGTCACCATCGTCAGCCCGGCGTACAAGGTGATCGTCCATGCGAACCATTTCAGCTCCGGCCCGGTCCAGCCCAAGTCATCCATCAACCAGACGAATCCCGTGACCAGTGCCGCTGCGGCAGGACTAGGCAAGCCTTGGAAGTACCGCTTATCGACGACACCGATATTGGTATTAAAACGCGCAAGGCGAAGAGCCGCCCCTGCACAGTAGACGAACGCAGCGAGCCAGCCCAGCTTGCCCATCCCCCTCAGCGACCATTCATAAACAACGAGAGCAGGTGCAGCACCAAAGGACAGCATGTCCGAGAGACTATCGTATTGCGCACCAAACTCACTCTGCGTGTTAGTCAACCTCGCCACGCGGCCGTCGACGCTGTCGAGCAGCATTGCGGCGAAGATCGCCACCGACGCATAGTCGAATTTCAGGTTCATCGCCATCACGATGGCGAAGAAACCACAAAACAGGTTTGCCGTGGTAAATGCATTTGGTAGGAGATAAATGCCGCGACGACGAAGCGTCGGCGCGGATGCCTGCGCATCTTCTTCAAGCTGCGCATGGTGCAAGGTCCGCTTGTTTGGCCGCGCTACCCGCGGCAATAATCCCGCGCTACTTTTTGCTTTGCGGCGGTTGAAGGTTGCCATGCTGATTCCGTTTCATTGATGATGCTAATAAGATTACAAGGCGGCCCAAATCGTTTCGACCGCCAATACTTAATCGTCAGTGGTTAATCTGGATGCTGCGTCGGGCGGCGGACACCGCTACCGAAGGCACAGGAAAATGCCGCACATCCTTTGTGACATCAGGGAGCGATCGTTGTCCTGAGTCGTTTTCAGCCAGTGACGAAAAGTAAGAGCGAGGCTATTCTAGACGAGAGGCCAATAAATGTAACCTCTTGGCATGCTTTCCTTCCAACACATTTCAATGTTGGCAACCTCCATCCTTTTCACGTCCGCCCATGCTCTATATCTGCGAGACCAGACATGTGGCTTGCAGACAAGAATCGTCACGGCTACTTGAATCGAACGCGCCCCACAACCCGCATTCCGAGCGTTGTTTCACCCGGCTCGAAACTCGGCTCCTCAACCTGGACGGCTTCCGCCGCGGTTGCGCGCATCGATTTTGCTGCATAAGCATCCTGCTGCGGGGCATACGCACCGGTGGCTTCAAAGTCAACCGTATCCAGCACGGCGTCTGATATGTTCCTATTCATTGCCTTCGCGATCGCTCCGATGCGCTCGGTTAGGTTGGTATAGGCCGCCGCGATGCGTTGCTCTTCGAGCTTTTTGCTAGTTCGTTCAGCCAAGCCGAACTGCAGGCTACTGAGTGCAAGTACTTTTTGTGCAGCAGCGACCGTCTTCGGCAGCCCTTCCAAGTTGCGTGTTGTCACTTCGAGGTAATGCCCAACTCGCCATCCCACCAGTTGTCTCGCCTTGCTGCCTTGGCGCGGCAAAATTGGCTCCTCGTTGTAGACCGGATAAGTGTAGTAACCACGCGTGTGCATGCTTGCCTGGGGATCTTCTTTTCTGAGAATGTCCATCCCCTGCTTCATTTTCTGATTTACGCGCGTTGAAGCAACGACTTTGTCTTTATCCTGCTCCTCCACCATAAAGGTAGCGCGCGCTTCGTCATTAGGATGCTTGACTTCGCCAAATGCAGGAACCACTACCAATGCCCCCGAAGTCTGGATCGGTGGCTGCATTTGTACTTGTGTGGCAAAGGCGCTGCCACATGCGAAAAGCAATGCAGCAACTATGAAAAGTGGTCGAAACATGAAGCGTCTCCCAAAGTAATAGGGCGCACATTTTCATGCGCGCCCTATTTATTCTACTCAACTCAAGCAAACGCAATGTTTACCCAAGAAACAGGCTTAGTGACAGGCTTAGTTCTTGGACTGGTCAACCAACTTGTTCTTCTTAATCCAAGGCATCATTGCACGCAGCTTCTCACCGACTTGCTCGATCTGGTGCTCGGAAGTCAGGCGACGACGGGAAATCAGCGTCGGGGCGCCAGCCTTGTTTTCGAGGATGAAGCTCTTTGCATATTCGCCGGTCTGGATGTCCTTCAAGCACTGACGCATTGCCTTCTTGGTCTCTTCGGTGACGATACGCGGGCCGGTCACATACTCACCGTACTCAGCATTGTTCGAAATCGAGTAGTTCATGTTGCCGATGCCGCCTTCGTAGATCAGATCAACGATCAGCTTCAGTTCGTGCAAGCACTCGAAATAAGCCATTTCCGGTGCATAGCCAGCTTCAACCAGCGTCTCGAAACCTGCCTTGATCAGTTCAACGGTACCGCCGCACAGGACTGCCTGCTCACCGAACAGGTCGGTCTCGGTTTCTTCGCGGAAGTTGGTTTCGATGATGCCGGCACGGCCGCCGCCGTTGGCCATCGCGTACGACAAAGCGATATCGCGCGCGCTGCCGGACTTGTCCTGGTATACCGCGACCAAGTGCGGCACGCCGCCACCTTGGGTGTAAGTACCACGGACGGTGTGGCCCGGAGCCTTCGGTGCAACCATGATGACGTCAAGGTCAGCACGCGGCACGACCTGGCCGTAATGAACGTTGAAGCCGTGGGCAAAAGCCAGCACAGCGCCTTGCTTGGCGTTCGGCGCAACGTTCTCGTTGTAGACCTGGGCGATGTTCTCGTCAGGCAGAAGGATCATGATGACGTCCGCTTGCTTGACTGCTTCGTTGACTTCCGCAACGTTGAGGCCGGCGTTCTTTGCCTTCTCCCACGAAGCACCACCCTTGCGCAGGCCAACGGTCACTTTGCAACCGGAGTCATTCAGGTTCAGCGCGTGAGCGTGACCTTGCGAACCGTAACCGATGATGGTGACGTTCTTGCCTTTGATCAGGGACAGGTCACAGTCTTTGTCGTAGAAAACTTTCATTGATATTCCTAAATTGGTTAAGTAACTGTTGTTGGTATTTAAACTTTGAGAATGCGTTCGCCGCGGCCGATGCCGGAACCGCCCGTGCGAACGGTTTCGAGGATGGCAGTGCGGTCGATCGACTCGATGAATGCGTCGAGCTTGGACTTGTTGCCCGTCAGTTCGATCGTGTAGGTCTTCTCGGTGACGTCGATGATGCGGCCACGGAAAATGTCCGCGGTGCGCTTCATCTCTTCGCGCTCCTTGCCGACAGCACGCACCTTGATGAGCATAAGTTCGCGTTCGATATGCGCGCCTTCGGTCAGGTCGACGACCTTGACGACTTCGATCAGTCGATTCAGGTGTTTGGTGATCTGCTCGATCACATCGTCCGAACCCGTCGTGACGATGGTCATGCGCGACAGGGTCGGATCTTCGGTCGGGGCTACCGTCAGAGTTTCGATGTTGTAGCCGCGAGCGGAAAACAGGCCGACGACACGCGACAATGCACCTGCTTCATTCTCAAGCAAAACAGAAATGATATGACGCATTACAGATCCTCCGAACCCAAGAGCATTTCAGTCAAGCCTTTGCCGGCTTTCACCATTGGCCAGACGTTTTCGGTTTGATCCGTAATGAAGTTCATGAATACCAACCTGTCCTTCATGCCGAACGCTTCTTTCAGCGCACCTTCGACGTCGCCCGGTTTCTCGATCTTCATGCCGACATGGCCGAAGGATTCCGCGAGCTTGTTGAAGTCAGGCAGCGAGTCCATGTACGACTCGGAGTAGCGTGAGCCGTAATCGAGCTGTTGCCACTGGCGCACCATGCCAAGGAAACGGTTGTTCAGCAGGATGATCTTCGGCGTCAGGTGGTACTGCTTGCAGGTTGCGAGCTCCTGGATGCACATCTGGATCGATGCTTCGCCGGTGATACAGGCAACGGTCGCACCCGGGTTCGCCATCTGCACGCCCATTGCATACGGCAAGCCGACACCCATCGTGCCGAGGCCGCCGGAATTGATCCAGCGGCGCGGCTTGTCGAAACGGTAGTACTGTGCAGCCCACATCTGGTGCTGGCCAACGTCGGAGGTAATGAATGCATCGCCCTTGGTGACTTCCCAAAGCTTTTCGACCACGGACTGCGGCTTGATGACTTCACTGGAAGTTGCAAACTTCAGGCATTCGCGGC
Source organism: Noviherbaspirillum sp. (assembly GCA_035654275.1). Lineage (GTDB taxonomy): Bacteria > Pseudomonadota > Gammaproteobacteria > Burkholderiales > Burkholderiaceae_D > Noviherbaspirillum. The sequence goes on from DASRXG010000033.1 coordinate 19,128, forward strand.
CGCGCCATTCATTGATCTGACGCCACCATGCTGCAAGAGCGGATGCATTCGGTTTGGCAGTTGCTTCTGCCGCATCGAGTTGCGCAATCATTTCCTGCAACACGTCTTTCACATTGCCGACGATCGGTATATCGACCTTGACGCGTTTGGAGATCGATGACGGATCGATGTCGACGTGAATGATCTTGCGGGGATGCGACGCAAAGTGTTTCGGGTTGCCGATCACGCGGTCGTCGAAGCGGGCGCCGATGGCAATCAGTACGTCGCAATGCTGCATCGCCATGTTGGCTTCGTACGTGCCGTGCATGCCTGGCATGCCGACAAACTTGTCGCTGGAAGCTTTATAGCCGCCAAGACCCATCAACGTGTTAGTGCAAGGAAAGCCAAGCTTATCGACGAGCTTGTTCAGCTCAGCTGATGCATTGGCAAGGATAATGCCGCCGCCCGTGTATATCATCGGGCGCTCTGCGGAAAGCAACAGTTGCACCGCCTTACGGATTTGTCCGGAATGGCCCTTGTCAACTGGCTTGTACGAGCGCATCTCGAGTTCCTTCGGATACTCGAACGCGCACTTCTGCATCGTGATGTCTTTCGGGATATCGACCAGCACAGGGCCCGGACGGCCGGTGGTGGCAATATAGAAAGCCTTCTTCATCGTCGCAGCAAGGTCTTTGATGTCCTTGACGAGGAAGTTGTGCTTCACGCATGGGCGGGTAATACCCACAGTGTCGCATTCCTGGAACGCGTCCTGACCGATCGCATGCGAGGGTACCTGGCCGGAAATCACCACCATCGGGATGGAATCCATATAGGCGGTAGCAAGACCGGTGACTGCATTGGTTACGCCGGGGCCGGAGGTGACGATGGCAACGCCAACCTTCTGCGAACTGCGCGAATACGCATCGGCAGCATGCACGGCGGCCTGCTCGTGGCGCACCAGGATGTGCTGGAATTTGTCTTGATTGAAGATTGCGTCGTAGATGTAGAGCACCGCGCCGCCGGGATAACCGAACACATGTTCGACGCCCTCTTCGGCCAGGCAGCGCACGACTATTTCCGCGCCTGTCAGTTCTAAACTCATTGCTTGGTTCCTTTCAAGGTCCATTGGAGATTGATCGGATGCTCTCTCCTGGCGAAATCGTGCGGAACAACAGCGCCGTGGCTTCCCTTCTTTGTGCGGTCACGCCGGTTCGTTGCACACCCGTAGATGTGATTCAAAGCGACGCTAAACGCGACTCGTTCAGCCAGGGTATCTGCAGTTACGGCAGGAATTTCTCACGCTTGTGGCGTGGGTTAGAGCAAACAGCTTTTAAATATAAAGCGCGTCTGTTCGGAAGGCGGCGTCATGCACCGCGCGAAAAGACATTCCCTTCCGGGATGTGAAGGGACTAATAAGTTAATGGCTTGCACCATTTTGGTCAAGCTAAATTCCATCAAATCCTTTTGAAATCAAGCGTTTTCCGAACAAGCTTGGGACAACCACGGCCTTTTTTGCTAGCATGCGCACAGTTCGGAAACATACCTGACAGCATCAAATCCCTGCCATCTCTTCGCTCCCTTGAAAAGCCGTTAGAAAACCCGCCGTATCGCATGGCAACTGAAAAAGAACTTTCCGACTTTCTGGAAAACGTGGAGCGCCGGGCATTCAAGCAAGCGGCGTACGCTGTCCGCAAGGACGAGGCAGCGCTCGACATTGTCCAAGATGCAATGATTAAGCTGGCAGAAAAGTACGGCGACAAGCCTGTAGCAGAACTGCCCCTGCTCTTTCAGCGCATCCTGCAGAACACGATTCACGATTACTTCCGGCGCGAGAAGACGCGCGGCTCGTGGATCAGCCTGTTTTCCGGCCCGGGAAGCGATCATGAGGATTCCGAAGGTTTCGACCTTCTGGAGACATTCGGGGCGGAAGAAGGCACTGAGGCCACGGAGTCCAGTGCCGACAAGGTCGAGCGCGACCAAGTCTTGGCAGCCATCGATGAAGAGATAAGAAAACTACCGACACGTCAACGGGAAGCCTTTCTTATGCGTTACTGGCAAGATATGGATGTAGCCGAAACGGCTGCAGCGATGGGCTGCTCCGAAGGCAGCGTCAAAACACATTGTTCTCGTGCCACGCACGCCTTAGCCCAAGCGTTGAGAGCCAAAGGAATCACGTTATGAACACCAGAGAATTGAACTTTGCGTATAAGGTTCGCCATGCGCTTAATGAGAACCTTGACAACATTCCCGCGCCGGTAACGGAAAAGCTGGCTTCTGCACGCAAAATTGCGATATCGCGCAAGAAAAAAGGATCGCCTTTTGCCGTCCTCATGCCACGGCATGTATTTGCAGGACAGGTCGGCGGCTTTTTCAGCGCACCGCTGTCCTGGGTAAACCGCATGGGGCTTGCCATTCCCCTCATCGTATTGGCTGTCGGTCTGGTTGCTTTGTACGAGTTCGAGCAGGAACGCCGCATTAACGACACGGCGGAAATGGATGCCGCCGTACTCGCCGATGAATTGCCCCTGTCAGTCTATCTGGACCATGGATTCAATGCCTACCTTGCCGAGCGAGATGACTAAGATGAGGCGCAGCCTGGGTCCAAGCACCGCCCGCTGCCTGCGGGCGGTATTCTTTCTGGCCACTTCAGCCGCCACTTCGATCGCCATCGCGGGCGGGCCGACTGCAGATCCGGCAGGCTTTTCTACCCAGGCACCTACCGCCACGGCCATATCCCCTACCGTAAAAGCGCCAGGAACCGTCGTCCCGCAGTCGCCAGTCAAACCACTCTGGAAGGAACTGTCACCGGTGCAACAGCAAGCACTCGCACCGTTAGCAAGCGAATGGGATCAGCTCGACGCTTTCCGGAAGGGGAAGTGGCTTGCCATTGGCAACAAGTTCCCCAGTATGAAACCGGATGAACAGCAACGCGTACAGGAGCGCATGCGTGATTGGGTTGCGCTGACACCTGAGCAGCGGCGCATGGCTCGCGAAAGCTATGCACGCTCCAAGAAGCTGAATCCCGACCAGAAGTCCGCTCGTTGGGAGCAGTACCAGCAACTTCCAGAAGAAGAAAAAAAGAAGCTGGCGGCAGGTGCCACTGCCAAGAAACCGGTGGCGACGCTTCCCCCAGCCTCTGCACAGGGCAAGAGCCCGATACCGCCAATCAAGTCGGCTCCCAAGCCCGTTCTGGAGCGTTCCGTGACCCCCCAGGCAGCCCGCCAGTCCGCGCTTCAACCCTCTCAGCAACCTAATAAGTAATTTTGCCGTTGAACACTTCTGCGACACCCTCCTTAAAGCGACGTCTCGCCAGCATGCTGTATGAAGCCATGCTGATGTTTGCCGTGTTATTCATTTCGAGCTTGCTCTTTGCTGCATTGTTAGAGCAAAGGCATGCGCTCTATCTCCGATCGATATTGCAGACCTGGCTGTTTCTCTTGATGGGCATTTACTTCATCTGGTTCTGGACACATGGCGGCCAAACTTTGGCAATGAAGACTTGGCGGATCCGGCTGGAGACGCACGGCGGCGAGAAGGTCACCGTAAAGCGCGCGCTCGTACGTTATCTGCTGGCCTGGCTCTGGATTGTGCCCGGCTTGGCTATCGCTTGGGTGGTTGGCGCCAAGAACTGGGTGTCCGTACTGATTCCTGCAGTAAATATTCTGCTATGGGGAGTCAGCGTTTACCTGGATCCTCAAAGGCAATTCCTTCACGACAGGCTCGCCGGCACACGCATTGTTGGCCTCCCTGACGAGAAAGCAGGCAGAAAGAAGTAATGCACGCAGTGGGGAATTCCCTCACGTAAAACGGCGGCAGCCAGCCTCACGCGGCTGTTGCCTCAAGCTCAAAGGGCCGACTCTCTCCACCATAAAGCCGGTCCATGATTGCCCTCTCTCGACTTACCACTGTAGAGACAAAGTCCTGCGGGCGCTTCATCCTCTTGAATGCCTTGAACCCGCGCTCCAGAAAGTTCTGCAGTTCGGCCAAGTCTGCGAGCTTGGCCGGACCTCGCATCATGGACAACGTGCTCCCGATTAGCGGGACTCGCACCAGTTCGCACAAGGTCATCCCAACTGATTCCACGTGCTCGATCTGGCGCGTCCTGTCGCTACGTGTTGTCACTTTCCGATACGCATCAATGTACTCACCCTCTGAAAACACCGGACCGAGCTGCCGGGCCATTGCCGCATCGAGCCGCTCGGAAAGCGCATCCAGCGCCACAGCATCCGCGACTGTTTCCAGCGCAGCGGGCGGCAAGAGGTGCTCCATTGCTGGCACCACGCGCTCGAGGTTTGCATCTCGCTGTGCCAGATCCTCGGTTCCATATAAATCGCTCAGAAAGAAGGTAGCAGCAGCATTCGTTTCGGGACTGGCGAGCACATCGGCATGCGTTCTGGCCATGCGTTGCGCTTGAAATTGCCGTAAAGCCAGACGTGCCGCCAGGGAAGCCTCGTCATTGCTCACAGTTCGCCTCTCGGCAATCACCGAGTCCAGCTCCTTGCGTAGGCGTGCGATGATTGATTTCTTCGTCATGATGGAATGTGTATGTCGTTCGCTCAGTAGTCGCTTGGGCACTCTGTGGGCGCGATTCAATGCCCCCAGATTCGCCTCAATTTTGAACCAAGCGGCGAACGCGGTTCTCGATAATTTCGGACTAGATCTAGACCTCTATTTTCCGCCGGCGAGGCCTCAAGCCCTTGCGCTACACTGATACGACACATAAAAAAGAGGCTTGGAGACATGACAATCACACTATCCCGCCGCACATTCCTGAAGGCGGGGATTGCTGGCACCTTTGCGCTTGCGGCCGCCGGCGGCATTTACCGCCTGACACGGCAAGCGGAGCTCCCCGAGAAATTTGTCCTCGATGACAGTACCAAGTCTGTACTGAGCGCGCTCATTCCCGTAGTGCTGAAGGATGCAATAAGACCCGCCTCTCCTGACTTGGAGAGCGCAATCGCGGGAGTACGCGACGCGATCATGGGCCTGCCATTAGCAACGCAAAAGGAAATTCAGGATCTCTTCGGCATGCTGACACTCGGGCCGACGCGCCGCTTTCTGGCGGGACTTCCGGACGACTGGCCGCAGGCAAAGGCGGAAGACGTGGAGGCATTCCTGCAAAGCTGGCGCTTCAGTCGCTTCACCTTGCTGCAAAGCGCTTACCATGCCCTGCATGACCTGATTACCGGTTCATGGTATGGCAAGGAGTCGTCATGGGCGGCCATTGGCTATCCCGGCCCAATCAAAGCCCTTAGCTGAGGAATGCAATGACAAACACCATGACCGTTCCGACTCCCAATTCGATTCCCGATCCGATCCAGGCTGGCCTCGCCTCAGGCTGGAAAGTCGTCGATGCATCCACACTAACCGACAACCGCGATTTTGAAGTCGATGTCGCAATCATCGGCACAGGCGCGGGCGGCGGCGTGACCGCCGAAATTCTTACGCTCGCGGGACTGTCCGTTCTCCTGATTGAGGAAGGCCCTTTGAAGTCGTCGAAGGACTTCAAGATGCGAGAAGCGCAGGCGTATCCGACGCTATACCAGGAATCAGCAGCACGCAAGACCAAGGACAAGTCCATCAATATCCTGCAGGGTCGTGCAGTCGGCGGGTCGACGACAGTCAACTGGACCTCGAGCTTCCGCACGCCGAACGGCACGCTGGATTACTGGCAGAAGATGTTCGGCTTGAACGACTACTCGCCGGAAGCACTGGCGCCGTGGTTTTCGATGATGGAGAAGAGGCTTAATGTCGGCGCATGGCTGACGCCGCCGAATGAAAACAATGACCTGCTCAAGCGAGGCGCGGCAAAACTTGGCATCCCAACCGACTCCATCCGCCGGAATGTGAATGGCTGCTGGAATCTCGGTTACTGCGGTATGGGTTGCCCTACCAATGCAAAGCAGTCGATGCTGGTGACGACAATTCCATCTGCCTTATCGCGTGGAGCCATGCTTTTGACGCGCACGCAAGCGGATCGACTCATTTACAAGAATGACACGATCACTGGCCTTGCATGTACAGCACTCGATGCAAGTGGACTTGCGCCCTCAGGCAAAACAATCAATGTGCGCGCCAGGCATTATGTCGTCGCCGGCGGCGCAATCAATTCTCCGGCATTGCTGATGCGCTCACGCGTACCTGATCCGCATGCGCTGTTGGGCAAGCGAACATTCCTGCATCCCACCGTCATTTCCGCGGCACTCTTCGAACAAAAGGTTGAGGGTTTTTCCGGTGCACCACAATCGATTTATTCCGATCACTTCCTGGAAACCCAAGCGATCGATGGGCCGATGGGATACAAGCTGGAAGCGCCGCCACTGCATCCGGTGCTGTTCTCCTCCACGATGTTCGGTTTCGGAGCGCAGCACACGGCAATGATGAAACTGTTCCCGCACACGCATGCGCTGATCTCTCTGCTGCGTGACGGGTTTCACGAGCACTCCACGGGCGGAACGGTCGAGTTGCGCGATGATGGCTCCGCAGTACTGGATTATCCAATCTCCGATTTCGTTTGGGATGGCGTCAAGCGGGCATTGTTGACGATGGCGGAAGTCCAGTTTGCGGCAGGTGCCAAGACTGTCTATCCGGTACACGAAATGGCCGAGGGCTATTCCAGCTGGCCGGCCGCACGCAAGGCAATCGAAGCCCTCCCCTACAAGCCATTACTGGCGCGCGTCGTTTCCGCACATGTGATGGGCGGCTGCACAATGTCGGATGACACCAAGCTCGGCTTGGTATCATCAGCTGGCCGATATCACGGCGTAAGCAACCTGTCGGTGCATGACGGCTCTTTGTTTCCGACATCGATAGGGGCAAACCCTCAGTTGTCGATTTACGGGATCACCGCTAAGCTGGCAAGCACGCTCGCTACTGATCTTACCGGCAAGCCAGCACCCAAGCTGGCTTCCACACACTTATGATTGCTCGCATTACTCGTCTCATCCTGCTTGTTCAGCTTCTTGTCACAGCCGGCATATATTTCCTTTTGAAAAAGGCATTTGGCATCGACAATCCTGGTGTTGCGCTTGCGGCGAGCATCGGCTCGGTGTTATTGATTCGAATGTTCATTACCTTCAATAACTTCGTACTCGCTCGGCGCTATCGCAGTGAATTACCGCTTCACTTCCGTATCGGCTGGTGGCAGGCGTGCCGGTTATTTCTTACGGAGTTCAAAGCCACGATGACCAGCTCGTCGTGGACGATGCCGTTCCGTACCTTTACCAGGCGCAATCCCCATGACCCGGAGGGGTTACCCGTACTCCTGATCCATGGTTATGGCTGCAATAGCGGCTACTGGCATTCGATGAGCAAAGCACTGGTGCAAGCGAAAATTGTGCATTACGCGGTCGACATGGAGCCAGTTATTGGAGGTATCGACGAGTATGTGCCGATCATCCATGAGGCAATCGAACGCATCAGCAACGAGACCGGCCATGACAAAGTCATCTTGGTGGGGCATAGCATGGGCGGATTGGTCGCACGTGCCTACTTGCGCGTACACGGCAGCGAGCGCATTGCCAAGGTAATTACGCTGGGCACACCGCACCATGGAACAGGACTCGCCCATTTTGGCGTCGGCCTGAATACCCAGCAAATGCGGTGGACGGCAACGGAACAGGAGGGGCTTGCGAGCGATTGGTTACGCGATCTCGCGGCAAGTGAAGGCGCGGATATCTACCGGCTTTTCGTGTCGATATATTCGCACCACGACAACATCATTTCGCCGCAGCGTTCTTCCCACCTTGCCGGCGCAAAAAATATCGAATTCCATGCCATCGGCCATGTCGCCTTGGGGCTGGATCCTGTCATTCAGGCGCAGGTGATCAGAGAGATCCGAAGGGCTTCCCGCGTTCGAAAGCCTCCGATAAAGATGCGTGCTACGAAAGAAGCGGTGAGGAACGCTTCCCCCTTAAAGATTGTTTGAAAACCGTAGCGAGCGGTCCGAGTGTGATCTGGGAGGCGCAGTCATACGTGGACAGAGCATCGCAAGGCAAAAATCGGACGGCGCAGTAGGTTTGAAAACAGTCTTTTAAAGCCAGCCTGATTTCTTGAACCGGTAATAAAGATACGCGCAAACCGCGGCGACCACGGTCAGTGAAAGCGGGTAGCCGTATTTCCACTTCAGCTCAGGCATGTGCTCAAAGTTCATGCCCCAGATCCCGACGAATGCGGTAGCCACGGCAAAAATCGCCGCCCAAGCTGCGAGGCGTTTGTTCACTTCGCTCTCTTCAATCGTCACCATCGAGAGATTCACCTGAATCGCAGTGCCTATCGTGTCGCGGATGTTATCGATGGAGGCGTTGATACGGTAGAGGTGGTCATACACATCGCGGAAGTACTCTTGGGTATTGAGGCAGACTCTCGGCACCCTCCCCCCATGCAATTTCGCAACCGCCTCCATCAGCGGAGCAACCGCATGTTTGAGCGTCATCGCCTTGCGCTTCAGCTGATACAGACGCTCAATATTCGCACGCTCCGATCCCTTGATGAAGATCTGCTCCTCGACTGTTTCCAGTTCCGATTCGAGTGCATCCAGCGCTGGAAAATAGCGGTCGACGACAGCATCCATCAGCGCGTAGAAAACAAAGGCAGCGCCTTGCTTCATCAAGTGCGGCTCCCGCTCACACCGTTCACGTACTCCGAGAAAGCCCTGCCTGCTTCGGTTGCGCGCTGAGAGCACATAGCGATCCTCGACGAAAACATTTAATTCGCCGACGACAAATTCACCATCGACCATCTCGATAGTATGCACAACCCCAAACAGGGAATCTCCATACTCCTCGATTTTCGGCCGCTGGTGTCCATGCAAGGCATCCTCTACCGCCAGTTCATGCAGGTTGAACTCATGCTGCATTTGTCGAAGCTCATCAGGTTCCGCATCCTTCAACGCAACCCAAACGAAACATCCTTCCTGATGGAGGTATTCACCGAGCTGCTGCGGCTGCACCTCAGTCAACCTCTTTCCGTCCTGGTAAGCGACACAATTAATGAGCATGAGCACTGGTTCCTGAAGGTTTGATCACAATTGCCGGATGGCGCTTTGCTTCAGCCGTGTTGAAATCTTCCTGCTCAGCGTCAATATCACACTTGCGCTGGTATTGAACTTTTGGCGGCCGATAACAACAGATAAGAAAAAGGGCATGTAGCGCAGTCGACTTCTTAGGCGACGGAACACGAGCGCCCGAATCTCATCCCCGTATGACAAGGAGTCCCTCATGAAACGATTCTTCGTTGCAGTTGCATCGACCATCGCATTGCTTTCGAATGCCTCTCATGCACTCGCTGCGGACCTCGTTGAAACAGCCTCCAATTCCGGATCCTTCAAGACATTTGTGGCTGCAGCAAAAGCTGCCGGCCTTACCGAAACCCTGAAGGATTCAGGACCGTACACCATATTTGCTCCGGGAGACGCCGCATTCAATAAACTTCCACCGGCAAAAATGGAAGCACTAATGAAAGACAAAGCCAAGCTGGCAGAAATACTGTCACACCATATTATCCCCGGAAAAGTGACAGTAGCAGATGTGAAGCCCGGAAAGGTTGCAACGATTCAAGGTGATCAAGTTACCTTGACTTCGGACAATGGAAAAGTGACGGTTGACAATGCAAATGTGATCCAGAGCGACCTTATGGCAGATAACGGCGTGATCCATGAGATCGACGTGGTGGTGCTACCGGACTAGTAGCATCGCTCAGGGAACTGCAGAAGCGAAAAAGACGCGTGTGCGCCGGCGGCATTACCGGCACGACATGCTATTACTTGCTACTGCTTCAGAAGTGCACGCCTTTCAATAACTGCTGAAGAGCGATCTGGTCCGCATTCATCTGCGGCGCCTTCTTGTCATCATTGTTCTTCGCAGCATCAGAGTCAGAGAACATCCGGAAACTGGTGTTCATGATGATCTGCGACACGCGCGGCACCAAGGCGTGCAATACCTCCCCAAGAATTCCGAGGCGCGTTGCGATACGTACCGGCTTGTAAACGATCGCTTGTGCAATCAAATCTGCCGCATCGTCGGGCGACAGCGTTGGCACGTTCTGATAGATCCTAGTGGGTGCAATCATCGGCGTACGCACCAGCGGCATATTGATCGTCGTAAACTTGATGTTCATGTCGGCAAATTCCGAAGCGGCACATCGCGTCCACGCGTCCAGTGCGGCTTTCGATGCAACGTAGGCCGAAAAGCGGGGTGCGTTCGTCAACACGCCAATGGAAGAAATATTGATCACCTGTCCGCGCTTTTTCGCCACCATGTTCGGCAGCAAGCCCATCGTCAGCCGCAGTGCGCCGAAGTAGTTCAGCTGCATCGTCCGTTCGAAATCGTGGAACCGATCATAGCTCGATTCAATACCACGCCGGATGGAGCGTCCCGCATTATTCACCAGGATGTCGACGCCTCCATGGTTCTCGATGAGCACGCGCACGAAGCGATCGCAGTCCGCCATGTCGGCTACATCGGCCCTATGGGTAATTACATCAAAGCCACGGTCTTTGATTTGCTTCTTTGCCTCCGCAAGCTTGTCTTCGTCGCGGCCGCAGATGATCGTGATCGCACCGGCCTCGGCAAGCTTATGTGCGGCCGCCAAACCGATGCCCGATGATCCCCCGGTTACGAGCACAACCTTACCTGCCACCTGGCCGTGCAGCGTACGGTCAATGAACAGATCTGGATCGAGATTGCGTTCCCAGTAGTCCCAAATCCGATATGCGTACGCGTCCAGACGCGGGCAATTGATTCCGCTTCCTTTTAGCGCGGCTACGGTCTCGCGATTGTCGAATCGCGTGGGGTAGTTAATGAACTGCATCAAATCATCCGGCAGGCCGAGATCCTTCATCAATGCCGAACGTACGCGCCGCACTGGCGTCAGCGCCATCATGCCTTTCTTGATCGACTTCGGAATAAAGCCGAACAACGCCGCATTGATGCGAAGGCTCATGGTCGGGGCATGTGCTGCTCTCGCAAATGTATTGAGGACATCCCCAACTCGCATGGGCTGCGGATCAGTCAGGTGGAAGCACTTGCCGTCAAGCTCCGGCTTATGGGCGATATAGTCCATGGCATCGACCACATAATCGACCGGGACGATATTGATCCGTCCGCCCTCGAGGCCGATGGCGGGCATCCATGGAGGAAGTATCTGGCGGATGCGCTGTATCAGTTTGAAGAAATAGTAGGGGCCATCGATCTTGTCCATTTCACCGGTCCTGGAATCGCCGACCACCATGCCCGGACGGTAAACGCGGAACGCCCCTTTGCATTCATTGCGGACAATCTTCTCCGACTCATGCTTGGAGGCGAAATAAGGATGATCGAGATTCTCCGCCTCTTCAAACATGTCCTCGCGGAAGATTCCTTCGAAAAGGCCGGCCGCCGCAATTGAACTGACGTGATGCAGGCATCCTGCGCCTATCTCGTTGGCAAACGCAACGGTATTGCGTGTACCCTCGATATTCACCTCCATCTGCTGCTCCGCGTCTGCTGTCAGATCGTAGATAGCAGCCAGGTGAAAGAAGTGATCGATGTTTTTCGCCAGCTCTCTGGTGTCGTCCTTCGATACACCTAGCCTGGCGCTGCGCAGATCTCCATAAATGGGAATCGCGCGGGACTTGTCTACCCCCCAATACTCGAAAAGACCGGGCGCCTTGTCTCTGCTCTCCTCGCGCATCAGGAAGTACACAACGCTGCCTTCACGCGTAAGCAGCTTCTTCACCAACCGCTTGCCAATGAAGCCGGTTGCCCCTGTAACGAAATACTGCATGCTGACTCCCTTTTTCTTGGATTTGTTCGGGCGACAATCATTGCAGGCAGCGCATGCGTTGACAAGCAGCTGCATATTGATGCTCGTCAGTTAGAAAGGCTGCTCTATGGCTTTAGAATGCGATCTCTACTTTTGCCGCCTAAACTGTTTTCATTAAAAGTGCGTCTGCTGGTATGACGTTTGAATAAATCAATGAACGGAGAACACGATGGTAAAAAAACTGAAGGCACTGGCCAAGTCTGACGACACACAACTCGCGGAAGCAGTTCGCACATCGGCGCAACAAATCTGGCAAGCAGGACTGGGAGCGTTTGCCAAGGCACAGGAAGAAGGCGGCAAAGTATTTGCCAAGCTTGTGAAGGAAGGTACAGAGCTTCAGAAGCGCACGCAAAAGCTTGCGAACGGCAAGGTCTCCGATGTAACCGACACCGTCACGAAAATGGCCGAGAGCGTTAGCAAACAGGCGTCCGGCTCCTGGGACAAGCTTGAACAGGTATTCGAGGACCGCGTTTCGCGCTCGCTGCAAAGCCTCGGCGTACCGACACAAAAGGATATCCAGACGCTGACCAAGCGCGTTGAAGAACTGAGCGAAGCCGTAGCGGCTCTCTCTGGCAAAAAAGTAGCAGCACCTAAGGCTGCTGCAAAACCAGTTGCAAAGAAGGTGGTTGCAAGGAAAGCGGCAGCAAAACCGGCAGCGAAAAAGGTGGCAACGAAAGCAGCAGCAAGGAAGAGAGCCGTAGCGAAGTAAACCATGTAGCATCCAGATTCGATTCCGTCGCAGGGCTTGCCTAATCGCAAGCCCTTTTTATTGCAGGTATATCTCAGATCTATTTACTTCACATTTCCATCGCGCTGGTTCTTTGCCCACCAGCTGACGTTGTCGCCGCCATGCCGGCGTATATTGGAAGCATATATGCGCAGGACTCCGTTCACATTCCATCACACCCTCTCGCCGTACCACCAACAGAACAGAGATTTACTCCTCCTGTCACCGCTCTTCGAAGCCGGATCACAAATCACCACGCATCGGCCTTGCGCTCGCAGGCGGCCAGCTGGGCACGGCATATGAGATCGGTGCGCTCGCCGCGCTTGAAGAATCAATCGAAGGACTGGCCTAGCGCGTATTTTTGGAAATCGGCCGTACCAATGGCTTTCGCCGCCTCAGGCCACGGCTGGTGATGGTGACGACCGATCTGGATATCGGAGAGCCGATCCGTCTTGGTCAGTCCGTTATGACCGCGTGCCGACTTCCAAAGTGGCACAGGCAAGTGCGGCGGTGCCGGCGACAAAGGTGACCGATTCGAACTGGCCAGCATGTCCGAAGTGCTCGGCAACCTGGAGCGCCACCTGAAAATCACTGCGGGATAGTGCCGCCAGCCGTTTGTGTATCGTTTTATCAGTGTTATGCTAGCAACAAACGAAAATGGAATTGGGAGGCAGCTAGCATGCAACACAAAGCCCCTCGGCGCACACGCGAACGTATCCTCGAACTGTCGCTTCGGCTCTTCAACGAATTCGGCGAACCGAATATCACGACCACTGTCATTGCCGAGGAAATGAACATTTCCCCGGGCAATCTCTACTATCACTTCCGCAACAAGGACGACATCGTCAACTCGCTGTTCGCACAGTTCGAGGCAGAGATCGGCCGCATGCTCGCGGTTCCTGCGGACCGACGGCCAAACATCGAGGACGTGTGGCTTTACCTGCACCTCATGTTCGAACTGGTCTGGCGTTACCGCTTCTTCTATCGCGACCTCAGCGACCTGCTGTCGCGCAACCGAAAACTGGAGCTGCACTTCAAGCAAATCCTCGCGCACAAGACCAAGGTCGCCCAACAATTATGCGTTGGTCTGCGCGCCGACAAGGCCTTGGAAGCCACGGATGCTGAAATTGATGCACTTGCGACTAATATTGTCGTGTTGGGCACGTACTGGCTCTCGTACGAGTACGTTCGCAATCCACGCAAGTACACCGAGCAGGACGTCATGGCGGATGCGCTGGCACGCGGCTGCTATCAGGTGCTTTCCCTGATCGGCCCTTACCTGCGCGGCGAAACCCAACTGTTATTTGAAAAGCTGGCGGAAGAATATTTGAAAAAACTTAAATAAGGAGAAGTTAATGGCGTGGAGCAAGTTTCCCTATCCCGATGAAGCGTATGTCTACACGCCAGCGAGCCTGAAAAAAAACTGGGGGCGCCTCCATACCGGCGACGCTGAGCCGGCCCCGAAAGACGCTGCACTTGTCGATGCCTGGATAGCATTCCACGCAGGGGAGTTTGAAAAGGCCGTCAAGCTTGGCCTTGAGCTAGGGATCGACGGCTATACCGTCGCAAATAAAGCGGCGTGCATCTACGCCAACTACCTCGAAAAATCCGAAAAGAAGAAACTGAGCCTGTTTCAGGAAATCGCCGAGCGCTGCGAAAAACAGCAGCGCGAACAACCTAAAAATCCGGCCGGTTACTACTGGCATGCCTATGCCCTGGGACGTTATGCGCAGGGAATTTCGGTAGTCAAGGCGCTTTCAGAAGGCATCGGCACCAAGGTCAAGAACAGTCTCGACATGACCATCAAACTGGCGCCGAAACACGCCGACGCGCATATCGCCCTTGGCGCATATCATGCGGAAATCATCGACAAGGTCGGCGCGATGATCGGCGGTCTTACTTATGGCGCGAAAAAGGAAGACAGCCTGAAGTTCTTCAAGGCGGGCATGGCGCTCAATCCGCACTCGGCAATTTCCCGGGTTGAGTATGCAAATGGACTCGTCATGTTAGAAGGCAAGAAGAAGATGAACGAAGCCGTCAAACTCTACGAAGAGGCGGCGGCTTGTGAGCCAATGGATGCCATGGAAAGGCTTGATGTGGAATTGGCGAAGAAGGAACTGGAAGACTAAGTGTCCTCGCTCATACGGTGAGGGGGGCGTTCCCTGTGCGATCCGTACGTTGCCGCAAGCGCCGTCAAAGTGGCGGACTTAGAACCTGCTTCGGTCGGAAGCAGCCGCTTCCATCAACGGCCATGCTCGAGTAGCATGGCCGTTTTTACATGGTGGGAAGTAATGAAATCACTCTGTGTTTATTGTGGCTCCTCGATTGGCGCCTCCCCTGCTTACGCTGACGCTGCGCGGCATCTTGCAAAGGCAATGGTCGATGACAACATCGTGCTCGTCTACGGCGGCGGGAATGTCGGGCTGATGGGCGTTATCGCTGATGAGGTGCTGCGCCTCGGTGGCGAAGCCACTGGCGTGATTCCCAAGGCGCTGATGGACCGGGAAGTCGGACATACAGGCTTGACGCGTCTGCATATCGTCAAGGACATGCATGAACGCAAGGCGATGATGGCGGATCTTTCAGACGGCTTTATTGCGATGCCCGGCGGGATCGGCACGCTCGAGGAATTGTTCGAGGTCTTCACCTGGTCGCAGCTCGGCTTGCATGACAAGCCGATCGGACTGCTGAACGTGAACGGCTTTTACGATGGCCTGATCGCCTTCCTGGAACATGTCGTGAGCGAGCGGTTCCTTAAAGCCGAGCAGGCATCGTTGCTGGTGCACGCATCCGACCCGGTGGCGCTGGTCGAACGCATGAAGACCTTCCAGCCGCCACGCCACGACAAGCTGCTTGACGCAGTTACCGCCGGAAAAATCGTTTGAACCTCTCTGAGCCCGTTGCTCAGTGCTGCAACTGGCTCAACCGAGCATCAACAAAGGCGTGTAATTCCGGTGAGAGGCCGTTGCTTGCCTTTGCGCGCCTGAAGGCGTCTTGCGCTTCTTTCGTGCGATTTTCTGCCTGCAGCGAAATGCCCAGCCCCATCCACCACACTCCGTTTTGCGGAGCCTTTTGCAAGGCGATCAGATAGCGTTCCGCCGCCTGCCTGTGCCTCTCATCACGCTGCAGCAGCGCAGCAACAAAGGCATGGTAGTCGGCACGGTCGGCCGCATGAGGAAGAGTGCGTTCCAGCGTATCGATTGCCGGTCGCAGCTCTCCCCTTTCCACTTGGAGCCTTGCGAGGATCATTGCCAGTCCGGGCTGTGCAGAATCGAGTTTCAGTCCCTCCTGAGCCAAGCGCACGGCATCGTCCTGTCGCTTGTTCTCCAGCAGGAGCCCAATCAGCGTCTGGCGCGCGGCAGCATGGTGAGCATCGAGCTGCAATGCCTGCTCCAAGCCCGTAATCGCCTCATTGGTCCGCCCTTGCTGGTGCGTCTGAAGAGCCTTCCGGTACTCGTTCTCGGCACGTTGTTGCGGTGTGAAGTCCTTTACCTGCTTGCTAATGACAACCGGTGCAGGGGCGACATCAATTTGCTTTACAGCCATCTCAGCGACCGGCTTGCTTGCCGCCGCAACTTTGCGGCCGTCGGATACCGACGATGCTTGCACAGGCTGCGCCACAACAGGGGATGGTGGCGGAGCGACTGGCTGCACCGGTGGCGGCAACTGAGACTCGTGTGTCGATGCTGGAGATTCCGGTGCTGATTGAGGTTGTGCTGTCACCATCTGATCATCAGGCTGCACCAAGGGCGGGTCCGATTTCTGGGGAGGGACCGATACCTGGCTCAACTCGGCATCTAGGCGCAACGGCAGCTGTGCGCGGACATCAGGCGCTTTCTCCGCTACGGGTGCGCGAAACAACAGCCAGGTGATCAGGCCAGACAGCACAACGCCCAGGCCAAGCGCGATCCACCAGGCCGGGTGCACGCGGCGTCGCTCTGGGACGGCACGGATCTGTTGTGCAAACGGCTCGGTGGTGCCGACGTCGGAGTGGCGTGCCTCCAACTCCTGGAGCATTTGATTTATCAGGCTCATGCGAAATACATCCATCCCATACCGGTGCCGGCAACAAGCAATGCGGCAACGCCGAACCATGCCCAAGGCCAGTTGATTCTCCTTGCGGCAGCCGTATCGTTAGCCGCTGCCCTGATATGGCGTGCATTGACCTGCTGCCGGCCTTCGCCGTATGCAAGCATCAATGCCTTATGGGCAAGAATGTTCACTAGCCGCGGGACACCACCGCTGGCAGCCTGCAATGTTGTGATCGCGCCGCGATTGAACAGGCGACCGCCGGCATAACCGGCTACGCGCAGTCGGTGCGATACGTAAAATTCCATGTCATCTTTCGTCAACGGCCCCAGATGATAGTGAAACGTGATGCGCTGGTTCAACTGGCGAATGGTTTCCTGTTGCAGCTTCCTGTCCAGCTCCGGCTGTCCGAACATCACGATCTGGAGCAGCTTGCGCTTTTCCGTCTCGAGGTTGGTCAGCAGCCGCAAGGCCTCCAGCGTTTCGATCGGCATCGCCTGCGCTTCATCGAGGCACAGCACTACGCGTTTGCCCTCGCGGGCAAGCACGAGCAGGCGGTGATTGATCGCCTTCAGCAGCTGATGCTGGTCGACATCCCTCTGTTGGGGGACCTCGAGTTCGTCGGCCAGCGCCAGCATCAGCGTACGCGGCTCGAG
>DASRXG010000034.1:0-3199 GCA_035654275.1 Noviherbaspirillum sp.
CCAGATATGAGCCGGATCGGTTGCGATCACTGAACAACGCGAGTGGCAGCATCGGATGCTTGCGACTACGCTGAAGGACAAGGAACACAGTCCCCAGCACAGCAAAGGACGCAAACGAAGCCAGCGTCACGGCATCGTTCCAGCCATGCTCTCCACCGCGTGTGATGCCAAACGCGAGGGCAAACATCGCGCCGGAGCCGCTGACCGCGTCAAACGTATTTAGTGTTCCAGCGTTCCGCTGCCCTTCGGCGAGCGTCCGCGTTCCTGCAAGCACTGCCAGACCAATTGGAACATTAATGAGGAAGACCCAGCGCCAGCTCAAATACCCGGTCAAGACGCCACCGAGCAGGATACCCACGGTCATGCCTACCGCCGACATAGCCGCGTACACCGCCATCGCTCGGTTGCGCTCCTTCCCGACAGGAAAAGTCGTGGCAATCAAAGCCAGGACGTTTGGCGCAACGAGCGCCGCGCCGACACCCTGAAGCCCGCGGGACGCGAGGAGCATTTCCACGTTGACGCCCAGACCGCCAAGCAGGGAGGCTAATGTGAATAAGACGAGGCCAATACGCAGGACACGCCGGCGTCCATACAAATCTCCAACACGCCCACCGAACAGCAGCAAGCTACCGAATGCGAGGACGTATGCACTAATGACCCACGGCAAGAGGCCGGCAGAGACGCCGAACTGTTGCTGGATGCTCGGAAGGGCAATATTTGCGATAGTGTCGTCGAGAACCAGCATCAACTGCGCTGTAGCAACAACAACCAGGGGCAACCGCAACTTGCGACTGTCAGGGGTAACTGGACTTAAAGTAGGGGAAGACATCATCGACTCCAAGGATGCGGATCACTGTAGAGATCATCATCAACCTTCCAATGATGTCAAGGTCAAGGACTTTTGCTGGAGACTGTGAGGTGTGGTGACCTGCAATTAGTAAAAACAAAGACGCGACCCGGTAAGGTCGCGCCGCAGCTACCTTACCTAAAGAAATTCCATTTAGAAGTTGTGCGACTCACCGTCGGCCGGCACCAGTATGCGTCGCGGGTCCATGCGCTTCTCGGCAATAAATTCACGCAGGTCCTGACGCGTCTGCATCCCGTGGTTCACCGATTCCATGTGGCTGCCGATCACCGTAGCTTGTGGCGCAGCTTGACTGGCGCGGTACAGGTCCTCCTTGCCCATGATAATTGAGCCGTCAAAGCCGAGAACCCGGGCATAACCGGTGTTGAGGACGATTACGTCCGGCTTGTGGGTTTTGATCGCATTGTCCACGTAGTCATTCCACACCGTGTCGCCGGCTACGTACACAGTCTTGTGGCCAGCGCGCTGAAACACGACTCCTGCGACAGAGCCCAATATCTTTGCCAAAGGCGACTTCATCATCTGGTCGTCACCATGCTGGCCACCCGTCTTGATTAGCCAGGTGCCTTTGAACGCGGTGCTTTCACCGAGCACCTTCACATCGGTAAAGCCATCCTTGCGGATGATTGCCGCATCTGCCTCATCCTGAGCGAAGATCGGGATGTTCTTCGGCAGGCTTTGCTTGGCTGCCTCGTCCCAGTGATCCGGATGCGTGTGAGTGACAATGATGGCATCAGCCTTCATGACTTCATTGACCGGCAGGGGCAGGTCCACCAGGGGATTCCTCAGGTGACTGTTGTAGGTGCCCTCGAAGCCGGGATAGGCCCCTTTCTTGGCGAGCATGGGATCGACTAGGAAGGTCGTTCCTGCATACTCGATCTTGATGGTCGCATTTCGGATCTGCTGCAACCTGACGGTCTGCTTGGTCGGCGGTTCCGCAGCACTGATGCTCGTCTTGGGGCCGGACGTGCTGGTACATGCGACCAGCGCGAGGGAACTTGCGCCCAGGGTAATGAAGCGTAATTTGGTGAAGTTGGTCATGCTTTCTCTCTGTGCGAACCCCTTGGATGGGCTCTAGGTCTGATCGAGGTGCGTTGCGGAATCGAACGCTTCAGGCCGCCGCTTTCGTCACCTTCGTGCGCTGATTGGACAGGTAGATGTTGTCCGGTTCAATCGCTTGACCTTCTTTTACCGCAGCAACCCAGTTGTCGGTCGTGGTGACGGCTGCAAAGTTGGAATGGAACACGGTGCAGAAAACGCGATGGATTTCTTCCGCGCTTGCTCTGCCGGCTGCGTTCTCATAAGGAAGCGAGCCGGTTGCATCTTGCAGAAGCTCAACTTTCAGCCCTGCGTGGGAAGCATGATAGATCGTCGCGGCGTCGCAGTTGTGGGTCATGTAACCGACAATGGTGAGCGTGTCGATGGCATTGGCCGAAAGCCATTCCGCCAGATCCGTTCCTGCAAAGACATTAGCCATTGTCTTGTTGATCCGGTGGTTCGCAGATCGCTTTGCCACTTCAGCGTGGAGTTGCCAGCCTTGCGAACCTTTCGCAAACACCGGAGCGCCCTCGGGCATATCGTGCTGAACGACGACGACCGGGATGCCTGCTCTGTTTGCAGCGTCCATGGCATGGCCGATCTTGCTGATGGAAGTCGTCGTAGGCGGGTATTCGATCTGCAGGTTGCCTGTGAAGTATTCGTTCTGGACATCAATGACCAGTAGTGCGCGACGTGGTGAAGCCGACATGGTGTTCTCCTGTATAGAGGGTGAAATCAACCGGGAAGCGCGCTTCCCAATGAACGTCATTCTCCGGCGATTCTCGATCTGGCAACAGTGTCCCGAAGGCCTATGTCCGATATAATCGGGCCATGAGAACTTCAAGCCCGCGCCCCAAAAAGATCAGGGTGGCCGTCATCGCCTTTGACGGCATTACTCCTTTTCATCTCTCGGTGCCTTCATTGGTATTCGGCAATGTTCATGACGAAGCTGGAGCACCCTTATTTGATGTTTTTGTCTGCTCGATCGATAAAGGCCCGATCCGTACCTCGGCTGGTTTCAGTGTCGCCATCGACGCTGACCTGTCGTCACTTAAGAAGGCGGACATCGTCATCATGCCGACATGGCATGACGACTGTCGTGCTGCGCCTGCTGAGCTAATTGAAGCGCTGCGCCGCGCGCATCAACGTCGAGCGCGAATCGTGGGCTTATGTCTTGGGTCGTTCCCATTAGCGCAAGCTGGCCTGCTCGACGGCAAAGCCGCGACCACGCATTGGGAAGCCGCAGACACGCTGGCCAGGCGCTTCCCAAAGGTGAAAGTCGATTCCGATGTCCTT
>DASRXG010000035.1:0-4969 GCA_035654275.1 Noviherbaspirillum sp.
CAGCGGTAAAGCTCGCAAAGGAGATCAACGGCAAGATTATCGGCATCTCGATCGCGGAACCGCATCCGTCCCCGCTGCTATCCGACAGCGATTTTTTTGGTACGAGTCACAGGGTCGACAGTAATGCGCACGACCTGGCGAAGGAACATGTTCAACAGGTCGCCGAAGCGGCCGCCACCGAAGGCGTGCCATGTGAAACCGTTTTCTTGCACTCGTTCAAGCCCCACGAAGAAATCCTGAAGACCGCGGAAAAATACCATTGCGATCTTATCTTCATGCCCCTGTTCGGCAAGAAAAACTGGACCGGCATGTTCCTGGAAAGTGAAACGCAAAAAGTGCTGATGCACGCGACCATTCCGGTGCTGGTATTCCACTGAGTTCAACTTCCCGGTAAATTCGTTTTTTGCCACGGAGCTGGCGGCGCAAGCAAACGGGGCCGGGTCTTGCAATCCAGCTGATGCGAGATTGCAGGACCCGACCCGTTCTCTCCGAAATCAACCCCGTCTCTCGCCATTTACTGGCTGTTCATCTTCGCAATCATATGGGTCCATCACATGCGTATGTTCATGCTGCGGACTGAACAGGATGAATTCCGCGTCTTCTTCCACCTTGACGGTGTGTCCCGGCGGCCAGTAAAACAAGTCGCTGGCGCTGGTTACCTCCTTTTCTCCGTTCGCGTAGGTAGTGGTGATTTTCCCTTCCAGGGCGTAGCCCCAGTGCGGCGCTTGGCAAAGGTCGCCTTCCAGGCCCTGCAACAGCGGTGAAATGTCCATTCCGACCGGAAGAGAAAAATACTCGCCGCTGATCTTGCCGTATCCCGCCGCATCTCCAAAATCGGTCTGCTGGCGAGCGGTGGCTCCGGGAATGCCGATCTTCACTGGTACGTCTTGCTTGGCGATATACATGGCTCATTCCTTCATCGTAATGGTTGAGCCAGGATGTCAGGATGAGCGGTCGTCTTGAAACCTGGTGATGGAAAAGAGGAAAACAAAGTGAAGTTTCCTCTCTTCGATTGAACGGCACTGCCGGTTTCTCATGCTAGGGCGGGTGCACTGGCAGTTCAAGATGAATGTCCCTTTGGTTTGTCCACGGTAGAACACGGCTTCGAAAGGCGCTTTGCTTTTCAATGCGGCGAGCTAGTATCAAAACAATTCGACATCGAATTCAGCACGTAGCCGACATTTCAATCGCACCGGAGAAACCGATGCATCCGGATCCCGCAGAAAGACCTCGCCAAACCAAGCAGTGGCCGAGCCTGGATTTCGACGCATGGAAAGAGACTTGTGCAACCCTGCAGATATGGACACAAATTGTTGGCAAGATACGGCTTGTCAGAACGCCATGGGTCAACCACTCCTGGCACGTGCCCTTGTACGTGACTGCTCGCGGCCTGACAACATCGCCTATCCCTTGCGCGACCGGCGCTTTCCAGATTGATTTTGATTTTGTCGATCACAAGCTGTTGATCCAGGCGAGTGACGGCGCTGCCGATGCCATGTCGCTTCATCCGTGTCCGGTCGCCGATTTCTACGCGGAGCTGATGTCGAAACTTGACGCGCTCGGCCTCGCTACAAAAATTGTCACGATGCCCAATGAAGTCATCGATCCCATTCCCTTTGAGCAGGACCGTATGCATGCGGATTACGATGCGGAATACGCCAACCGGTTCTGGCGCGCAACGGTGCAGGTGGACCGCGTGTTCAAGGAATTTCGCGCGCGCTTTATCGGCAAGTGCAGTCCAGTGCACTTCTTCTGGGGAAGCTTCGACCTGGCAGTGACCCGCTTTTCCGGACGGCCGGCTCCGGAGCACCCCGGAGGAATTCCCCATCTTCCGGACCGTGTCGCGCGCGAAGCCTATTCGCACGAAGTCAGCAGTTGTGGTTTCTGGCCCGGGAGTGAGGCGTTGCCTTATCCGGTGTTCTATGCCTATGCCTACCCGGAGCCGGCAGGATTCAGCGCTGCATCCTTCATGCAGGACAAGGCGAGGTATGACACGGTGTTTCGCGAGTTTATTTTGCCGTACGACGAAGTGCGACAGGCTGATTCGCCGGAGGGAATGTTGCTGAGCTTTTTGCAAGGCAGCTACGAGGCGGCGGCCAACCTCGGGCGTTGGGATCGGCAGGCGCTCGAACGTGCAATGTCATGGCGACTCGTATAGCGATGGAGGGGACGACATGGAGCGCGGAGCAAACGTAGGGTGCGCTTTGCGCACCGCTGCGAAGAACCCATGATCGAACACGACGACCCGCGCCAATTCTTCACCGTATCTGATTGCGAGAACCCCTTGTTTTCGGTGCCGTTGTTTCCCGCAGCCGGCATAATGAATGCATGAAACGTGAAAAACTTGATCAGTTGCGGAAGCAATTCATGGGCGGGGTCTGGATTGGCTCCGGTCTACTGGTGTTTGGCGCTTATGAATGGCAGCCGGTATTTTTGGTGCTCGGGATTTTACTGCTTGGCGTATCGGCATTCCGGCTTAAAAAAATCTCTCAGGTGCAGCCGCAAGATGACGAGGAATCGTGAAAGGCAAGATCGGGGTCGGGTCTGGCGAGTGAAACGTGAGCGAAACGGGGACAAACCACGTTTTGCACGGCCGCATCCCATAGATGGCTATTACTGATACCGTGGTACCCGCCATCTAAATTTGGCCATTAATTTCCTTCGTAGTCAGCGCATTCCCATATTCATGGGAAGACGATAGCGTTTCTCTCATGCTCTAATAATTTCTTATTAGCAATGTGACGGGGCGCCCCGTTCATCGTCCGCCGCAGCTTCAGGGTTCCGCATTTACTGCCCATTTAAGGGTTTTGGGCTGGGCTGCGTATCTATAAGTTGATCACGACGCGGACGACGTTCCCACCGTCTGCTATTCCCACGACAAACCACAACCGCCGATTCGCGGTTTGTCCTGTATGCGGCACGTCTGGTTTTCAACTCAAGGAGAATGAATGTCTTCCATCATCAGCTTTATAGGCGGCCTCATCCAGTTCGCGATCTTCGTAGTCATCGTCGTCGCGGTGATCGCGCTCTTTGGCTACAACAAACTGCGTGCTCTCTCGGAGAACGTCAAGGAAGCGTTTTCGAACATCGGCGTCACGGCGCGCAAACAAGTCAGCCTGATCAACCAGTTGATCGAGACGGTCAAGGGATACGCCGACAATGAAAAGCTGGTGCTCCTGAAAGTATCCAACGACATGTCGATTGCCAACCTGTCCCAAGTGCATCAGGAATCCGGACTGGTGGTGTCTGCAATCAATGGCATGGTGCAGCGATTCCCGGACCTTAAGTCAAACCAGCAGTACAACACGCTGATGAAGGCGATTTCCGACATCGAGAACGACCTGGAGACGCAGCGCGAACGCTACAACGCCGCAGCCAAGCAATACAACGTGCAGCGGACCTCCATCCCGCATGTCTTCTACTCGTCGACGCTCGGTTTCAAGGCCGCTCCGTACCTCGATCTCGCATCACCCGAAACCCAGGACATGGGTGTTCTGAAGACCATCAGCAGCGAGGATGGCGAGCGCCTCAATGAATTGCTGGGCGTTGCCGGCAGCAAGACTGCTTCGCTTGTGCGCAACGTCGGTTCCAAGGCACTGGAACACAGCAAGGCTGCAGTCAACGTCGCGCAGACGAAGATTCGTCAGATGCAGGTCGAAGAATATACCTACCTCGACGCCGACAAGAATCCGCAAGGTCCTGTCGGGCTCGAGGCATTGAAGGAGCTGCGGGCGGGCGGCAAGATCGACGATGACACTCCTGTCATGCCGCGCGATGCTAAAGGATGGCAGAAGTACAGCGAAGTCCTGTCCGCCGCGAACAGCGAAGCGGTTGTCGGGTAACGTTACGATCCGCCAGATTTTTTGACAGCGCGCCGATCTTCCTCGGCATCACGCCAAACGAGGCTGCGGATCAAAATCCGTGTTATTGCATCACTTGTCCCCGTAATCCTTGTGACCGTCGACAGTAAAGGATAGGAACGAAAGCAGGCGTCTACCTGCGCCGACGCCCCGCGGTCCAGGGGCCAACTGGGAGAAAAATTGATATGAGACTTATTCTTGCATTGTTCTTGCCATGGCTGACTTTCTTCACCATCGGTAGGCCGTTCGCGGGCGTTTTTTGCCTTATCCTGCAACTGACGCTGCTGGGATGGATCCCGGCAACTATCTGGGCCGTGTACGCGTTGAGCCAGTACAAGACCGACAAAAAGATCGAAAAGGCGCTGCAGAGCAGGGCGTAGCGACGTAGATGTATTCGCGACGTCATACGAAGGAAGGATGGGGGCGGAAATGTGGTCTGTCCCCAGCTTACTCCAGCTTACTTCACTGCTCGGCGTGTCGGCATTCCGGTTTAAAAGGATCTCACGGCTGCTGCCGCAAGACGACCAGGAAACGTGAAAAGGAATATCGGGGTCAGGTCCGGCGGAACAGCGCGCTGCGGTTTTCCGCCTTGCGTGCCTGCCTCGCCGCCACGACGCGATTACCCCTCAGGGTTGTAACAGGCGAGAAAGTTCTCCACTCGCAATCAGCCTTTGCAAGTCATTCGCGCCGCCGATCAGCGTTCCCTTTACAAAGATCATCGGAAAAGTCGGCCAGCCGGTCCACATTTTCAAGGCATTCCGTCTGCGCCATCCCGAGAGATAACTGCCGTACTCGAGGTATCGATAAGGCACTTTGGCTTCGTCAAGCGCCGCCCTTGCCTTGCGGGGAAACGGATTCTGGGCCATGCCGACGACGACGACAGCGTTTGATGCAATCGCCGCCTTCACCTCATTGACGATGTCTGCATTGGCATTGGCAATCGTGGCGCGTATGGCAGGGTGGATGCGGTCTTCTTCGAGAATGTGTCGTGCCATCGGTGTTTTCTCCTTTTTAGACGACAAGCATACCCAAAATAGCGAGCGGGCGTGGCACCGGGCAGGGCAAGGAGACTGGATGGAGGCAGATCCGTTCAAGCGGAAGATCGAGGA
>DASRXG010000036.1:0-9978 GCA_035654275.1 Noviherbaspirillum sp.
GTTGCGACCGACGTTCAGGTTATTCACCGACACGTGCTGGATCGTGTTGTCCGGGTCGACGATGAAGGTCGCGCGCAGTGCGACACCGGCGGATTTCTCGCGAACGCCCAGCTGGTCAATCAGCGCGCCGGTGGTATCGGCGAACTGCCAGTGGTTCAGGCCCTTCAGGTCCTTGTGCTCACGGCGCCAGCCCAGCTTGGAGAATTCGTTGTCGGTCGAGCCGCCCAAAACGATTGCATCACGGTCTTCGAAGTCCTTGGCCAATTGTGCGAAGCCGACGATTTCGGTCGGGCAGACGAAGGTGAAATCCTTCGGGTAGAAGTAAATGACTTTCCACTTGCCCGGAAAGGATTTTTCGGTGATGGTCTCGAATGCCGACTGGCCGTTCTCTTCGTGGTTGTTGAAGCCCGGCTTCACACCGGTAACGCTAAATGCCTCGAGTTTTTCGCCTACTGTTTTCATTGTTAGCTCCTGTGAGTGTAAGTGTGAGTGAATGTTAGTGAAGACATAACGGGAGAGATCATATCCAACTGTCAGCAATAAATAAAACTGATTTTATTTATTAGCACGATTTAAAAATGCTATTAACACTCCGATGAACAACTTTGACGGCTTGAAGAAACAACTGCTGCAGTTCAGAGATGAGCGAAACTGGCAGCAGTTCCACACCCTGAAGAACCTCATCATTTCGGTCAATCTGGAGTCGGCCGAGCTGTTGGAGCTCACCCAGTGGAAGACCGATGAGCAACTGGCGGCCCTGAAATCGGACGACTCCTTTCAGCAAGCACTCCGCGATGAATGTGCGGACGTCCTGATGTATCTGATGCTGGTCGCGCACGAAGGCGGGTTCGACCTGGTGCAAGCGGCGGAAGAAAAGATCAAGAAGAATGCTGTCCGCTATCCCGTCGATCAGGCCTATGGCACTGCAACAAAATATACCGAGTTCGACGCAGCGCAGCAATCCGAACCGGATTCTGCTTGATCCCTGATAGGAAGACGCTGTTCAGGAGTAATCACGTAATCAATGTATGAGCCGCTGCAGGCATCACACGGCATTTATTGCTGGAACAATTCCGAATCGCTGCTCCTTGCAGTAGCGAAACATTCTCATGCCCAGAAAAATTCCTCAGGAAAACAATTGATTGGCTGACTCATAAAGTCAAATGTTTGGCTTCCCAAGCCAACCTGAAGGCCGCTTGCTTTTCCAATCTCGGCTTAATCTAAACACACTTAGTTTTTATGCAAGTTTGCTCGCCGGGCCTCTTCTGGGGCCCGGTTGCGTCTCTGCTCTCCGTAAAAAAATTTCTCTCCGGATAGACGATGCGCAGCGCATAAAAGGTTTCACAGATGAATCATTCCGGCAGGAGTGGGGCATCTGGAGGAGACGTGCCGACGGACCATTGTATCCGGCGGCGATTGCTGGAAACGAACAAGGTGAAACAAGCCTGAGGACAAGCAATGAGAGACAAATACAAGCTGGTAGGTCCCATTTACGACTGGTTGAGCGCCGCCTACAGCGGCAAATCGATTCACCGATGCAAGGTTGCCATGCTCGACCATCTCAAGCCTGGCGATAAAGTGCTCTTCGCCGGTGTCGGCCACGGAAAAGATGCGGTCCATGCCGCGAAGATGGGGGCCGACGTGACCGTCGTCGACCTGTCCGAAACGATGCTGAAGAAATTCCAGGCGAACCTGGAAAAAGAAGGCGTCACCGTCAAGATTCGCCAGCTGCACAGCGACATCATGAAGGTCAATGAGTATGAACAGTACGACATGGTCGTTGCCAATTTCTTCCTCAACGTCTTTTCCGAAGACATGATGGTGCGGGTGCTGGAGCACCTGATCAAGCTGGGCAAACCCGGTGCGCATGTCGTCGTCGGCGATTTCTCTTACCCCACCGGCAATATCTTCAGCCGTGCTTTCAAGACCATCTACTGGTATGGCGCGGTGCTGTTCTTCTGGGCGTTCGCAGGCAACGCCGTCCACAACATCTACAACTACCCGGAATCGATGAAGAAGTTGGGCCTGCATATCCGGGACCAAAAGCACTACCGCCTGATGCTGCTGAACTGCTACTGGTCAGTGCTCGGTAAAAAACCGGCCTGACGCAGCGCCGGCATACCACCCGTTCCATTCGTGAAGCGCATCACGATGCGCACGGGGACTTGCCGGCGCCTGCATCACGCAACGCCTGACTGATGTCTTCCACCGCTTCATCCGACAGACAAGTAGTTCCACCTAACGGCATACATGGAGGTTGTTTTGAGTGATCAAGTTTTCACGCTGGACAGATCGATTTCCACCAGCATCGCCGCTACGGATGGAGCGCGGAGGATCGCCTGCCTGAAGCAGTTCGGTTCGCATTCAATGTCGTTCTCGACGATGCAGCCAGACATGTCCTATTTCGACATGCCGGGCATCGGCTACATCGCCTACGCCCGCCACTGGGGCATGCAGTTCGTGCTGTCGGAGCCGGTATGCGCGCCACAGCACCGCGCCCTGATGCTGGACCATTTCGTCGCACGACATCCGAACGCGGTCTTCGTTCAGGTCGGCAAGGACGTCGTCGACCACCTCCACCACCGGTACGGCTATTACGGCACGCAGTTCGGCAGCGAGTCGAAAATCGACCTTGCCACCTGGTCGCTGCGTGGCTCGAAAAAACAGATCATCCGCACCGCGATCAACCAGGCTCGCAACCAGGGTATCGAGATCCGTGAAACCGGCTACGACCCGGAGGCCAAGAAAATTTCGCAGGCATGGATCCAGACCCGCCGCTGCAAGAACCAGGAGATCCGCTTCCTGATCCGCCCGATGCTGATCGATTACCGCGAAGGCACGCGCTATTTCTATGCCTATCACCATGGTGAGGCGGTCGGTTTCGTGTTCTTCGATCCGATCTACGCGAACGGGAAACTGGTGAGCTACGTGCCGAACATTTCACGCTCCTCCGCCAATTTCAAGCAAGGGCTCTGGTATGCGCTGATGGCGCATGCGATCGATGTCTTCAAGGCGGAAGGCGTCGACTATGTCGATCTCGGGCTGGTGCCGCTGATGATGGCAAAGGATGTCGAGCCGCAGGAGTCGCGCCTGCTGCGCCGGACGATGGGCGTCATCCGCGAGCGCATGGACTTTCTCTACAACTTCAAGGGGCTGGAATTCGCGAAGTCACGCTTCCAGGGCAAGGTCGAGAAGACCTACTGCTGCCACCGCAATGCCCTGCCTGGCTTGGCAATGACGGCGATGTTCCGCCTCACCCGCATCATTTGAAATCTCATTCGAAACCTGTTAACACCCGCGATGCGCTGCGGTTGCAGTGCCGCGACCTGGAGGCAATTGGATGAAACAACCGGCTCGCAACCTGAGCGTCCGCACCGCATTGTCCGGCAAGCGCATTCTGCTGACCGGCACAACCGGCTTTCTGGCCAAGGTAGTACTCGAGAAAATCGTCCGCGCCGTGCCGGATGTCGGCCGGCTGATCCTGCTTATCCGTGGCAAAAGCAACGGCAGCGATGCCCGCACGCGCTTCGAGCGGGAGATTGCGACGTCATCCGTGTTCGAGAAGCTGCGCGCGGAAAAGCCGGAATTCCTCGAGCGGTTCTTCGCGGAGAAAATCGAGTGCATCACCGGCGAAGTCACCGAGGCAGGCTTCGGCCTTTCCACCGCCCAGTTCATCGAACTGGCCGGGCGTGTCGATGTGGTGATCAACGCAGCAGCCAGCGTCAATTTCCGGGAACCGCTGGACCAGGCACTACTGATCAATGCCCTGAGTCTGCAGCAGCTCACCGCATTGGCACGCGTGGCAAACGCACCGCTGATCCAGGTATCGACTTGCTATGTCAACGGCTACAACCATGGCGAAATGCGCGAACAGATCGTGCATCCCGCCGGCGCGGCGATTCCCCGCCATCATGACGGTTACTACGATGTGGAGCCGGTGATCGCGCGCCTGCAGCAAAAAATCGACGAAGTGAAGGCCAGCGTGCACGATCCAAAAGTGCTGGAGCGCCGCCTCACCGAACTGGGCATTGCCGAGTCCAACCGCTATGGATGGAACGATACCTACACCTTCACCAAATGGATGGGAGAACAATTGGCAACGCGCGGCATGTACGGCCGCACGCTAACGATCGTGCGCCCGTCCATCATCGAGAGTACGCTGCAGGAGCCGGCACCAGGATGGATTGAGGGCGTGAAAGTGGCCGACGCCATCATCCTCGCGTATGCGCGCGGCAAGACCAGCCTGTTCCCGGCCAAGCCGGACGAGATCATCGATATCGTGCCTGCCGACCTGGTGGCCAACAGTGTCCTGCTCGCCACTGCCGAAGCACTGTCGGATCCCAACCAGCACCGCGTCTATCAATGCTGCACGGGCTCGGGTAATCCGATCCTGCTGGGCGACGTGATCAACCTGATCCAGAGCGAGTCCAAACGCAATTGGCAGAACTATGACCGCCTGTTTTACTCCGAGCCGAAACATGAGTTCCGGGTGGTGGGCAATGGCACCTTCCGGCTTGCTCTCGGTGCTGCACGGATCGGTGTCAATGCGTGGAGTGCCATGCGTCGCTTGCTGGGAGCAGCCGGGGAATCAAAAGCCATCGAAAAGCTGCGGACGACGCAATTGCTGGCGATTACCTTCTCCTTCTATACACAGCCGAACTACCGCTTCCACAACAATCGGCTGCTTGCACTGGTCCAACGCTTCAGTGCGGAAGAAGGCAACTTGTTCCCGGTCGACGCACGGTTGATCAACTGGGAAGAGTACTTGTGCCGCATCCATATGGCAGGCCTGAACCGATATGCGTTACGCCGTAAGGATACGAAGCCGGTTGATATCAGCACTGCCGATGTACGAACCGAGACAAATGCCATACCGGCCGCCGAAGCGGCAAGTTAGGACGGGCGGCGCCACAGCCGTTACATAAGCAATCCTGGATTGGGCAGTGGCGGAAGGGGAAGCCGCCTTTGCCGTCCATATTGGCTTCCACGAACAATTGCCGAGCGCCCACGTACGCTGTCGCCTCCGCCCTGTTTTCTTGTTTTCTTGTCTTCTCGCCTTTACTGCATCTCAATTTCACATCCAATGTGTTGCCAGACGGCGATCATGTCAGGCTCTCATCAATGCAATTTCGACGCATCCTTGATGAAAGTCGGGGTGCGTGCAGGTCGATTTGCGCGTGCGTGGCACGTTCATTACATTGGTCCTTGGCCGCGCGCGCATTCCCTGACGCGTAGCGCCGTGATCAGCGGAAAGGCATTTCACCGTGGCGACAGGAAACAGGAAGCAAGGCAAGAAAAAAATCACGCTGGCCCTGCAGGGCGGCGGTTCCCATACTGCCTATGCATGGGGCGTGATCGACTTGCTGTTGCAAAAGGACGACCTCGACATTGTTGCCGTGAGCGGCACAAGCGGTGGCGCGATGATCGCCGCCGTAATGGCGTATGGCCTCAGCATCGAACGCGATGCCAGCGGCCGACTGCTCGACGACGCGTCGCGGCGTGCGCAAGCGAGAGAGCTACTCGCCAAGTTCTGGCAGCGTGTCTCTACGCTTGGCGACCTGTTCTGGAATCCGTTTCGTTTCGTCGCCAACCCGCTGCACCGCTCGTGGAACATCGATGGCATGCCGATTCCGTTGCTGCTCCATGCCATGTCGCTGATCATGTCGCCCTACCAGTCGTCGCTCAGCCCACGGCAGAATCCGGTTGCACTGGCGCTGACCGATTGCATTGACTTCGACGTGCTACGCAGCAGCAAGACCGGGCCGGCGCTTTACGTGACCGCGACGACGGTGCGCACGAACCAGCAGAAAATATTCTCGAAGGAAGAAATCCATATCCCGCACCTGCTGGCGTCCGCGTGCCTGCCGGTGGTGGACCGCGCGGTGCAGATCGGCGACGAATACTACTGGGACGGCGGCTATGTAGCCGATCCTGCGCTGATGCCACTGATTACGCATCATCGCGACGTGACGAATGACATGGTCATTGTCGGCGTCAACCCAATCGTCGTGGAACCGGACATGGTGCCGCCGAATACCTCGTGGGAGATCATCGACCGCATCAACGAAATCACTTTCAACGCGTCGTTGATTGCCGAAGTCAAAAGCATCCACGAAATCAATGAATTGCTCGACCAGGTTCCGCCCAGTGCCATGGCAAAACAGCCCGGCGGCAAACTGCACGGGAAGGAGAAGATCCTGATCCATTACATTCCGCCGCACATGGAAATGGCCGGGCTGGGTGTCGCCAGCAAGAGCAATACGGCAATGCCATTCCTTGATCATCTGTACGGCCTGGGGCAGGACGTGGCGCGCGCCTGGTATGCCGGTGACCTCGAGGGCGGCGGTGCACCGCTGATCGGGAAGTCTTCCGATACCAACCTGGTGCGGCTGTTCATCGATCCGCATTATGCGGACGCGCCGACCATTCCCAGGTCCTTGCTGGGCGCGCATACGACGCAAGGCATCGCCCTGGCCACGACAAGCTGAGGCACGCGGCGCGGTTATCGCTTTACTCACGCATTTCCCACCTCCACCGGATGGCTCCCGCCAGAGCCCGGCATGCCGGGTTCGCCCTTGCGCCCTTTGAGCAACCGTCGTATTTCCTCACGGAACTATATTTCCGTTAAGCATGTCTGAGCGCGGATAGGCGGCAGGTCTGCCATCGCCTCGGACCGTCGTCTTGTTTAAACAAACAGGCGATGCGCGCCCGTCCGGCCCCCGACCTTCCTCCGTCCTCCTGTCTCGCGGGTGGCTGGCATATCCCTTTTCGAATATCCCAAATGAAGTCTTCTTCGCATCAGCGCGCGCTTCTCCCCTTGATCGGCTTGCAAGGCGCGATCGGCAGTCTCGGTGGTTTCATTGGTTTCTTCATCGTCGGCTCTCAGGATCCGCATGCCATCTTCCGCTATACGGCCGGCATGCTGACCGCAGCGGTCATGTCGATTTTCCTCACCTATCTGTTCGGTCCGCGCTTTGGCATGACCGGCCGGCGACTGCTGCGCCTCGGTTTTCTTGTCCCGGGACTGCTGCTGATCGTCGGCGAAGGATCAATTGCAATGATGGCCATCGCGTTCGGCGCGTTTATCGGCATGAC
Source organism: Noviherbaspirillum sp. (assembly GCA_035654275.1). GTDB lineage: Bacteria > Pseudomonadota > Gammaproteobacteria > Burkholderiales > Burkholderiaceae_D > Noviherbaspirillum. The sequence goes on from DASRXG010000036.1 coordinate 7,096, forward strand.
GGCGGGAGCACGGCATTCCCTCGAAATGTCCGTACTGAGCGATGCCGAGCGCGACGGCTACGCGGCGCGGACCGGAACGCTGTCGGTTATATGCAGCGTCGCGGTGACATTGGGGGCGACGCTCCTGCTGGCAAGCTTTGCGGAGCAAAGTCATTACGTGTTCTGGCTATATGGCGCGCTGTGCGTGCTGGGTGCAGCGGCACTGGGCAGGTCGATACCGGACACGCCACCGGTGTCGCTGAAAGCACCGTTGTCCATCCTCAAACAGCCGCAGTTCGTCGCCTGCCTGCCAATCTTCTTCCTGGAGTCGGGCTTGTTCGGCATCAGCCAGGCAATGGCGTCGGCGGGCGCGGTCCAGGCACTTGGCTCGGCCACCAACTTCGGCTGGGTTGCCACCGTCGCCGGACTGGTGGGTGGTATTGCGCTTTATGTCACGCGCAAGAGCCGCAACGTCCAGAATCGCACGCATTGGCTCGGCGGCGCATGTCTCGTGGTTAGCCTGGCTTATGTGCTGCTCGGCGCAAGCGTCTGGGTGCCGTCGCTGTTTATCGGTTATTCGGTGCTGCGCGCCGCCGGCCTGCCTTTCCTTGGGGCCAGTCAGCAAGTACTTACGCAGCGGATACTTGATATCCAAGGCGAGCTTTCAGACCGGATCTTTGCCCGGGAACTGGTGTTGTGGATGCTGCGGATGGTATCCCTGTTCCTGTTCTGGTCGTTGGCCAATGTGATTTCGCCAGTAAGCCTGCTGCTTGTCGGCTCCGGCTTGCTCGCGACGGCAACGGCGATGCAATACCTGGTCGGAAAAGACTTGTTCTGGAAGCGCGGCGGCACTCTCCAGCAACCTGCCTGAGCTCTTCCCGCCCGCGAGCGATGCACCGGTCAGATGGCGGCATCGGGCATCGCTCGACGTTGCCTGGTGGATGTTCACTCCAGGGCAACACACTCTTGCCAGTTATTCAATAAAACGCTGCGCCGCAGCATGTCTTATTCAATTTCCATATAAGCATAGTCCGGAAAAATTCTTGTGTCGGCCTTGCTCTCCCACTAAAGTTCGATATATCGAAAAGTAATGAGTCTTTGTACTTACATTACTTCCAGGTGCCATAACGCTGGCGCTACCCATCGCATACCTCTCCATCCGCTCGTGGCGGAAAAAATAATTTGAATGAAGCTGTCTTTTAAACATATCGCGAAGCGCTTTTCCGGCCTGCATGTCATCGACGACTTCAGCCGCGAAATCGAAGAAGGCCAACTCGTTGCCCTGGTGGGCCCGTCCGGGTGCGGCAAGTCGACGCTGCTGCACATTGCGGCCGGCCTGGAAAAACCGAGCGCCGGCGAGATCCTCGCCGATGGCAAAGCGGTGCAGGGGCCGCATCCGGAACGCACGCTGATGTTCCAGGAAAACGCGCTGTATCCGTGGCTGACCTTGTCGCAGAACGTGGCAATGGCGCTCGAACTGCAAAAGGTCGACAAGAAACGGGCACGTACACAAGCCTTTGAATGGCTGGAAAAGGTCAACCTGAAAGGTTTTGAGGATTACTACCCGCACCAGGTATCCGGCGGTATGCGGCAACGCGCTGCGCTGGCCCGTGCCTTCATTTCGCAACCGAAGGCACTGCTGCTGGACGAACCCTTTGGCGCACTCGACGCTCTCACGCGCATGACACTGCAGGATGCGCTGCGCGACCTGATCCGCGAGGCACGCCCGACCGTGTTGCTGGTCACGCACGACGTGGACGAGGCGCTGTTCCTCGCCGACCGCATCCTGGTGTTCAGCTCGCGCCCGGCCAAGGTACTGAAGGAATTCAACCTGGCGCATTACGAAAAGACGCACGACCTGTCCGACTTTTCGCATGTGCGCCGCGAGATTTTAGGATTGCTCGGCATCCGCGCCGAGCACGAAGAAAACGTTGCTTTATCCGAAGGAGCAGGAATATGAAACTCTGGAAACTATTGGTACCGGCCCTCGCCGCATTCACGCTCGCTGGCCAGGCTGCCGCGCAGGAAAAATTCAAGGTTGGCTATCTGCGCGTGATGGACGATGCGCAAGCGATCGTCGCGCAGGAAGCCGGTTACTACAAGAAGCAGGGCCTCGACGTTGAACTGGTCGAGTTCAAGTCCGGCACCGACCTGATCAAGGCCATCGTCGGCGGCCAGCTCGATACCGGCGTGCTCGGCTTTACCAACGCTGTTGCATGGGCGTCCAAGGGAGCGGACCTGAAGGTGGTCGGCGGCGCCCAACACGGTTATCATGCGATCGTTGCACGCGACGATGCCAACATCAAGACGGTAGCCGACTTGAAGGGCAAGACGCTGGCGTCGCAGGCCGAAGGCAGCACCGCCGACACGGTATTGAAAGGCGTGGTGCTCAAGCAGGCCGGTTTGAAGCCGGATGATGTCAACGTGATGGGCGTGAGCCCACAGGTGGCGGTGCAGTCGCTGGTCGGCAAGCGCGTCGACGCGGCCTTCCTGTTCGAGCCGCAGGCTTCGATTGCGCAGCTGATCGCTCCGGTCAAGCAGATTTACGAGATCGGCGAAGTGTGGCCCTTCCCGTGCATGGTAGTAATCACTTCCGGCGAAACGCTGAAGAACCGCAAGGCTGCCGTCTGGAAGTCGCTGGATGCACAGAAGGAAGCGATCGACCTGCTGCAGAAGAAGCCCGCCGATGCATCGAAGCTGATCGCCGGCTACTTCATCTCGGAGCCGACGCTGAAGACGCTGACGAAGGGTGAGCTGCCGCGTGAAGCCGTGATCACCGACGCGATCAAGAGCCAGACCTTCAGCCCGGTCGTGACGGCGAAGGAAGAGGCCCGCATGCAGGAAATCGCGAACATCCTGCAAGAGCAGGGTTCGCTCAAGACGCGTGACGGCAAGCCGTTCGAC
>DASRXG010000037.1:0-58384 GCA_035654275.1 Noviherbaspirillum sp.
TATGAAACGGCAACTACGCTACGCTTCGTTGCCGTTTCATATGCATTGTTACCGCCGCCCTCGGGAAATGCGTCATTGCATCATCAATGTGTAACCCATGTCCCAGGACGATTCTGTTACCTATGTCCCCGACCAGTCAGACTTGTGCTTGGTGCCCGAGACCGGAATCGAACCGGTACGCCCCCTCTCGGGTAAGCGGCGGATTTTAAGTCCGCTGTGTCTACCAATTTCACCACTCGGGCCTGTGCGAGAGTTAGGCATCGCACAAGTAAAAAAAGCGCACGCGGCGCTTTTTTAGAGAACTGGAGGCGGGGGTCGGAATTGAACCGGCGTAGACGGCTTTGCAGGCCGCTGCATAACCACTTTGCTACCCCGCCATGGGAAACGTATTGTAACCACAAAACCTAGACTGCGGTGCGATGATCAAATACTAAGATCGCATCAATCACCACTAGAAAGCCTCGCCGGCCTTCCTAAAAATCTGGAGCGGGAAAAGGGTCTCGAACCCTCGACCTCAACCTTGGCAAGGTTGCGCTCTACCAACTGAGCTATTCCCGCGTAATTACTTCACCTATGACACGACGCTTGTTAAGGCGACGACCACATATCGGGTGAAATAAAAAAGGAAGCTTGCGGAAGCTTCCTTTGAAAACCTGGAGCGGGAAAAGGGTCTCGAACCCTCGACCTCAACCTTGGCAAGGTTGCGCTCTACCAACTGAGCTATTCCCGCGTTCACAACAGACGCACATTATAGAGCTCTGCCGTTTTTTGTCAAGCGTAGTACAACCATTCAAACGATGCGGCCGGCCTTCTCTTTGATGAGCGGCCACGCCTTGCGCAAGTAATACAGCATAGACCACACAGTTAGTGCCGCAGCGATCACGAGCAGCCATGCGCCCCAAAGGCGCGAGTCCACAACGCCGAAGACCGTATCGCTATACAGGAGCATGGGAATTGCAATCATCTGGGCTGCAGTTTTGATCTTCCCGATCGAGCTCACCGCCACGGACTTAGACGCGCCGATTTGCGCCATCCACTCCCGTAGTGCCGAGATCGTGATTTCGCGTCCGATGATGATAAATGCGATGACTGCGTTGACGCGATCGAACTCCACCAGCACCAGGAGAGCGCCGGCAACCATCAATTTGTCCGCCACCGGATCAAGGAATGCGCCGAAGGCGGAGGTCTCATTCCAGCGCCGTGCAAGGAACCCGTCGAACCAGTCCGTCACCGCGGCGACGATGAATATGAGTGTAGATGCGAGACCTTTTGCCGAGGGCGACAACCAGTCGTCCGGCAAATAGAAGACGCCCACGACCAGCGGAATCAGCGCTACGCGCAGCCATGTAAGCAAGATCGGAATATTGAGTGGCATAAGTGGGCGCCTGTGAATAACGCGAATTATCGCGTGGAAATCACATTCCCTGCAATTGCCTTGGCGCTCAACCGCCCATGAGGCTAGTGAAGCTGCCTGTAGATCTCTTCTGCAAGCTGGCGCGAGATCCCTTCGACAGATGCCAACTCCTCGACGCTGGCGTCGGCCACGCCGCGCAGGCCACCAAAACGGGCCAGCAGTTTCTGGCGACGCTTTGCACCGATCCCCTCGATCTCTTCAAGACGAGAAGTCTGGCGCGCCTTGGCCCGTTTCGCACGCATGCCTGTTATTGCAAAGCGATGCGCCTCATCGCGAATCTGGGCGATCAGCATGAGGGCGGCAGACTCCTTGCCCAACTCCTGCGGCGGGCGACCATCAGCAAAAACGAGCGTTTCCAGGCCGACCTTGCGTCCCTCGCCTTTCGCCACTCCGACAATCAATCCGATATCCAGGCCAAGTTCGCTGAACACTTGCCGCGCCATCTCCACCTGCCCCTTGCCGCCATCCACCAAGACGATATCCGGCATGACGCCCTCACCATTGGCGACTTTCTCGTAGCGTCTCGTCAGGACCTGGCGCATCGCCGCATAGTCATCGCCCGGCGCAATATCGTTGATGTTAAAGCGGCGGTATTCGCCGTTCTGCATCATGTGATGGTGGAAGACGACGCAAGATGCCTGGGTCGCCTCACCCTGCGTATGGCTGATATCGAAGCACTCGACGCGAAGCATGTCGATATCGACGATGTCCAAACCTAGTACATCGATCAGGGCACGTGTACGTGCCTGCTGGGAGCCCTGCTCCGACAAGAGGCGCGCAAGCGCAATTTCGGCCCCTTTTTGCGCCATTTCAAGCCATTGGCGCCTCTGTCCTTGCGGTTGGAATACCAGCGTAATGCGATGGCCACATTGCTCCATCAACGCCATCATCAGTTCGGGCTCGTCAATCTCCACACCGAGGATAAGAATCGGAGGGATGAATTTATCAATGTAGTGCTGCGCAAGGAATGCCTTCAGCACCTCCACCTCCACCGAACCATCGGCCGTAACCAAGGCGTCGTCGACATGCGTTGGAAAATACGCCCGGTCCCCGAGATGCCTGCCGCCTCGGACCATGGCCAGATTCACGCAGGCACGTCCTCCCTGCACGACAACAGCGATGATGTCGATGTCCGCATCCCCCACCGTTTCCATGCTCTGCTGGTGCAGTACGCGTGAGAGCGCAGAAATCTGGTTGCGCACAGCCGCAGCCTGCTCGAACTTCAGCTCCGCGGCAAAGGCATGCATTTTCTTTTCCAGCGCCTCCAGCACCTCCGTCTGGCGTCCGCGCAAGAACTTGGCTGCATTCTCTACATCGAGCGCATACTCCTCGTTGCTGATTGCATTCACACAGGGGGCGCTACAACGCTGGATCTGGTGAAGCAAGCATGGACGGGTACGGTTCGCAAATACCGTATCTTCACAGGTGCGCAGCTGAAAGACCTTCTGCAAGATCTGTATCGACTCTTTGACCGCCCAAGCACTCGGAAACGGACCAAAGTATTGGTTCTTCTTGTCGACCGCGCCGCGGTAGTAGGCCATCCGGGGCACGTCCTGGGCCGTGATCTTCAGGTAGGGATAGGACTTATCGTCCCGAAACAGGATGTTGAATCGTGGCTGCAGCGTCTTGATGAGGTTATTTTCAAGCAAGAGTGCTTCAGCTTCGCTCCGCGTTACCGTCGTTTCCAACCGAACGATGCGCTCGACCATCATTGCAGTGCGCGGGCTGCTCAGGGTCTTCTGAAAGTAGCTTGAGACGCGCTTTTTCAGATCGCGCGCCTTACCGACGTAGAGGAGATTGTTGTCCGCATCGAAGTAGCGATATACGCCCGGCAGATGCGGCAACTTCGCAACCGTCTCTAGGACGGCTGCGCGCGGATCAGGTACTACGCTTTCGGACATCGCACGAATACTGGTTATGCCGCAACCAATGACTGAGCCGTTTGTTTTGCAGCGCGATAGCGCGCATCTTTCTGCAATTCTTCCCAGCGCATGGCCGGCGCCTGCGGAAGCAAAGCAGCGAGCCGCGCGGCAGACTCCCTTGCTGCAGCATTTGCCTTGACCTTTAGGCCAGCCAGCAACTCATCAGCCTTATTCGGCGAATTACAGATCAATACCATATCGCATCCCGCCACCAATGCGGCATGCGCTCCATCGACCACGCTACCGGCGACACTTGCCCCTTCCATGCTTAGGTCGTCACTGAAAATAACGCCTTGAAATCCCATGTCACGACGCAGAATCGACAGCCACTTTTTTGAGAAGCCCGCAGGACTCTTGTCGACCTTGGGATAAATCACATGCGCTGGCATCACGGCCGAAAGCCCGAGCCCTAACCAACCGTAAGGCGCTGCATCTTCCGACAGAATATCTTTCAACTCCCGATCATCAACCGGAATCTCGACATGCGAGTCGGCCTTGACAAAGCCGTGGCCCGGAAAGTGCTTGCCACAGTTCGCCATTCCCGCCAGCGCCAGTCCATGGTTAAGGCTCTTGGCCAGTACGCTGACCACGCGCGGGTCACGATGGAATGCACGATCACCAATCACACCGGATTCGCCGTAATCGAGGTCAAGTACTGGCGTAAAAGACAGATCGACACCACAGGCGCGCAATTCCGCGCCGAGAACAAAGCCGACGTCGGTTGCCGCCTTGACCGATTCGAGAACGTTCTTATCCCAAAGCTCACCTAACTTCCGCATTGCGGGCAACTTGGTAAAGCCATCCGTCTTGAAACGCTGAACGCGCCCGCCTTCGTGGTCAACGGCAATCAGAACACCAGGCCGCGCCGCGTGGATAGCCTCAGTCAACACGGTCAACTGCTTCCGGTTTTCAAAGTTGCGTGCAAAGAGGATGACGCCACCGGTATGCGGGTGCTGGATACGGCGGATATCGTCGTCGGAGAGCGTGGTGCCGACAACGTCAAGCATGACTGGCCCACGTTCCGGCGCGGAGTTCGCTGTTAGTGCATTCATTTTTTCTCCACAATGACAAAGGCGACAGCGTAGTCTGCCTCGTCAGTAATCGATACTTGGGCAGTCAACCCGTTCTGCTCCATAAAGTCTTTTAGCGCCCCGCTTGTCACCGCAACAGGCTTTCCACTCGGCGCATTTAGCGTTTGCATGGAACGCCATGTCATGGGCATATGCATACCCAAACCGATCGCTTTTGAAAACGCTTCTTTTGCTGCAAAGCGTGTTGCGAGGAAGCGCAAGCCTCGCACCTCGACTTTCGCTTTGCGCCGCCGATACTTTTCCAGCTCTTCCGGACCGAGCACCTTTTCAGCAAAACGTTCGCCATGGCGCGCGAGCGCCGCCTCGATGCGCGAAATCTGAATAATGTCGGTGCCAATCCCGTAAATCATTTTTTGTGCACACCCAGACGAGCTGCAATCATGATCGCCTTCATCTCCTTGATCGCGTTCTTCCAACCATCGAAGACGGCCTGGGCGACAATTGCGTGGCCGATATTGAGCTCGGCGATTTCGGGAATAGCGGCGATCGCTTGGACGTTCGTGTAATGCAGGCCGTGTCCGGCGTTTACCTTCAAGCCGTGTTTAACGCCTTCCAGCACCCCTGCCTGCACACGCTCCAGTTCTTGCTGCAACTCACCTTCAGACTTCGCTTCTGCGTAGCGTCCGGTATGGATTTCGATGACGGGCGCGCCTGTTTCAGATGCCGCGCGGATCTGATTACTGTCCGCATCGATAAACAGGCTCACCCGGATCCCTTCAGCCTGCAACTGCTTGACCGCCGCCTGCACCTCGGCAAAGTACTTGACGACATCCAGGCCACCTTCAGTTGTAACTTCATTGCGGCGCTCCGGCACGAGGCAAACGTCCTGGGGCTTGATGCGGCAGGCAAAATCGAGCATCTCCGGCGTCACTGCCGATTCGAGATTCATCCGGGTACGTAGTTGCGGCCGGATTGCTTCCACGTCTGCATCTTTGATATGCCGGCGATCCTCTCGCAGATGCAATGTGATGCAGTCTGCGCCCGCCTCCTCCGCAAGCAGTGCGGCCTCCACAGGATCCGGGTAAACGGTCCCGCGTGCGTTGCGAAGCGTCGCAACATGATCGATATTGACGCCGAGGTCAATGACTGGTGTGGTCGGATGTAGAAGACTCATGGCTTGGTTATGGGCTTATAACTGCATCAAATCTATCAGAATCTGTCGCGTATTGAGCGGTGTCCCGCCCAGATGGTGTGCAAGCAAGAACCGCATCAGGAATTTGCTCTGCATCTGGGTCGTTCCATCGCTGTAGTTCTCTTGCTCCATATCGAGCAAGGTCTTGCCTGATACACGAGGCGCCATGTCGGCCGGATGCGGAGGTCGCGGGCCGCGCTCTGGATCAACCACATAGATTCCCTCCGGCTCGATCCGCTTACCGGTATCCGAACAAACCGTAAAGTTTCCGCCGACGCCTGTTTCCTTCAACAAGGCTCGCTCAAATTTACGTAATACAATAGGAGCCGGTTCGTTATGCCCAAGTTGGTTAATGGTCGCGATGTAATGATCAAAAAGCGCCGGATGCGGGTCGTCCCGCGCGAGCAACTTCACCAAAAGCTCATTCAGGTAGAAACCGCACAGAAGTGCAGATTTCTCCAGCGGCAATAGTCCGCCAATCCATTCCGCAGAGGTCAAAGTCCGGACTTCGGCCTTCCCACTCCAGCCGACCGAGAGTGGCTGGAAGGTTTGAAGCGCGCCGCGGAGCTTGGAATGCGGCCGCTTCGCCCCCTTGGCGATCAATGCTATACGCCCGAAATCTCGAGTGAAGACATCGACGATCAGGCTGGTTTCCTTGTACGGATAACTATGCAGAACGAATCCTGGCTGACCAACAACCCGGTGCTCCTTTTCAGGGAGTTTAGTACGCGTTGCTTGTGCTCCGGTCCGCGACTTTGCCTTACCGTATTGCGGAATCTCATGGCCCCTGACCACAGAAGATTCCCCCTCCGATTTAGCCTCCTCGGCGCGCTGCGCCTGGACTGACCGATTGTCCGCAGCGCCGCTTGGCAAAGGCATGACTGAGGGCGGTTTAACTTCCGCTTTTTCCGAATCCATGAAACAGAGATTTACTCGTAGCCGTATGCTCGCAATCCCGCCTCGTTATCTGCCCAGCCAGACTTGACCTTAACCCAAATCTCGAGATAAACGGGACCGCCAAACAACTTTTCCATATCGAGACGTGACTGCGTCGAGATTTCTTTCAGCTTTGCTCCTTTTTGGCCTATGACCATTGCCTTATGGCTATCACGTTCGACCAAAATAGCGGCATAAACACGACGCAGATTTCCCTCTTCCTCAAACTTCTCGATTACCACCGTACTCGTGTATGGAAGCTCATCACCGACAAAGCGAAAAACCTTTTCACGCACAATCTCTGCAGCAAGGAATTTCTCACTGCGATCCGTGATGTCGTCTTCGGCAAACACTGGCGGATTCTCTGGAAGATGCTTACGGATTTCATCCTCAAGAGCGTTCAGCTGGAAACGCTGCTTCGCAGACACAGGCACTACAGCGACAAAACTGCCTTCGGCGCTTACCTGCTGAGCGAAAGGCATCAGCAGCGCTTTATCCTTCATGCGGTCCGCCTTGTTGATCACAAGGATGCACGGCACATTCTTTGGTAGCAGCGATATCACCTGCCTGTCAGCTTCACCGAAGCTTCCCGCCTCCACAATAAAAAGAATCACATCGGCAGCGGTAAGCGTGTTGGTTACCGTACGGTTGAGTGTCCTGTTTAGCGCGTTCGAGTGCCGTGTCTGGAAGCCCGGTGTGTCGACGTAAATGAATTGCGCATTCTCAGTCGTTTGAATACCAGTGATTCGATGGCGAGTGGTCTGCGCCTTACGAGAAGTAATGCTGACTTTGGCACCGATCAGGGCATTCATCAACGTCGACTTGCCGACATTGGGGCGTCCGACGATCGCGATGTATCCACATCGAAAATCGGAAGGTGCTTCAGAAAGTGTCATGCTGTCTTGGATTATGTGGCCGAAGGAGAGGAAGCCGCCGGCTCAGGCGAATTCCCGTCGCTCGCCGATGACGATGGAGATGAACCATGGTTCTGCGGGGAGATTGCTTTATCGCTTGCCTTCGTCTCCGCTTTCAGGTCGAGCTTGTTTTGCTTAGCGTCATGTTTGGCGTCAGATTTGACATCACCTTTTGCCCCAGCCTTCGCGCCTTTCTTTGCTGAGGCATCCTCTACGGGAGCATCCGGTTGTATCGTGGCGATGCCTGCAAGCTTCAGCTGAGATGCACGTGGCTTGCTCTTACGGCCCGACGCAGCAGTCTTTACGAGCGCATTCTGGACCGCCTCCAATGCCAGTTTTGCTGCTGCCTGCTCACCGGCGCGCCGACTTCCGCCAGTCCCGAACACTTGGATATCCAACTTGGGCACCAAACACTCGATTTCAAACTCCTGATTGTGAGCGGCGCCATGCGTGGCTACGACGTTGTATTGTGGAAGCGCAAGCTTTTTGCCCTGCAGAAATTCTTGCAATAATGTTTTGGCGTCCTTACCGAGCGTCTTAGGATCCACGGTATCAAGGATAGGGATGTAGAGTGCCCTGATAACGTCACGCGCAGGATCAAAGCCGGCATCTAGGAAGATAGCGCCGAACAGTGCCTCCAATGTGTCGGCAAGAATTGAGGGCCGACGGAAGCCACCGGACTTTAACTCACCTTCCCCAAGACGAAGGAACTGGGAGAGTTCAAGCCGCTGGGCAATTTCGTAGAGGGACTGCTGTTTGACGAGATTCGCGCGAAGGCGGGAAAGATCACCCTCATCAATTTTGCTGTAGCGTTCGAACAGTAATGATGCAACGACGCAGTTCAGAACAGAGTCGCCTAGGAATTCCAAGCGTTCGTTATGGACGCTGCTATGGCTACGGTGTGTCAAGGCTTGCTGTAAAAGCACAGCGTCCTTGAAGGTATGGCCTAGTCGATCTTGCAGTAACTTGAAATCCATCTAGAATCGTCTTGTTAGGGCTGCGCTTAGTCAATTTTTCTTGCGGGTCTGCTGCTCTCCGTCGTTGCCGCATAGTCAATGACCAAGCTCGCCGGTCCGATCAACTCGATTTTTTTCTGGTAAGCGATACTTACTTCAGTGCCACTTCCGCTGCTCTTGATCTCTAAATCCTTCCCTGTTACTGAATCAATGTAGCCTGCAGAAGCCTGTTTATCAAAGGAAGCCTTGATTTCTGCCGGGGTTGTCCCAGCCTCCTTAGCTTTAACGATCGCTTTCTTGATTGCAGCATATTCCACTACGGATGGGACAACTTTCATTCCCAATACAGCAAGGAGTGCCACGATAACAACCACGAACATGAAGCCCACCAATGACAGCCCACGTTGCCCAAAGCGTTTGCCCGAGAAAATACTCATGTTCGTACTCCCTATATATTAATTATTGGAAACTGCCGATACGCTTGAAATCCCCAAGATTCATCCAGACAAAGAATGCCTTTCCGACAATATTTTTGTCTGGAACAAATCCCCAATATCGGCTATCGAGACTATTGTCGCGATTATCCCCCATCATAAAGTAATGTCCAGAGGGGACCGTGCAACTAAAGCCCTCAGCGTTGTAACTACAAAGCTCGTGATTGGGAAACGGGTCAGGGTTCTGGATATAAGACGGAGCGCGTTCATCATTCAATATCTTGTGTGAAACACTCCCAAAACTCTCCACATACTGCTTGGAATAAGTTAGGTGTTCTTCGTCGAGATAATCGGGCAAAGGCTCGTAAGAGGCTGCTTTTCCATTGATCGTAAGACGTTTGTTCTTGAATACGATCTTATCGCCCGGCACTCCAATCACGCGCTTGATATAGTCAAGCGACGGATCCTTCGGATACTTGAATACCATTACGTCGCCGCGCTGTGGTTCGTTTATGTCCACGATTTTCTTGTTGATGATCGGCAGGCGAATTCCGTAAGTGAATTTGTTCACCAAGATCAGGTCACCAATTACGAGTGTCGGCACCATTGAGCTCGAAGGAATCTTGAATGGCTCGTATAAAAATGAGCGCAGAAAAAAAACGAGTGCGATAACAGGAAAAAAGCTGCCGGAGTATTCAATCCAGGTAGGCTGCTTCAGTATCTCGGCTTCCAGCCTGGCCCGGCCGCTCTCATCGGACTTAATGCCCTCTGCCCTTAATTTCGCTTGACGAGAATCGAACTCCGCCAACGCAACGTCTGCCTTTGCCCTTCGTTGTTTGGCGAAGTGAAAAACATCCAGAAACCAGATGATGCCAGTCGTGATGGTCAGAATAAACAGAATTAATGCGAAGTTGCCCAGAATTGCCTGCAAACTCATTTATCCTCCACTTGCAAGATCGCCAGGAATGCCTCTTGGGGCACTTCCACTGAGCCGACCTGCTTCATCCGTTTCTTACCTGCCTTCTGCTTCTCAAGGAGCTTTCGTTTCCGCGAAATGTCGCCACCATAACACTTCGCCAAGACGTTCTTACGCATCGCTTTGACGTTCTCGCGCGCAATGATATTGGAGCCGATTGCAGCCTGAATCGCCACATCGAACATTTGCCGAGGAATCAATTCGCGCATCTTGGCTGCCACAGCACGCCCGCGATACTGGCTACTGGAGCGATGCACAATGATCGCCAGCGCGTCGACTCTTTCGCTGTTGATTAGCATGTCGACTTTGACAACATCGGCTGCTCGATACTCCTTGAACTCATAGTCCATCGAGGCATAGCCACGTGAGGTCGACTTAAGCTTGTCGAAGAAATCGAGCACGATTTCCGCCATCGGCATTTCGTATGTCAGCATCACCTGCTTGCCGTGATAGGTCATGTTGGTCTGCACACCGCGCTTCTGTGTGCATAGCGTAATGACCGAACCAACATACTCCTGGGGCATGTAAAGATTGACTGTGACGATCGGTTCACGGATTTCCTCGATCTTCGACGGGTCGGGCATCTTGGAAGGGTTGTCGACCATGATGACGGTCCCATCGCGCTGCACCACCTCGTAGACAACGGTGGGTGCAGTGGTGATCAAGTCCATGTCGAACTCGCGCTCCAGTCGCTCCTGCACAATCTCCATGTGCAACAGCCCCAGGAAGCCGCAACGGAAGCCGAAGCCAAGTGCTTGCGAAACTTCCGGTTCGTACTGCAGTGCAGCGTCATTGAGCTTGAGCTTTTCTAGCGAGTCGCGCAGCGCATCGTACTGATTCGCCTCAACCGGGAACAAGCCGGCAAACACCTGCGGCTGCACTTCCTTAAAGCCAGGTAGCGGCTCTGCAGCAGGTTTGGCTGCAAGTGTAATTGTGTCGCCGACGCGTGCGGCTTTAAGCTCTTTGATGCCTGCGATGACAAAACCTACCTGACCGGCCGACAGCATCTCCCTCGCCTGTGACTTGGGCGTAAAGACACCGACGCTTTCAGCCAGGTACTGCGCGCCGGTCGCCATCAGCGAGATTTTGTCCTTCGGACGCAGCGCTCCATTCACAATTCGAACCAGCATTACCACGCCAACATAATTATCGAACCAGGAATCAATAATCAATGCCTGCAATGGCCCAGTCGGATCGCCCTTCGGCGGCGGCACCTTGGCAATCAGCGCTTCGAGCACGTCCTGAACACCCTCGCCTGTCTTGGCCGAACAGCGTACCGCGTCGGTTGCATCAATGCCGATGACATCCTCAATCTCTGCTATCGCACGATCTGGGTCCGCCGAAGGCAAATCAATCTTGTTCAATACCGGAACAACTTCCACGTCCAAGTCGAGAGCGGTATAGCAATTTGCTACGGTTTGCGCCTCAACTCCTTGGGATGCATCAACGACGAGCAATGCCCCCTCGCACGCCGACAAGGAGCGGCTCACCTCGTAACTAAAATCGACGTGGCCGGGCGTGTCGATGAGATTAAGGTTGTAAACCTTCCCGTCACGCGCTGTGTAGGTGAGCGCCGCAGTTTGCGCCTTGATGGTGATGCCTCGCTCGCGCTCCAGATCCATTGAGTCCAGAACCTGCTCTTCCATTTCGCGGTCGGACAATCCGCCGCAGAGCTGAATGATGCGATCCGCAAGAGTCGACTTCCCATGGTCAATATGGGCGATGATGGAAAAATTGCGAATGTTGTCCATTAACTAAGATGCAATTGCAAAAAAGGCGCTCTGAGCGGGGGTGCCCCCAAGTGAGCGCCTTATGACAGAAGGATGTTCGATAGCCGGCATTTTACCGGATTTCAGAGGGGAAAGCCCTATATATCCACTCCGATGGTTACGCGGGATGCTGCATGAGTCAATTCACGAGGTCGAGAGAAATGTCCGAACCTTTGGCTCATCCAGGAAATAGTGGCACAACTGTGCTGACTCTCCACCATTTCTTTGGCCAAACAACACCGGGACGAGTTCATCAAATTGGGCCACGAGCGCCTCATCCGCGTCGACATCAATCAACTCGACCGTGAATGGATACTCGCTGCTCAAGGCTTGAAGCGCCTCCAGCATGTCGTCGCACAAATGACAATATGAGCGGGAATAAAGGGTGAAATGAATCACGGCAAAAAATCAAAAAACAAATGTCTCTATACGCCAGACAAAAGAACTAACTCGAATGAACCAAGTATAGCCCTTGGCCGCAGCCATATCACGGGCACGCTCCGGTCGCCTAACGCCCCCGCACAATAAAAAGAGCTGCAGACCGCCAACGGTTGCAGCTCCCATAGCGCATCGAAAAGCTTTTTACTGTTGTCCGTTCGGACGTATTGGAACAAACTGCGATGCGTCCCCACGCCGCACCAGAACTACAGCCATTCGTTTGGGCTCCAGCTTGGCAACCAAGGCATTGAATTGCCTTGCATCACGCACATCATTGTTGTTCAACTGAAGTATAACGTCGCCAGCACGCAGACCCGCACGTGCTGCCGGCCCCTCAGCTGCATCGACGATCACGCCACCGTCGATCTTCAGTTCTTTCTTTTGAGCGTCAGAGAGGTCACTCACGACCAAGCCGAGCGCGTTTGCCGGCTGTTCCGGTTTGGCCTTCCGCTCATCCTTCTTTGCGATTTTCTCCGGCTCAAGTTCTGCAACCGTCAAGGCAATGTCTTTGCTTGCGCCTTTACGCCAGACTGTCAGAGTCGCACGTGTACCAGGTTTTGTTGCACCAACCAGTCGCGGCAGATCAGTTGACTTCTCAATCGGCGTGCCGTTGAATTTGATAATGATATCGCCAGCCTCAAGGCCACCTTTTTCTGCCGGCCCGCCCGGCTCGACCCGCTGAATGAGGGCGCCTTGAGCACGTGCCAAACCAAGTGATTCGGCGACGTCCTTGGTGACTTCACCTATCTGTACACCGATACGTCCACGAGTAACCCTGCCGGTTGTCCTCAACTGCTCAGCCACCCGCATCACCTCGTCGATCGGCACGGCAAAGGAAATCCCCATATAGCCGCCCGAACGGCTATAAATCTGCGAATTGATGCCGACCACCTCGCCCCGCATATTAATCAAGGGGCCACCCGAGTTACCCGGATTGACTGCTACGTCGGTCTGAATCAATGGCAGGTAGTCCCCGGTATCACGCGCCTTTGCCGAGATGATACCGGCGGTTACCGTATTATCTAGGCCAAAGGGGGAGCCAATTGCGATTACCCACTCGCCAACCCTTAGCTTGTTAGGATCCCCGATTGTCAGGCGTGGCAAGTTGCTGCCCTCAATTTTGACAACGGCCACATCGGTCCGCTTATCGACGCCGATGATTTTCGCTTTGTACTCACGCTTGTCGGTAAGCGTTACATAAACATCATCCGCCCCCTCGACCACGTGAGCATTGGTCAACACAAATCCATCTGCAGAAATGATAAATCCGGAACCAACGCCGCGCGGCACCTCTTCCTCTTGCGGAACTTGCCTCCGGTTTCGTGGCGTGCGCTCCGGTTGCCGCGGCGGGACGGGGATACCGAAGAATCGCCGGAAAAACTCCTGCATTTCTTCATCTTCACTGCCTGGCATACCGCCGCCTTGCCCCGGCTTTACTCGTTCGGTAGTACGGATATTAACAACTGCAGGCCCGGTCTTTTCAGCCAAGTCGGCAAAATCTGGCAACCCAGCCACTGTGGCTGCATGTGCAGAGGAAATGACGCTGCTAAGAGGAAGTGCAGTCAAGGCATATGTCGCACCAAGGAGAAGCGACAACAATGCATTTCGAGCAAAAGAGATTGTTTTCATAAAATCCTATTCTTCTAGCTATTTAGATTTGAATTCAATCGAGTTGGCGACTTGTTTGATCGCTGCTGGAGGCACTTCTCCAACGATGGTAAGCCAAAAGTCGCCTTGCCGCTTACCAATGATATTTAACGCCCCCTGCTGTAGTGATCCCTCGGTACGGCTTTGAGAACCAGGCTCAATGAAGACTGAAATAGCTGCCAGGCCATCGGAAAATACGATCTGCGCGACCTCCCGCTGCGTCGGTCTCGTCCCGGCTTGAACCGATGAGGATGCACTACCTGATGCCGATGCATCGGTCACCTTGCGCTTCACCTCGCGAATCTTCTTAAATCCCGGTGGAAGAGACTTGACGCTCCAACCCGACAGATTTACTTGGCTCATGACGGCATTTTCGACGCGCCAATCACTCGTGTTCAAAAAAGTCGGCTTCGCACGGCTGGGATCAATATTGCCAATAGAGACCTGGGTGAACGCAATCTGTTCAACCACCTCACGCTTTTCATTCAGCGTTTGCGCCCGCAATAAAAGGCCGGTTGACTTCTCTGCCCATAACTTATAACCATAGCGAAGCCTATCTTTCGGCTCAAGGATAATTGCCTGACAGTCGTAACCAGCTACACGTCCAGTTTCCCCTTTCCGAACGTCGTAAAACTCCGTTAAGTCCGAGGGATTCGCTGCCAGAATGGCGGGAAACACGTCATGCGTTACGCGCTTCTCAACCAGAAGAGTTCTAGTGTCTGGGACATAGCAGATCACCTCCTCATTGTTGCGGATATATTCACGGGGCTTACCATCAAGAATTTCAAGTTTCTCGATCTCGTTTTTGCCGTCCTGAAGATGCGTAATCCGCGAAGTGCGCATTTGGTTCGCCTGCTGGTAGACGAACGTTCCAGAGTAATTCAGCTTTTGCGCGGCGGACTGGATCTTCTTCAACCAAGTCTGAGCCTCCCTACCCTCGGCCAGCGACTCAGGATTCTCCGCCTTCGCGGAAAATGTTAAGCAGATCGACAGCGCAACGACAAACTTAAGTAAAGCGAGTGTTTGCCGCATAAAAATCATTTATCGGAATCCGCAGCAAAAGTCGCTGACCGCGCATATTGTGCTGTGCTATATACAGAAGGAGAAAAACGTTGGTGTGCCAGAAGATACTCGTCAATGCGAGGATCTCGCAATACGACACCCTCCGGAATACTGGCCGCAACAACCGCGGATTGTTCGGCATGGGATGGGATTACCCGTTCCGCTGATAAGGCCAAAGACGATGCTTCGGTATTTGCACCGTTCATTGCGACCATCAATTGAGGGGTTGCAATAAACGCCACCGCCGCCATTGCAGCAGCCGCCGCCATGCCAGGCATTGCCCAACGCTTTACTTGATGCGAACGCGATACGTCCTTCGAAACTGGCATCACAGGCTGTGCCATGGCAGGTGCAACTATGGCAGGTTCAGCATCCAGCCGCGCCGCCATGCGCTCGGCAAACCCTGGACTCAAGGTGACCGCCATGTCGTCTGAGCGCAACACATCACCGATCTGATGGTACACATCCCAATCGGCGCGCCCCTCTTTCTGACGCAACGCTGCAAAGGCCATCTCAACATGGTGTCCAGCCAATTCCCCATCCGCAAGAGCGGAAATATCTTCCCTGGCCATTTCTTTCGTTTTCATACCTACCTCGCTCAGGCTGCGCCAATCCCTGTTTTACTACACAAAATCTTCGTTCTGCCTGCCCCTGCCACTACCAGCGCTTGTCGATCGCAGTGCCCAGCAACGGTCTCAACTTTTCCGCGATCGCTTCTCGAGCCCGGAATATACGGCTGCGAACGGTTCCTATCGGACAACCCATTGCTTCCGCGATTTCATCGTAGCTCAACCCTTCGATCTCACGCAATGTAATTGCGATTCGCAGCTCGTCTGGGAGTGCGTCCATCGCCACATTTACCGTTTCGGCGATCTGCTTTGTGGCGAGCATCGATTCGGGCGTGTTAATGTCTCTTAGGTGCTCACCATCATCGAAAGTTTCTGCTTCTTCAGCATCGGCCTCGGTCGAAGTCGGCGCACGTCTTCCTTGCGTCACTAGGTAGTTTTTCGCCGTATTGATGCCAATACGATATAGCCAAGTATAAAAAGCCGAATCACCCCGGAACTGAGGCAAGGCGCGGTAGGCCTTGATAAAGGCTTCCTGCACAACATCCTCAGCTTCTGCTTGGTCGCGAACAAGCCGCGATACGAGCCGCATGAGTTTCCGTTGATACTTGGATACCAGCAACTCGAACGCTTTTTTATCGCCGCGCTGGACACGCTCGACAAGCAGTTGATCAATGTCGCGTTCTGTCGTCAATCCCCGTTCCCTTGTTTCGTTACAACATACACGCGGCTAGAGCTGTTGACTGTAGGAAATGCAAGAAGTTCAATTTACTTCGAAAAATTCTGGCAATCCTCGTTTGAAGGAGGATTATTGTGCGCGGCAATCCAGCGGCACGCAACCGACAGAGCCCGAAAGCTGTCCCGCGAAACGCTATCAGGCAAAATCGGCAGGGTGGTGACTATTCCACTATCGGCCCGCAAGCGCAAAAGCAGCAAATGCGGCCATATCGTTGAGTCCCTTAATATTTGAACCACTTGAGCCGAGTCTCCTACATGCGGCCAATTCATGCTTGTACAAGGCCCGCTTTCATTCATTTTAGTCAAGCGGACCTGCCCTGCTCCTGAGATATCAATATGTATGGTTTTTCGATGTCTGGTGCCATGATAAAACCCAAAAACTGCGAGGATAAGCAGCAGGCCCGCCATACTGGCTCTCACCACGAGAGATAATTCCCCGACAAATCCGAGACCGACCGAAAGAGCAATTATGGCGATCATGCCCGCCATAGCGGCGACCATCACAAACAAAACGCGTGAAGGCTGCACTATGGCGGAGACCGCAATAGACATGATGAATAATGGGGAAAGTCGGGCGATACCCCTCTCTTGACGAGAGAGGGGAACCCGAAATCAGACTTTGCCGAAGATGAGGGTCCCGTTCGTACCACCGAAACCGAACGAGTTCTTCACTGCGATGTTGATGGGCATACTACGCGCAGTGTTCGCGCAATAGTCGAGATCGCACGCAGGATCCTGATTGAAGATATTAATTGTTGGCGGGGACACCTGCTGATGCACTGCGAGCACGGTAATCACCGACTCCAACCCGCCGGCACCTCCGAGCAGGTGACCAGTCATGGATTTTGTCGAGTTGACGACAATATTCTTTGCGTGGTCACCCAATGCTCGCTTAATCGCAATCGTCTCCGCAACGTCACCTAACGGAGTTGAGGTGCCATGTGCGTTGACGTAATCCACCTGATCAGGACTGATCTGTGCATTGCTCATTGCTGCAACCATGCAGCGGCGTGCACCATCTCCATCATCAAGCGGAGCCGTCATGTGATGCGCGTCTGCACTCATGCCGAAGCCGAGGACTTCCGCATAAATTTTGGCCCCGCGCGCCTTTGCGTGCTGGTACTCTTCCAGCACCATGACACCGGCTCCTTCGCCAAGCACAAAGCCGTCACGGTCCTTATCCCATGGGCGGGAAGCAGTAGCTGGGTCATCGTTGCGGGACGACAGCGCACGGGCGGCTGCAAACCCGCCGACACCCAACGGCGACACAGTAGATTCGGCACCACCAGCGACCATTACATCTGCATCGCCGTACTCGATCATGCGCGCTGCTGCACCGATGCAGTGCAGGCCTGTCGTACATGCGGTCACGATAGCCAGGTTTGGCCCCTTGAAGCCATACTTGATCGAAAGATGGCCGGAGATCATATTGATGATCGATGCCGGCACAAAGAACGGGCTGATACGACGAGGTCCGCGGCTGGCGAACTCGGCATGCGTCTCCTCGATCATGGGGAGACCACCGATGCCGGAGCCGACGATAACGCCAATTCGCTCAGCATTCTCGTCGGTCACCGTCAGGCCGCTATCCTGAATCGCCTGAATTCCTGCGGCCATGCCGTAGTGAATAAAGGCGTCCATGTGGCGCGCTTCCTTACCAGGAATGTAGTCCTCGATATTGAAGCCCTTCACTTCACCCGCAAAACGCGTGGAGAAAGGCGTGGCGTCAAATTTTGTGATGGTCGCAATGCCTGATTTGCCTTCGAGTAGCGCAGCCCAAGTGTCAGCAATGGTATTGCCAACTGGGGAAACGCAACCAAGGCCAGTCACTACGACGCGACGTTCACGTGAGCGGCTCAAGCGGTTCTCCTGAATCGATCAAAAACAAATATTAAGCCTTGACGTGTGCCTTGGCGTAGTCGATCGCCTGTTGCACCGTGGTGATCTTCTCAGCCTGCTCGTCCGGAATTTCCATTTCAAATTCGTCTTCGAGAGCCATAACGAGTTCAACGGTGTCAAGAGAGTCGGCGCCGAGGTCGTCGACGAAGGACGATTCATTCTTGATGTCTGCTTCAGCGACGCCCAGTTGTTCAGCGACGATTTTCTTAACGCGTTGTTCGATATCGGACATATTATCCCTCCAGTGGGTTACAGAAAGTGCGCGCATTTTATCAGGTTTGCGCAATGAAAATTCACTTTTGGCTTTTGTTTTCAATGACACTTAAACTTCAGCCAAAAGCAGCGAATATTACTTAATTCATGAACATGCCACCGTTCACGTGCAGTGTCGTGCCGGTAATGTACGACGCTTGTGGAGAAGCAAGGAAGACCACTGCAGCAGCGATATCCTCCGGCAGGCCAAAACGACCAAGGGGAATTTGCTGCATTAATGCTGATGTCTGCTGCTCACCCAACTCCCTTGTCATGTCGGTGTCGATAAAGCCCGGCGCAACGCAGTTCACGGTGATGTTACGGCTTCCGATTTCGCGAGCAAGTGCCCGACTCATCCCGGCAACACCCGCCTTCGCTGCTGCATAGTTCATTTGCCCCGGGTTTCCGGCGGACCCAACTACGGAGGTGATATTGATGATGCGCCCATGCTTCGCCTTCATCATTCCGCGCAAGACTGCGCGAGAGAGACGTGCTACAGCGGTGAGGTTAGTCGCAATGACAGCATCCCACTCCTCGTCTTTCATTCGCATTGCGAGCTGATCCTGGGTAATACCTGCGTTATTGACCAAGATCGACAAGCCACCAAATTCCTTTTGCACCTGTTCGACAACAGCAATACAGCGCTCCGCATCGGTCACGTTAAGGACAATGCCCTTACCACATTCCGGACCGATGGCCGCAAGGTACTCGGAAATCGCCGCAGCACCAGACTCTGAAGTGGCCGTACCGACCACCTTGGCACCTTGCCGCGCCAGTTCCTGCGCAATTGCCCGCCCAATGCCGCGGGTTGCGCCGGTAACCAGCGCTATTTGATTATTTAGATTCACTTCAATAGCTCCAACACTTTATTCAAAGACGCTTGATCAACGATCGCATCCCCAATCAGTTCGCCGTTAATACGCTTGGTCAAACCAGCAAGTACCTTGCCCGGCCCGCACTCCACTATATGTGTCACACCTTCGGTGGCCATTTTTTGAATGGTCTCGACCCAACGAACCGGACTTGCCGCCTGACGAACGAGAGCGTCTTTTATGCCGGCAACATCTTGTACGATCGCGACATCGACGTTATTGATAAGGGGGATTTGAGGCGCCGCAAACGGCAGCTTTTCCATGTAGTCACGCAGACGATTCGATGCGGGCTTCAACAACGATGAGTGGAACGGAGCAGATACGGGTAGCGGCAGAGCGCGTTTTGCGCCCTTGGCTTTGGCAGCTTCACAAGCACGCTCGACAGCCCCCTTATGGCCGGCAATAACCACTTGGGCAGGAGCATTGAAATTTACGGCCTCAACCACCTCGCCCTGCGCACTTTCCGCACATGCGGCGCGGACATCGTCGTCCGACAAGCCGAGAATGGCCGCCATGCCACCCTGCCCAACCGGAACCGCTTCCTGCATTGCCTGCGCGCGAAACCGCACAAGAGGAACCGCATCCTTAAACGCGATGACGCCCGCTGCGACCAAGGCCGAATACTCACCAAGGCTATGCCCCGCAACTATTGCGGGAGTCTTTCCGCCAGCGGCGATCCATGCTCGAAAGAACGCAACCGCGGCAGTCAACATTACCGGTTGGGTATTGGTGGTCAAATCGAGCTCTTCCTTAGGTCCTTCCGCAATCAACTTGCCAAGATCGACGCCAAGAACGTCCGATGCCTCTTCAATGGTTTGACGGACAACGGGATCATCGGAAAAGCCGTTCAGCATACCGATGGCCTGAGAGCCTTGGCCCGGGAATACAAATGCGAATTTTGTCATTCTTCGTTATGTTGAAAAATCAATTACATGCGGGCGAGGACCGCACCCCAGGTGAATCCGCCACCAACACCTTCCATCATTACGTTGTGGCCCGCCTTGACGCGCCCATCTCGCACGGCTGCGTCAAGCGCCAGCGGAATGGAAGCTGCCGACGTGTTCCCGTGCTGGTCAACCGTGACCACCATTTTTTCCATCGGCAAACCAAGTTTCTTTGCAGTTCCCTGCATGATTCGGATATTGGCTTGATGAGGAATGAGCCAGTCAATCTGAGAGGAGTTCATATCTGCAGCCTTAAGTGCCTCGTTTGCCACCTTATCGAGCACCGATACCGCAAGCTTGAACACTGCCTGCCCATCCATGTACAGGAAGGCACTACCCTCCACTGCACCACCACTGACACTCCCCGGAATACAGAGAATGTGGCCATGACTACCATCTGCATGCAGCTTTGTCGCAAGAATCCCGGGCTTATCAGAGGCTGTCATCACCACAGCGCCGGCGCCATCGCCAAATAGGACACAAGTCGTGCGATCTTCGAAGTTCAGAATGCGCGAAAAAACTTCGGCACCGATGATCATTACATTCCTGTGCGCACCTGCTTTAATAAAGCTATCGGCAACGGAAACCGCGTACACGAAGCCACTGCAAACAGCCTGCACATCAAATGCAGCACACTCGTTCTTGATGCCCAACTTGCGCTGTACGACGCAAGCGGTGCTTGGAAACCCCCCAAAGTGATCGGGCGTGGAGGTTGCCACAATGATCAAGTCAATGTCATTCGGCCCAAGTTGAGCCATCTCCAGCGCCCGCTTAGCAGCCTCAACCGCCAAATCGCTCGATTGAACAGTCGGGTCCGCATAATGGCGGGCCGATATGCCGCTACGCGACACGATCCACTCGTCCGAGGTCTCGATGCCTTTTTCAGCCAATTGAGCGGCGAGTTCGTGATTAGTTACGCGCCTGGGGGGCAGGCAACTTCCCGTGCCGATAATTTTGCTATAGAGAGCCATGCCGATTTCTATTGAGTAAGTTCCGTAACCGGTGTTGCCGGCGCCGGTGCCGAAGCAGCTGCTCCTTGCTGCGGCATCAATTCTGCGATGGTGTGCGAAATATTGGATAACAAATCGTGTTTCGCAGCTTCGTATGCGCGCTTGATCGCCCACTCGTAGCCGTACGCATTTTCCCCACCGTGACTCTTGAAGACAAGCCCGCGCAAGCCCAGGAGACTCGCACCGTTGTAACGAGAGGGATTCATGCGACGAGAGAAGGACCTGATTGCACCCCGAGCGATCAGGGCTCCCAGCATATTCAGCGGATTACTCTTGAACTCGGCGGTCAATGCACTCTTCACGAAGCGCCCCAAACCCTCCGACGCCTTCAGCACCACATTACCGACAAAACCGTCGCAGACAACGATGTCGGTGGTGCCTTCAAATATGTCGTTACCCTCGACGTTGCCATAGAAATTCAGCACCCTCTTTTGATGGTCTGCGCGCAGCAGCAAGGCAGTCTGCTTCACAACCTCGTTGCCCTTGATATCTTCCTCGCCGATGTTGAGCAAGCCAACCGTCGGCGACGGTTTCTCTTCGAGTGCAGATACCAAGGCCGAGGCCATCAAAGCAAATTGGTGCAGGTGGTGCGGCTCACAATCCACGTTGGCACCAAGGTCCAACATGTATGTAGCTGCATTCTTCTGATTGGGGATAAGAGTGCAGATAGCTGGGCGATCCACTCCAGGGATAGTCTTCAGGACGTAACGCGACACCGCCATCAGCGCGCCGGTATTACCTGCGGACACACATGCCTGCGCGCGCCCATCCTTTACCAGGGTGATGGCTACGCGCATTGAAGAGTCTTTCTTCCGCCTCAGTGCCACTTCCACAGGATCGTCCATTGTGACGACCTCCGTCGCATGGACGAAAGAAAGACGAGGATGGCCTTCCGCATTATGCTTTTTCAGCTCCGCTCGGATAGCTTCCTCTTGGCCGACCAAAATCAGCTCAGCGTCAGGTTCGTGATTAGCGAAGGAGACAGCGGCGGGAATTGTGACTGACGGGCCGTGATCGCCACCCATGCAGTCTATGGAAATTTTGATTGTCATTGTTTTGATTCAGTACCTCACTCTAACCGCCTTGCGGGCGAGATCAGGCGTGATTCAAAATGACGCAATGCGCTTTTTCAGCATATGAAAAAACGGCGCCAAGTCAAACCTGCGCCGCTTTTAGCTTTGAACAATGACTAAAATTACTCGTCGTTCTTGGTCTTGAGGACCTTGCGACCACGATAATAGCCATTCGGGCTGATGTGGTGACGCAGGTGGGTTTCGCCCGTAGTCGGCTCTACTGCCAGCGGGGGCGCGACCAGAAAATCGTGTGCGCGGTGCATGCCACGCTTGGAAGGGGATTTCTTGTTTTGTTGAACGGCCATGATGACTCCTAAACCTTAAGATCCAAAATTTTAACATATCCGGCCTGCCAACTTCTTGCACACCGGGAATTCTTGCTGCAATTCGTAAATTTATTGCTTTAAATTCTTCAGTACGGCAAACGGCGAAACTTTCTCGGAATCCCCTCCAGAGTCCGCCATCAGCTGATCCGGGCAGGTCTCGTGCTTGGGCGAAAGCGGAATTGCCAGCAACGCCTCATCTTCAATGAGCTGGCGGATGTCAAAACTACGACTACCCACTATGACCTCCACCGACTCATCGCCAAGCAATGCGTCAATCTCATCCGCACCACTCTCATCCGGAGCAAGGATCAGCACCGAATCGGACGCAATATCAAACGCAAATGGCGTCAAACAACGTTGGCACATCAAGCGCACCGAGCCGGATATTGACAGCACCAACTGCGGATGCCCCTGCTTATCATTGCCACCTTGGAGTGACCACCGCACCGCACCGGCATTATCGACCGACTCAGCCGCCAGCCGCGGCAAATCAGTAACCGCAATTTCTCCCTCGCGGCGCTCTTTGAGCCGACAGAATTCAAACGCGTCGATCACAAAAGGATTCATACAACGAAGCCGCCCCCGGAAAACCTGCGATAATAACAGGCTTTTCCCTTATTCGTCAAAGTGTTAGATCACTTTTGATCTGCAACCACTCAAGAACAAGACGCAAATGACGACATCTCAAGCTCTTTTTCCACGACTTATCCTTGCATCGAGCTCGAAGTACCGGAAGGAACTACTGTCCCGATTGCACTTGCCGTTCGAAGTTCTTGTACCGAATATCGATGAAACCCCGCTTTCTGGCGAAGCACCGGAAGACACGGCGATTCGACTCGCCAAGGAAAAATCACGCGCCATCGCGGCACAGACAGGCGCGGCCTTAGTGATTGGCTCCGACCAGGTGGCAACCATCGATGGAACACAAATCGGAAAGCCGGGCTCCCATGAAAACGCATTGAATCAACTTGTGGAGATGCGCGGCCGGCAAGTTGTTTTCCATACTGCGCTTTGCCTCTGGGACGGCCGACTTCAGGATCCTCATCACGCCGCCCAAGTGGAGAATGTCCAGACCCTCGTCACTTTCCGGGACCTGCCTGAAGCCGAACTGGACGCGTATCTACGCATTGAGCAGCCGTATGACTGCGCCGGCAGCGCGAAGAACGAAGGCTTGGGAATCACACTTATCGAAAAAATTGAAAGTACTGATCCGACCGCATTGACTGGACTGCCACTCATTGCACTGACAACCATGCTTCGGCGCGCTGGCGTTCCCTTCTTCAAGACTTAAAAATATGACCGGAACCCTTTACCTCATCCCCTGCACTCTTGATACACCGGGCGCAGGCGGACTGAATCTCTCGTCCGGGAACGACCTCGCTCACATCATCCCGGATGCCGTTCAGGCAATCACCGCACGACTTGACTACTTCATCGCGGAGAATGCAAAGAGTACGCGCGCCTACCTAAAAAGAGTTTCAGTGGCACATCCTCTCGCAAAACCGTTACAAGAGATCCAGATTAGCGAATTAAATGTAAAAACGGATATCAGCACGCTGCCCAACCTGCTTACGCCTGTAAAAGCCGGACGGGATGCAGGATTGATTTCCGAAGCAGGCGTACCAGCGGTCGCCGACCCTGGTGCGAACCTCGTGCGCCTCGCGCATCAGCAAGGGATTCCGGTCAAGCCCTTGGTCGGCCCCTCCTCCCTTTTGCTCGCCGTGATGGCAAGCGGCCTGAATGGACAAAGCTTTGCGTTCAACGGCTATCTGCCGACCGACGCAGGTCAACGCGCCAAGCGCATCAAGTCGCTTGAAGACCGGTCACGGGCGGAAAAGCAAACGCAGCTGCTCATTGAGACGCCTTACAGGAACACGGCACTGCTAGAGGCCATGGCCACTACCTGCAATTCGAATACATTGATTTGTGTTGCGACTGACCTGACCCTGGAGACCGAATCGATCATGACCCAGCCTGCCGGCAAATGGCTTGCCGACATCAAAGCCGGGAAACCTCCGGAAATTCAAAAGAAGCCAACAGTTTTCCTGTTGCTGGCAGTCTGAGAAAAAAGGAAATCCTTAGATGCGCAAAACGGCGGTATTGCGCCGCCGTTTTGCATGCCCATAGGGCAGTTTTCGAGAAGACCGAAGCTTCTCATAACCGCGCCCGAGACGCGGCAATAAGCGCCCAGTTCACGAGTTTTTCCTATCACATGCTTGTTATGCCGTACAAGGATCGAAACTGAACCGGACGAATTCAGTATAAATCGCCACCTGGGACTTTCAAGGGTATCGATCAAGGCAAATACACAAAAAAGCTGTCCCGTCAGATGCGCACGTTACCGCGCCGCGACAACGGGCTATTTAAGCCGGGCTTTCAGCGAATTACCCCAAACGGACGTTACCGCACCTTCACCGACAGCGCCGCCGAACTTCTTCAAGAGCCGCTCTGACAGCGCCTCATGTTGCGTATAGTCAACGATATCCGTCGCCTTCAGCTCGTCGCGAGCCACGGTATCGACAGTTCCGAATCCATCAGCAAGACCGATCTCAACAGCCTTGCTTCCGCTCCAGAACAAACCGGAGAAGGTGTCCGGCGTTTCCTTTAAGCGGTCGCCGCGCCCTTGGCGAACAACATCGATAAATTGCTGGTGGATCTCATCCAGCATTTCCTGCGCATAGTTCTTGTGCTTCTGGCTTTGCGGGCTGAAGGGATCCATGAACCCTTTGTTTTCACCCGCAGTCATCAGACGCCGCTCAACACCGAGTTTCTCCATCAGTCCAGTGAACCCGAAGCCCTCCATCAGAACACCAATGGAGCCGACAATGCTGGCCTTATTCACGAAAATCTTGTCTGCCGCCGCAGCGATATAGTAGCCGCCCGAAGCACAGATTTCGTCGACCACAACATACAGTGGCTTGCGCGGATACTCCTTCCGCAGCCGGGCGATCTCGTCGTTGATCATGCCCGCCTGCACCGGGCTGCCGCCCGGGCTATTGATGCGAAGGATGACACCAACAGAATTATCATCAGAGAAAGCGCGATTGAGCGCCGGAATGACTGCATCGGCAGCGCCGACTGTTCCAGTTTCAATCGTTCCGTCGATTTCGATCAATGCGGTATGCGGCCCGACCACATCGGCCTCCTGATCGCCCAATCCAGATGCGACCCATAAGCCGAATCCAACAATGGCAAGCGTGACGAAGCGAAAGAAAATATTCCAACGGCGTCGTGCGCGCTGCTCATTGAGCGTTGCAAAGGCCAGTTTTTCCAAGAGATCTCGTTCCCAACGATCAGTGGATTGCGGTTGCAGTGGTGTCGGGTTGTTCTGCTCGTAGTTATTGTCAGTCATCTTTTGGTTCTAATACCTGTTATTACCGATGAAGCGGCCCAATTACGCTCGTACTGGCCGGATATACTCGTCCGGTCGCCAGTAAATCTGATTGTCTCGCTCGAACACTGTGATGGGCCGCAGGCGCCCGCCCCTGCAAGGACCGCCAGCACATCGGCCGCTCTCAGGAATGTAGACGGCTCCGTGTGTCGAACACATCAGGTACAGCCCGCTGGACTCAAAGAACTCGCCTTCATTCCAGTCGAGTTCAATAGGCACATGCGCACAGCGATTCAGGTATGCGTAGACGGCGTTACCAAATCGAATCACGAAACCGGTGCTATCCTCCCCACCGGCTGTCACTGGAAAGCGCACGCCCTTTCCGCCCTCGACAACCGCGTCCGATGCACAAATCGGAATCGCATCGCCATCCATTTCGGAATTATGCATTTTCCTGTAACCACTGATGCAGTTCAAACACGGAATTCGCGGCAAACACCGGATTCAGCGCCTCCAGTTCGGTGCCGGAATGCGCGCCGTAATGGACCGCAATGCCTGCGGCACCTGCATTAATCGCCATTTGCATGTCGTGCGTCGTGTCGCCGATCATGACCGTACGTTGCATGTCTTGCCCAAGTTCGCGCGTCAGCTCCTGCAGCATGGCGGGGTGCGGTTTCGAAAAAGTTTCGTCTGCACAGCGGGTCGCATCGAACACCGACAACAGGTTTGCCGCGTCCAGCGCACGATTCAATCCGACCCGACTCTTGCCGGTTGCTACCGCAAGGAAATAGCCCTGGTGCGATAAATCGGCAAGCATCTCCCTTACACCATCAAACAAGGCCAATCCCTTGTCTTTTGTCAGGTAGTGATAGCGGTACCGCTCGACCATATGCGGATAATATTTGGGCTCGAGACCAGGAAGAACCGCCTGCATGGCATCCTGCAGGCCGAGCCCGATCACATAAGACGCCTGCTTCTTGTCCGGCACCGGCAAGCCAAGATCCTTGGCGGCCGCCTGGATGCAGGTAACGATGGTCGCGGTACTGTCCATCAGTGTACCGTCCCAATCAAATACGATTAAGTCGAATTGTCTTCGTGCCATGTCTTTCGGCGCACGATGGCGCCAATCCCTGATTAATAATTTCTTGCAAGCGGCGCTCGCGCCTCACTCCCCGCACTGCTCCAAGCTCTTCAAAAAGCGTTGGCACTCGGGAGGGAGTTGCGCCTTGAGCGTGATCGGTTCACCGGTCTCCGGATGGCGAAACGTGATCTGATGGGCGTGCAAAAACATGCGCTTGAGCGCCACACGTTCTCCGTCAGCCTTTTGCAAAGCCTTGTTCAAGGCAAAATCACCATATTTATCATCACCGAGAATCGGAAACCCTGACGAAGCCAAATGCACGCGGATCTGGTGCGTACGTCCAGTCTTCAGTTCTGCCTCGAGCAGCACGAAGTCACCGAAGCGCTTCACCAGATTGAAAACGGTATGCGACGGCGCACCGTCCGCCTGCACCCGTACGCGACGCTCACCATCCGGTGTCGTGTATTTAAACAACGGCAACTTTACGTGCTGGCGGGTATTTTGCCAGGTGCCCCGAACCAAGGTGAGATAGCGCTTGTCCAGTTGCCCCTCGCGAATCTGCTCGTGCAGGTTTGACAACGCAGAGCGCTTCTTTGCCAACAAAAGAATGCCGGACGTCTCGCGATCCAGTCGATGCACCAGCTCGAGGAATTTCGCCTGCGGGCGTGCAGCCCTCAACTGTTCAATTACGCCGTAACTGACCCCGGACCCACCGTGCACCGCCACTCCGGCCGGCTTGTCAATAATAAGCAAATGGGCATCTTCGAACAGAATGCTGAATTCTGCGCCCGGGACTAACTGAGTTGCCTTCTCCGCAATCCTGATCGGCGGTACACGGACGACATCCCCTTCCTTGAGGCGGTAAGTCTGGTCGATGCGCCCCTTGTTGACGCGGACCTCGCCAGAACGCAGAACGCGATAAATATGGCTCTTCGGCACGCCCTTGCAGATCCGTAGCAGGAAATTATCGATCCGCTGGTCTGCCTCTTCTTCGGAAATGGTGACGAGACGGACTTGCGCCGGGGCTTGTAAGGGCTGGTTAAATGAAGCCGAATCCGCCCGCTCCCCAGAAAATCTCGCTAAGTCCTTCATTTGTATATATAATTGTTTCGCCCCGGTTACAAATCCGGTGCGAGTGTAAGAATAAAAAGCACATTCTACACAGGGGCGTCTCCACCGGCCTCGCCGAATTGCAAATTCGATGGAAAAGATGTGTATGCATCATCTTTGTATGAATCAGGGTTGCACCGCTGTTGCGATCGGATTGCGTGCAATGATGTTGGACGAGATTGTTTGAATTCCAAGGATAAGTCCGGCAAGCAGTTCATGTTTCGAATGCTTGCTGGTTGATGTGGTTGACCCCTGTTTGCCGATTTTGCTGGACCCATGCTTTGTTTGGCCCAATTAAGTTGCTCGCTGCCTGTAGTTGCGCCTGATCCGTCTGATCGGCGCAGCGCGGACGAAGCGCGCACCCGGCATCTGTATCAACCCCATCCGCGCCCCGTTGCGGCCCACGCGCTTTCGTATCGCGCACCCGCACACTAAGGCAGTTCCCTCCTCAAGCACTCCGTTCTCGCGTACATCCCTGTACTTGGCAGCTCTGGCGAATTTCGCTGTTGCTGCATAAAAAATGACCTCAGAGTCACGGAGCATAAAAATGAAACGAATGTTGTTCAACGCCACGCAGCAGGAAGAACTGCGCGTGGCGATTGTAGATGGGCAAAAGCTCATCGACATCGATATCGAGACGACCGGGCGGGAACAGCGCAAGTCGAATATCTACAAGGGTGTCATCACCCGTATCGAACCTTCCCTGGAAGCCTGCTTCGTCAACTATGGCGAAGAGCGCCACGGGTTCCTCCCCTTCAAGGAAGTCGCGCGCAGCTACTTCAAGGATGGCGTAGATGTCCGTAATGCCTCGATCAAGGATGCACTGCGCGAAGGCCAGGAAATCATGGTTCAAGTGGAGAAGGAAGAGCGCGGCAACAAAGGCGCGGCCCTGACTTCCTTCATTTCGCTGGCTGGCCGTTACCTGGTCCTGATGCCGAACAACCCGCGTGGTGGTGGCGTGTCGCGTCGTGTCGAAGGTGAAGACCGCCAGGAATTGCGCGAGACCATGGACAAGCTCGACCTGCCGTCCGGCATGTCGGTCATTGCGCGCACGGCAGGTATCGGCCGCAGTGTTGAAGAACTGCAATGGGACCTGAACTACCTGATGCAACTCTGGCGCGCGATTGAAGGCGCTGGTCAGTCTTCACCAGGCGCTTTCCTGATCTATCAGGAATCGTCGCTGGTGATTCGCGCGATCCGCGACTACTTCCAGCCTGATATCGGCGAAATCCTGATCGACACCGACGAGATTTACGAACAGGCTCAGCAGTTCATGAGCCATGTGATGCCAGACATGGTGCACCGGGTCAAGCGCTACCGTGACGACGTGCCGCTGTTCTCGCGCTTCCAGATCGAACATCAGATCGAAACCGCCTACTCCCGCACCGTCCCCCTGCCCTCCGGTGGCGCCATCGTCATCGACCACACTGAAGCACTCGTTTCCATCGACGTCAACTCCGCCCGCGCCACTCGCGGCAGCGACATCGAAACCACCGCACTCCATACGAATCTCGAAGCCGCCGACGAAGTGGCGCGCCAGTTGCGCTTGCGCGACCTCGGCGGCCTGATCGTGATTGACTTCATCGACATGGAGAATGCGAAGAATCAACGTGAAGTCGAAACCCGCCTGAAGGATGCGCTACGCTACGATCGTGCCCGCGTCCAGATGGGCAAGATTTCCCGCTTCGGCCTGATGGAACTCTCGCGCCAGCGCCTGCGCCCGTCCCTGTCCGAAGGCAGCCACGTGACCTGCCCGCGCTGCAACGGCACGGGCCACATCCGCGACACCGAATCCTCCGCATTGCAAGTCCTGCGCATCATCCAGGAAGAGGCAATGAAGGAAAACTCCGCCGCGATCCACGTTCAGGCACCCGTCGATGTGGCCGCGTTCCTGCTGAACGAAAAGCGCGGCGAAATCCTGAAGATCGAAACGCGCCATCGCGTGACGATCATCATGATTCCGAACAAGCATCTGGAAACGCCGCATTACAAGCTTGAGCGCATCAAGCATGATGATCCGCGCCTGGAAGAGCCGCAAGCCAGCTATGACATGGCAGAGCAGGCGGATACCGACATTAGTTACGGCAAGCGTCAGAAGGAAGAAGTACGTCCGCGCCAGGAAGCCGTGGTCAAGGGCATTACCCCGGAACAACCGGCACCAATCGTCGAACGCAAGCCGGTCGAACCAACACCGGCACCGGCGCCTGTCGCTGCGCCGGCCGAAGAAGGATTCTTCAGCCGCGTCTTCGGCTTCTTCCGCAAGAAACCGGTCGTACCTGTTGCCGCACCCGTACCGGTCGTTGAAGAGAAGCCGCAGCAAAGCCGTGAGCGCGGTGAGCGCAACGGACGCAACCGCAACCGTGGCCGCGGCCGCGGCGGGCGCGAGCGTGGCGAGGAACGCGAAACCGGTCGCACGGAAGGCCGCGCTGAAACGGCCAAGCAAGCTGCTGCCCCTGCAGCAGAGACCCAACAGGCTCCACGTCCGCCACGCCCACCGCGCGAACCTCGTGAGCCACGCGAAGCGCGCGAGCAGCGCGAAGGCCAGGAGACTCGCCGCGAACGTGGCGAACGCCAGCAACGCCAGCGTGAAGAGCGCAAGGAAGCACCGGCTGAAGAGCTGCTGATTGCCGCCCAAGTCACCCCGATTCCGGTGCCGACTGCACCGGCACTCGTATCGGCAGCCGTGCCGGGTGCTGAAGCTGAACTGGAGGCAGGCGCACTTGGACTGGAAGAAGGTACTGCCGAACAAGGTGAAGAGCGCCGCCGTCGCCGTCGCCGTGGTGGCCGCAATCGTAATCGCCGTGACCGCGAGACCGGCGAGGTGATCGCCGGCAGCGAGCTGGAAGCTGCTGCGGAAGGCGCGACGGAACAACAGGCGGTGCAATTGGAAATCGCCGAAGTCGCGCAACCGGCAGAGGCTACTGCTCCTGCGGAAGTGGCAGTTCCTGCGCAAGAACCGACACCTGCTGAAGTAGCCGCCCCTGCGGAGGAACCGGTACCTGTGGAGGAAGCGGCACCGGCCTCTGTTCAGGCAGCTGTTCCTGCACCGGTTACTATGCCGGCAGCGCCTCAACCGGAGAAGGAAACGACTCCTGCCGTCAGCGAAGTTGCTGAAGCTGCCACCGAGGTATCGACCACCGAGGCGTCAGCAGCCGAAGCAGAAGTCCTTACGGAAGCACCTGCTCCGCAAGTTGCGGAAGTTACACCGCAACCAACGGCACAACCGCAAGCAGAAGAAGTTCAGCCTGCGCCGTTGACCCCGGTGCCGGCAGCGACATCCCCTGCAGCCCTTGCAGCAACTCCATCCGCTTTGTCGCCAGTTGCACCGGCGCCCATGCAGATCGATCATCTGCGTGAAATCCTGGCGGCAGCCGGATTGACCCTTGCCGTGACAGATCCGGAAAAGCTGCGCGCTGCTCAGGAAGCCGCTTCGAGGCTCGAGCAACCGCCGCGCGTTCCGCGTGAACGCAAGCCGTTGCCGCCGGTATCGAGCGAACCGCTGATTCAAGTCGAGACCCGACGGTAAAGGCGGATAATCGCGAGTCCCATGCCAGCCATGGGACAATGCGGAAAATAAAAAAGGGAGCATTTGCTCCCTTTTTTCTTCCTGCTTCCAAAAACCGGACGACGTACATGGATAAAACGATAGGGCGCCATTCCGCCGAGGTAAGTCTGCACGAGGCATTCTGGTATTGGCTGAAGCTCGGCTTCATCAGCTTCGGCGGTCCTGCCGGGCAAATCGCCATCATGCATGCCGACCTTGTGGAAAGACGGCGCTGGATATCGGAGCAACGGTTCCTGCATGCGCTGAACTATTGCATGCTGTTACCCGGACCTGAAGCGACCCAACTCGCTGTCTATATCGGCTGGCTGATGCACCGCACATGGGGCGGCATTATCGCTGGAACCCTCTTCGTGTTGCCATCACTGGTAATTCTTTGCATCCTGTCCTGGATGTATATTTCGTTCGGCGACACGCCGGTCATCGCCGGGGTGCTATATGGCATCAAGCCAGCCGTCGTTGCGATTGTGCTTGCCGCCGCCTGGCGCATCGGCAACCGCACGCTGAAAAACCCATGGCTCATTGCAATTGCGATTGCTTCCTTCTTGGCAATTTTCATTCAGGTACCATTCCCGATGATCGTGCTGGGAGCGGCATTCATCGGCTTGGTGGGCGGACGCTTCGTGCCCGCCAAATTCAAGCTTGGTGGTGGACATGTGTCCGGAGAAAAGCATTCTTATGGCCCGGCATTGATTGACGATGACACGCCCACGCCCGACCACGCTCGTTTTTCCTGGCGTAAGCTAGTCATTTCCTGCATGGTCGGCATTGGCCTTGGGATTGCTCTCTGGGCAATGATTGCGGCACGCTTTGGCTTATCCAATCCGCTCTCGCACATGAGCGTATTCTTTACGAAGGCTGCGCTACTGACGTTTGGCGGAGCATACGCTGTGCTGCCGTATGTGTATCAGGGTGCCGTAGAGACATACCAATGGACAACGCCGGCGCAGATGATCGACGGTCTTGCATTGGGGGAGACTACACCAGGGCCGTTAATCATGATCGTCGCGTTCGTTGGTTTTGTCGGCGCATGGAGCAAGGAGGTGTTTGGTCCTGACGCATTATTGACGGCCGGCATCGCAGGCGCTTGCGTTGCTACCTTCTTCACGTTCCTACCCTCTTTTCTTTTCATTCTCGTAGGCGGACCATTGGTCGAATCTACGCGCAACAACATTCGCCTCACCGCACCATTGACCGCAATCTCGGCAGCGGTAGTCGGCGTCATTGTTAGCCTGGCCGTGTTCTTTGCGGAACATGTGTTCCAGCTTGCAAAACCAATGCAGCAATGGGATTGGATTGCGATTGTGATCTCGGCCGCGGCCAGCCTGGCGCTGCTGCGTTTTCAGGCCAATACGATCAAACTGATCGGCGTCTGTGCGCTTGCCGGGCTCGTGGTATCGTATGTGCGTTAGTTAGTCCGCTGTTTCTTGGCACGCTGCTTCACTTCCCGCATGTCCGACCGATTTATCCCTATCACCGACCATCGCCTCCGTTTCGCGCCGCCAGTTCCTGATGCGCTGGAGGCGCCAACCGGCTTGCTGGCTGATGCGCTTGCTCGCCCACTGCAGGACCTGCGCATTTCGGTGACGGACCGCTGCAATTTCCGCTGTGTCTATTGCATGCCGAAAGAGGTCTTCGACAAGGATCATCCTTTTCTGCCGCATTCCGCCCTGCTGTCCTTCGAGGAAATCACACGCATTGCAAAGATCTTTGTCGCACATGGTGTGCGCAAGCTGCGCCTGACAGGTGGCGAACCGCTACTGCGCAAGAACATCGAAAACTTGATATCGATGTTGAGCGCATTGAAAACGCCTGATGGCCATCCTCTCGACCTGACCCTGACAACAAACGCATCGCTTTTGGCAAGGAAAGCACAAGCCCTGAAAGATGCAGGACTACAACGCGTAACGGTGTCCCTCGATTCCCTGGATGACGCCACATTCCGGCGCATGAACGATGTCGATTTTCCCGTTGCCGATGTTCTGCGAGGCATCGAAGCCGCACACAAGGTGGGACTGGGACCGATCAAGATCAATATGGTGGTCAAGGGCGGCATGAATGACCAGGAGATCGTGCCGATGGCACGGCACTTCAAAGGCACGCCGTTCATCCTGCGATTTATTGAATACATGGACGTGGGTGCAAGCAACGGCTGGAAGATGGATGAAGTGATTCCATCTGCTGAAGTGGTGCGCAGGATCAGCGCAGAAATGCCGCTGCAGGAGATCGAGCCAAACTATACCGGCGAAACCGCCGAACGTTGGCGCTATGTCGACGGCGGCGGCGAAATCGGCGTGATATCGAGCGTCACGCGCGCATTCTGCAGCGAATGCACGCGCGCACGGCTGTCGACGGAAGGGAAACTGTACACCTGCCTGTTTGCGTCCGACGGCCATGACTTGCGCGCACTGTTGCGCAGCGGGCGCAGCGATGAAGAAATCTCGACTGCTGTCGCGCACTTGTGGCGCGCCCGTGCTGACCGTTATTCAGAGTTGCGGACAGCGAACACGTTCACCTCCAGCCAACCGGTGCGCAAAGTCGAGATGTCCTACATCGGCGGATGAGGCGCGACGCCACGTCCTGAGTGGCCGGCACATTCATTACGGCTCTCGCCTTGCCCCGGCCAATCGGCATGCGGGCCAGATTCTTCGAACCCGTCAGTACCAGTTCAATCGCCAAGATGCGAGAACGCCTCCTCACGACTCGCGTACAGCGACGGCTCGGTGTGATGGCGCCGGAATGCGGTACCGAAATAGCTGCGCATGAAGGCACTGCTCGTATAGCGGGTGACGCGACTGTAATAGCGTTCCGCAAGATCATGCACCATGTCGACGTACCCATCCAGCAGTTCGGGCGTAATCGAGAAATTGTCGTAGTTCACGACCGCAGGCACCTTCTTGTCGATCGGCTTCAACAGCAGTTCGACCTGGTCGCGGATGGCCTCGATATCGGCGACGTTCCTGACTTCGAACCCTTCGAAATTGACAAAGAACACATTGCGCTTCGCGTCATACGTCAGGCGTTGCTCCAGCGGCAAGTACAGGATGTCATTGCGCAGTCCCATCGGCGTGCGCTGGAATATGCGCGCATCCATGGTCTTGAGCTGAGGGCTGACTACCGGCCGGAAGCGCATCTGTGCCAGCACGTCGCGTTCGAGGTCAATGCCGGGTGCGATTTCGATCACTTCCAGTCCTTCCAGGACGAGGCGGAAAACACAGCGCTCAGTGATGTACAACACGGTCTGCGCGCGTTGCATTGCATATTCGCCGCTGAAGGTCCTGTGTTCGACGGCGTCAACGAATTTGGGCGCGGAGCCTTCGCGCTTGATGCGCAACTGCCCGTTGGCGATCGCCACTTCCAGCCCGCCCGCGGTGAAGGTGCCGACAAACACCACCTTCTTCGCATTCTGGCTGATGTTGATGAAACCGCCCGCACCGGCGAGCCGCGGACCAAACTTGCTGACATTGAGGTTGCCGTGCCTGTCGGCCTGCGCAAGCCCAAGGAAAGCAACGTCGAGGCCGCCGCCATCGTAAAAGTCGAACTGGTAGGGTTGGTCAATGATCGCCGCGGCATTTGTCGCCGCACCGAAATTCAGGCCGCCGGCAGGGATTCCGCCAATAACACCGGGTTCCGTCGTCAGCGTAACAAGGTCGAGCACCTTCTCTTCCGCCGCAACACTCGCGACGCCTTCCGGCATGCCGATGCCGAGGTTGACTACGTTGTTCGGCTTGATTTCCAGAAGCGCACGGCGCGCAATGATCTTGCGCTCGTTCATTTCCATCGGCTGGATGGACGACAGCGGCACGCGCATCTCGCTCGCGAATGCCGCGCTATACGGCTCAACGAAGGTCTGCATCTGGTATTCGCTCTTTTCTGCGACAACCACGCAATCGACGAGGATGCCGGGGATCTTCACCTGCCGTGGATTCAATGAGCCGCTTTCGGCGATGCGCTCGACCTGCGCAATCACGATGCCGCCGGAATTGTGCGCCGCCATCGCGATCGCCAGCGCCTCCAGCGTGAGCGCTTCTTTCTCCATCGTGATATTGCCGTCCGGGTCAGCGGTTGTGCCCCGGATGATGCCGACATTGATCGGTACGGCTTTGTAGAACAGGTATTCGTTGCCGCCGACTGTCATCAGTTCGACAAGCTCTTCCGTGGTGGCGGAGTTGATCTTGCCGCCACCATGGCGCGGATCGACAAACGTGCCGAGCCCTACGGTGGTCAGCACGCCAGGCTTGCCGGCAGCAATGTCGCGGAACAGGTGGGTGATGACGCCTTGCGGCAGGTTGTAGGCCTCGATCTTGTTGGCGATCGCCAGCTGCTGCAATTTGGGCACCAAGCCCCAATGACCGCCGATAACGCGCTTGATCAGGCCTTCATGGCCAAGATGGTTAAGGCCGCGATCCTTGCCGTCGCCCTGCCCGGCAGCGTAGATCAGTGTGAGATTGCCAGGTGTTCCCTTGCCGAGCAATTCTTCTTCGCTCTCCAGGAAGCGCTTCTCAAGGGCTACGGCGATGTTCTCCGCGAAGCCGATGCCGACAAAGCCACCGGTGGCAATCGTGTCGCCATCGTGAATGAGGCGAACTGCCTCCGCGGCGCTAACGATCTTGTTGCGACTGGAAGGACGGGACCCGCCCGACGTGGGGTCAGAAAGGCGATGAACCATGGCTTCCTCCTTGACATGATTGCGTCTGGTCGACATGGATAGTCAGCTTTCTCGTCGATGGGCTCACGACGATTCCCGGCACCCGCCAGCAGGCACCAGGGAATGGTCAGTCCGGATTGGATTTGACCTCGACGGTCTCCGGCGTTTTGCGCGTGGCCAGCACCTTGTCGATCCGTTTTCCGTCCAGGTCGACGATCTCAAACGTCCAGTCTTCCCATTCGCAACGATCCGACGTCTGCGGCAACCGGCCCAAGAGCAGCATCATCATTCCGCTCAAGGTGTTATAACGTCCCCGCTCCTCTTCCGGCACGCCTTTGAGGCTCAGGCGGTCCTTCAGTTCCGGCACCGGGATCAGGCCATCCAGCAGCCACGAGCCATCATCACGCTGAACTGCCCACGCATCCTCGGCACGATGTGTCTTGAACTCACCGGTGATGGCTTCCATCACGTCCTGCAACGTGACAATGCCTTGGACTTCGCCGTATTCGTCGACGATAAAGGCAAGTTTGACACCGGAGTTCTTGAAATTCTCCAGCAGCTCCATGCCGGTCAACGATTCAGGAAGAAAGACTGCCGGTTGCAAACTGTCAGTCAGGCTCGGCTTTTCACCGCGCAAGGTCTGCGTCAGCCACTGGCGTGCGTTGGCCACCCCGAGCACGTCATCCCACCCGCCGCGCACCACCGGGAAGCGGGAATGTTCGCTTTCCTCGAAGCGCTTCAGGTTCTCTTCCAAAGGTTCATTGACATCGAAATACACGATCTCGCTACGCGGCACCATCAGCGAGGCGATCTGGCGATCATCCAGGCGGAACACGTTACGCACCATCTCGTGCTCATGTTGTTCAATGACGCCGGCGCTCGATCCTTCGGCCAGCATCAGGTGAATTTCCTCCTGGGTGACGCTCGGCTCAAGGCGCTCTGTCACGCCAAAGGTACGCAAGACCAGTTGAGTAGACCCCGACAACAAGCGCACAAATGGTTTGGTCAGCGCAGCCAGCCACAGCATTGGGCGCGCAACGATACGGGCGATCGGTTCCGGGCTGATCTGTCCGATGCGCTTGGGTACAAGTTCGCCAAGCACGATCGTGAAATAGGTGATGCTGACCACGACCAGGCCGGTTGCCAGGTATTCCGACCATGCGCCATCAACGCCCATGCGCTGCAGCCAGATACTGAACGGATAGGCAAGCGTCGCTTCACCGACGATACCATTCAGGATGCCGATGGAGGTGATGCCGATCTGTACAGTCGAAAGAAAGCGGTTCGGATCGTCGCCGAGCTGGATCGCCGCGCCAGCGGCCGTATCGCCTTCTTCCGCCAGGCGCTGAAGGCGAGCCTTGCGCGCCGTGACGAGCGCAATTTCCGACATGGCGAACATGCCGTTGAGAAGGATCAGACCAAAAAGTATCGCAATTTCCATAACTTACGTCCTTACGGACGCCGGGAGAGAATCAAGCTGTGAGGCATCGCCGGGCAATTCCGCGGCAATGCTGAGAAGTTATCACAAATGCAGGGCATTTCCGCCGAAAACGACCGCAACGGTTTTTTCAGCGGCACCTGTTATCCGTGACAAGGGAAGAATAAAAAAGGATGGGCAACTGTGCGCTTCCATCCGGTTAGTCGTCGCTGGAATCGGGGGCATCTGTCCCAAGAAGTAGCTGGGCTGTCTCGGACGGCAGCGCTTCTACCGATTTCAACTTGCGGCTCATCTGGCGCGTTCGGGTCTCGGCCTGTTCAATGTTCTTCGCAGCCCGCTCCAGCGTGCTCTTTGTCGCGGCAAGTACCTCTCCGAACTTGCCGAACTCAGTCTTCACCGCGCCCAGCACTTGCCATACCTCGGAAGAGCGCTTTTCCAGTGCCAGCGTACGGAAACCCATCTGCAGACTGTTCAGCAAGGCCGACAGCGTGGATGGACCGGCAATGCTGACACGGCAGACACGCTGCAATTCATCCGCCAGTCCGGGTCTGCGCATGACTTCGGCGTACAGCCCCTCGGTCGGCAGAAACATGACGGCGAAATCAGTGGTCAGCGGAGGCGAGACGTATTTCTCGGCAATCGACTTCGCTTCCACTCGCACTGCGCGCTCGAGTTCCCGCCCTGCCAGCGCAACGCCGTCGGTGTCCGCTGCCTCTGCCGCTTCGACCAGTCGTTCGTACTGTTCCTTCGGGAACTTTGCATCGATCGGCATCCAGACCGGGCGAGCGCCGTCGTCCTGCCCCGGTAGCTTGATCGCGAACTCGACGCGCTCGCCCGTGCCGGGCACAGTCTCGACGTTCTTCGCATACTGGTCCGGCGTAAGCACCTGTTCGAGCAGCATTTCCAGCTGCACTTCCCCCCATGTGCCACGCGTCTTCACATTGGTCAACACGCGCTTCAGGTCGCCGACGCCGATGGCGAGCTGCTGCATTTCACCGAGGCCCTGGTGCACCTTTTCAAGCCGGTCCGATACCAGCTTGAAGGATTCGCCGAGCCGCTGCTCAAGCGTTGCATGCAATTTCTCGTCGACGATCTTGCGCATCTCCTCAAGGCGCGCGCCGTTGTCCGCCTGCAGGTCCTTGATCTTAGCCTCCAGCGTGGCGCGCACTTCTGCCATGCGCTGCGCATTGGATTCGGTCAATGTGGAGAGTAACTGGTTCAGCGTATCGCCGAAGCGCTTCAACGTGGCAGCCTGCTCTTCCCGCCCTGCCCGGGCTTGCAAGGCAATCGATTGCCGCATGGATTCGAGCTGCTGCGCGTTGACTTCATTTAGCTTGGCGAGCTGCTGCGCGAAAGTGTCGATCTGGTTGTTCTGAAGCGTGGCCACGCTGGTCAGTTGCGCAGCGAGGGTCTGCTGGAATTGGGCGAGGCTACCGCTCAATTCCTGGCGTGTGCTCTGCGCGCTGGTCTGCACTTGGTTACGCAATTCGCGCTCGATGCGTTCACTCGTTTGCTGCTGGTGCTGTTGGAGTGCATCCTTAAGCTGCAGCAGCTGTGCCGCGTTTTCCGAACCGCGCGCACGGAACAAGAGCACGACTTGCAGGATCAAGACTATGGCAAGCAGCAGCAGGAGAATAATGTCGGTTGGATTCATGAAGCGTTTGCTCGGGAGGCGGCTTGCACCTCTTTTGATCGGATGGTCATTGCCGAGATCCTGGCAATATCAATCTGCCTTGTTTCGCATCCAGTCGGCGGTCTGGTAGAACGCCTGCATCAGGCGCTCCTGCATCGGCTCCGGCAGGCCGACATCCTGCATCGCCCTTGCCATGCAGCGCAGCCATTGGTCGCGCTCGTCGGATGCGATCGCGTAGGGCAAGTGACGCGCACGCAAGCGGGGATGGCCGTAGCGCTCGATATACAGATCAGGCCCGCCAGTCCAACCGGACAAAAACCAGAAAAGCTTGTCGCGTGAGCTATCCATCGGAGTCGGATGCATTGCACGGATGCCGGTGAATTCCGGCTCCAGCTCCATCAGGTCGTAAAAGCGGTCGACCAGTTCACGCAGTTTTTCAGCCCCGCCTATCAGTTCGTAAGCAGTTTTCTGCTGCATATCCTCGGTAGTCATAGGGCGAAATGATAGCGCATCACATGTCTTGACGGAATTTATTACTCGCTATTAATCGACGTGGCGCATACGACTTTGGGAAAACTCGAAACGGTCATGCTTCCCTCTGCGCAGAAGCGGCCAATGGGCCGAGGGGCAATTTTTGTACACGGCGCATCACATTTTGATGCTTCACAACGGTCAATTTGAGTCCCAGCAATCGCATATTTGAGACTTCGCAAGCGAAACCAACTTAACAGATTCTGTCCGTTTTTAGTGATTACCATTGTCTTAAAGGTAATAACACTCGGCTTTTGCAGTAATGGCAAATAGGCCGTGAGACCGGCCGATGGAGCTACGGCATTGTGTGCGCTGAATAAGGACACCGAACCCGCTGCCCGTCGACAGGTTTCAGCATACCGCAGTGACCGGTCTCTGGTTTGAGATTGTTGCAACCGCTAAGAACGCTAGAACCGCCATGCGAGATTTAATAATCACAAATTCTTCCCGGTTGGAATTCTCGATGCGCCTGATGGATGTACTGGCATTGGAGGCCGCCGGCACCTTGGCCAGCCTGATCCATTTCCATGTCCCGTTAAGCGAAACATCACCGATTCATACCGTGCTGCTGCATTTCTGCAGTGCCCTCGCCTTCCTTCTGTTTCCACAACTTGAGGTGTACGGGTCGTGGCGCGGCCGCTCGAAACCGGACATGTTCCTCCGCCTTGGCGCATCATGGGCACTCGTCATGCTGATAGGGCTGTTTTTCAGCTTCCTGATCCATCATGTCGGCAATGTCTCCCGCTTATGGATGTTTTACTGGTATGCAAGCGGACTGACCTTCCTGGTGCTTTACCGGGCCGCCGTGTTTTTGGTCCTGCAATATCTGCGCAC
This sequence comes from Noviherbaspirillum sp., assembly GCA_035654275.1. Taxonomy (GTDB): domain Bacteria; phylum Pseudomonadota; class Gammaproteobacteria; order Burkholderiales; family Burkholderiaceae_D; genus Noviherbaspirillum. The sequence goes on from DASRXG010000037.1 coordinate 40,540, forward strand.
GAAAGGCCTCAACAACAAGCGCGTCGTTATCGTCGGCTATGGCAGCACCGGCCAGGAAATGCATCGTCGGGCACTGCAACAGGACTGGACGGGCTATGACGTAAAGGCGGTACACGCCGACGCGGCAGACATGGAGAAGATCAGCGATCCATCCATTGTCCGTATTAATTCGTTGCAGGAAATCCATGACTTTGTGGTGGAGAACCACATCCACGAGGTCTGGGTCACCCTGCCGCTGATGGCGTCCCCCAAGCTCCAGCAACTGCAGTACCTCCTGCGGAACACCTTCGTGGACATCCGCTGGGTGCCGGACATCCTCGGCCTGCAAATGCTAAGCAACAAGATGGGGAATTTCCTCGGCTTCCCGATCGTGGATTTGAACCAGCCGATTTCGAGTGGCCTGAACGGCATCGTGAAGGATCTCTTCGACCGCGTGTTCGCAATCGTCGCCTTGGTGCTGCTGCTCCCGCTGTTTGTCTCGATCGCTGTTTGCATCAAGGTGACGTCTCCTGGCCCGGTGTTCTTCAAGCAGCCTCGTCTCGGCCTGAATGGCAGGAAATTCAACGTATATAAATTCCGCACAATGAAAGTGCACGAGGAGCACGGCAAGGTCACGCAGGCGACGAAGGACGATCCTCGCATTACCCCGATCGGCCGATTCCTGCGCCGCACCAGCCTGGATGAATTGCCGCAATTTATCAATGTCTTGTTTGGAGACATGTCGGTCGTCGGACCTCGCCCGCATGCGCTGCAGCACAACGAGATGTACAAGGACCTGCTCGAGATGTACATGCTCCGGCACAGGGTCAAGCCTGGCATTACCGGCTGGGCGCAAATCCACGGCTATCGCGGGGAAACCGACACGGTGGACAAGATGGCGGCGCGGGTAAGGTTTGACCTGCATTACATCCAGAACTGGTCGCTGTGGATGGATATCCGCATCATTCTGTGGACGGCTTTCAGGGGATGGACGGGCAAGAACGCATATTGAACAGCCTCTCGCCTGTAACGCGTGGCCGGTGGCGTCGGACAGCGCTGCCTTCTGCAACCGAATACAAAACAAGAAAAGCCGACATGCATCTCTCGCTTTCGCGTCTCCACACAACTGTTACCGCCATCGTCACGCCCGCGCGCTGCCTGATGGCAGCGGCGCTGCTGTATGCGCTGATGGTCCTCGTCGGCGCCGTGCCGGGAAAAGCCGAGGCCATGTCGGCGGCGGTGTACGACAAGCTGCTGCATTTTGCCGCCTATGCCGTCTTGAGCGGATTGGTATATCTCGGACTGCGCGGTCGCCCTGCTCCGCGCGCGCTGCGAACGCTGATCGTCACCGCCGTGCTGGGTGGGCTGGACGAGGCAATTCAGAGTTTCATGCCGTACCGGCATGCGAACTGGGCAGACTGGCGGGTCGACATGCTGGCAGCCCTGTCCTGTGTCGCACTGATGATCCTTTTGCACCCGTTGTATTCGCAACTGGCTACTCGCCTCGCAGGACATGGAACCGGCGTGCCAAGTACCGCTTCGTCGGACGGCAATGAGTAACAGTTTCCGTGACTTTTCAGAGAAAGACTGATGCAAAAAAAGATAACGAAAGCGGTATTTCCCGTGGCGGGACTGGGGACGCGTTTTCTTCCTGCGACCAAGGCGAGTCCCAAGGAAATGCTGTCGATCGTCGACAAGCCCCTGATCCAGTATGCGGTCGAGGAAGCAATCGCAGCCGGGATCACGGACATGATTTTCGTCACTGGGCGCAACAAGCGCGCCATCGAAGACCACTTCGACAAGGCGTATGAACTGGAAGCGGAGCTGGAAGCGCGCAACAAACAGGCATTGCTCGATGCCATCCGCAGCATCAAGCCCGACCATGTGGAATGCTTCTATGTCAGGCAGTCGCAGGCGCTGGGCCTTGGGCATGCCGTCCTGTGCGCCGAGCGGCTCGTCAATGGCGAGCCGTTCGCAGTCATGCTCGCGGATGACCTGCTCGACGGGCAGCCTCCCGTGTTGCGCCAGATGACCCAACTCTATGAAAAGCATGGATGCAGCATCGTCGGCATCGAGTCCATTGCGCTTGAACGCAGCCGTTCGTATGGCGTGATTGACGGCACCCCGCTCGACAACCGGCTGATAGAACTCCACGGAATAGTCGAGAAACCGGCACCGGAAAAAGCCCCTTCCACTTTTGGCGTGGTAGGACGCTACATCCTGATGCCGTCAATCTTCACCCACCTGCGCCAGTTACAACCCGGTGCGGGCGGAGAACTGCAACTCACAGACGGCATTGCGGCTCTGCTCGCGCACGAGACTGTGCTCGCACACCAGTTTGAAGGCGCCCGGTATGACTGTGGAAGCAAGCTTGGCTACTTACAGGCCACCGTGCGGCTTGCATTGCGGCATCCGGAAGTCAAGGAAGAATTTGCCGCTTTCCTGCGGACGTTGCCAGCGGAACAGCGTTCCACCTCCTTCCCGCAGGACGCTTTGGGAATCCTGCCCCTCGAGGCGTAAATACGGAGCGCAAAGATTCAAACCCGGAGACGGCAGGCAGCCATCATTGCCGGCGGCTCGTTTCGATTCAGCCACGACAAGGCTCCTGCCTTTTGTTCAGAGAGGATGGAAATGAATACCAGTCCCAAGAAACGCATCTATGTTGCCGGCCATCGCGGCCTCGTCGGATCTGCCATTGTGCGTGCGCTGCGCGAGCGAGGCGAAGAGAACATTGTGACCCGCACGCACTCGGAACTGGATCTCACCGACCAGGCACAGGTCCGCGAATTCTTTACTTCCGAAAAAATCGATGAGGTCTACCTGGCGGCGGCACAGGTTGGCGGCATCCATGCCAACAACACCTACCCCGCGACATTCATCTACAACAACCTGATGATCCAGTCGAATGTGATCCAGGAAGCGTGGCGCCACGGAGTAGGAAAGCTCCTGTTCCTCGGATCTTCGTGCATTTATCCCCGTATGGCGGAGCAACCCATTCGGGAGGAATACCTGCTGACCGGCCCGCTGGAAGCGACGAATGAGGCCTATGCCATTGCGAAGATCGCCGGCATCAAGATGTGCGAAAGCTTCAATCGCCAGTACGGAACAGACTTCCGCAGCGTCATGCCGACCAACTTGTATGGTCCCGGCGATAACTACCATCCGGAAAACAGCCATGTCATCCCGGCGTTGATCCGCCGCTTTTATGAAGCAAAGATCAATGGTGCCGACAAGGTCGTGATCTGGGGCACCGGAACACCGCGGAGAGAATTCCTGTTTGTCGACGACATGGCCTCTGCTTGTCTGCATGTAATGGATCTCGACCGGTCCGTTTATGCAACGCATACGACACCTACGTTGTCCCATATCAATGTCGGGACCGGGGAGGACGTCACAATAAACGAGCTTGCCGGAATCATCAGAAAGGCCGTCGGATACGAGGGTGATATCGCATACGACAGCAGCAAGCCGGACGGTACGCCGCGCAAGTTGCTCGATGTGTCGAAGCTGTCAGCGCTCGGGTGGAAACCGGCGACGCGACTTGCCGAAGGTATCCGGAAAACATATGAGGATTTTGTAGAAGCGCACAAGGAATAAGCGAACAAAAGCGAGCAGGACGAATGCACATGCTTGCTGTTGCATGCGGCGCACATCTCGAGACAGGTATGTGCCGGTTCGCCGCAAAGCCGGACGCGCCAGATTCTTCCACGCGGCAAACACGCCATCATCAGGAGTTGGGACAGTGACAAACAGGCGTCCGGCTTCGACTTCATCCGCTGTCGTTGCTACAAAAATCCCTTCGTGCCGTGCCGGTGTGTTTCCGTTCTCCAGTCGCTTCCCGGGAACAGGCTATCGGCATGTCGCGTTCCCGGCAGGCGGGATCCACGCGGCGCAATAAAGATGCATAGAGTGACGCCTGACATCAGTGTTACGAAACGAGTATAGCCATGACACCATCCCTGACATCCGCCGAGGTCTATACCAACCTGGTCGTTTCCCTGTTCGTGATTCCGATCATATTCGGCATCTTCATCAAGGCCCCCAAGCTGATCGTGCTCGGCTTCATCGGCGTGCTGTTTATGTTCTCCGACTCGACTTGGGGCGAGTTGAAGACGCAAAGCAACATCTACTCACGCGGCGCCGGCATGTTTTATTTCTCCCTGCTTAACTTGATCCTGCTGACGTCAGGCGTGGCCGCCGTGTTGAAGAGACTGGCAAATCCGCAAGGGCCGCAGCTTGCACCGCCGATCACCAAATACTTCCTCGCATTTGCCTTTCTATTGTTCGCGCATGTCGTCATCGGACTGATGGAAGGCATCGAACTCAATGTCATCCTCGGGTACAACGGCGTCATCAATGTATTGAACATGCTGGTGTTCATGTACCTGGTGATCATGGCATTCGACGGCAGAAAGGACTCCTGGAACCTGCTGATGACGATTTTGGTCCTGGCGGCGATCCGTGCGGCATTCGGTGCAGTGCGCTTCTTTCTGTTCGACGGCGACACGGCCAATCCGTACCGGAACTTTGAGGGCCTGGACATCAAGATCTTCTTCTTCGATATCAGCGACAACTTCGTGGCCAGCCTCGCCGCCTTCTGTGCCGCCTGGATGCTGACCAGTCCCGGCGTCAGGCTGTCCGCACTCAAGCGGATCTTGCTGATGGGGGTACTGATACTGGAGGTCGCTGCGGTCGCGCTTTCCTTCCGCCGCTCGTCCCTGATCGGCCTGGCGCTGATGTTTGGCTTCCTGTTCCTCAGTATTCCTGGACGGCGCAAGTTCCTGTTTGCCCTGCTCGCAGCAGCGCTATTGTCGGCCGTTGCCGTCGTGTTCTTCGAGCATCGTCTTCAGTTCAACACCAGCGGCGGCATCCTCGAGTCGATCATTTACGACATTTCCCCGACACGCGGCGGCATCAAGAACAGCCGCTTCTACGAACTGTATGCCGCGGCGCAGAGCATGGATGGCAACTGGCTGTTCGGGCGTGGCACGTGGGGAACGTTTACCGGCGACCGGGAACTGCTGTCCTACCATGGTGACGACTTCAGTTTCGTGCACAGCGGCTTCGGCCATATCGTGCTCAAGACCGGTATTGTCGGGCTCATGCTGTTCACCTGCATCCTCGCAGCCTATGTGTCCTTCTACTTCAAGCATCGAAAATACCTGGCTGGGGATCCGCGGCTGATCGCCGATGCCGGCTTCGCCGGATTCCTCTTCTGGGTGCCGACGCTACTGATCGGCACACCGATCATCGAGTTCAGGACGATGCTGCTGCTTGGTTTTACGATGGCAATGCCGTTTATCGCCGTTGGCCTCCATAACTACCAGGTCCGCCAGTATGTGGCGCGCGCCCAGTATGCTGCTGCGTAATTCGCTCTGGAACCTGAGCGGTTCCGCCGTACCGATGGTGGTCGCACTGGCCACCGTCCCGCTGTTGATCGGTGCGCTTGGGGTCGAGGGCTTCGGCATCGTGACCATGGTCGGGTCTGTCATCGGTTACTTCGGCGTACTCGACATCAACCTCAGCGCCGGCGCAATCAAGTATCTGGCGGAGCATCATGCCGCCAGTGACCGTGCACGCTTCGCCGAGACCTTCTGGTTCGGCATCCTCTTTTACGGCATTCTCGGCCTCACCGGTGCTGCTGCCATCTTCTTCGGCGCGGAACTGCTGATCGAGCGCTTCTTTGAGGTATCGGAAGCCATGCACGAGTCAACCGTCCTCGCTTTCCAGGTTGCGGCGCTCGGGTTCGCGCTGTCGCAGGCACAAAGCTACCTGCTGGTCGTACCGCAAGCCCTGCAGCGGTATGACCGCTCGGCCCAGAGCGAGGCATTTTTCGGCACACTCGTCAACCTCGCGTCGGTCGCCGCTGCGCTTGCGGGAACCGGTGTCGTTGGCGTCATCGTTGCGCGCGTTGCAGTCGCCGTAAGCAACCTGCTGTACCTGGTGTGGCTGATCCGCGGTTTCAAGCTGGGCCTCTCCCCTTGCTGGCCACGTCCCGACGTGCGCAAGGCACTGACTTCCTTCAGCGCCTATGCGTATCTCAGCAAGATCGCGTCCACGCTGCACCAGCATGCGGACAAACTGATCGTCGGCGCCATTGCAGGGCCGGTCGCCCTAGCCTTTTATACGGTGCCAGTCACGCTCGCCGGGCGCGTTCTTGGCCTGACCTACCGGTTGTCAAGTGTGATTTATCCGCGCGCATCGGCCCTCGCTGGTGCCGGGCGGATCAATGAACTGCGCCCGGTTTACCTGGGCGTGATGCGTTACGTGACGTACATCAATCTCGCCGCGCTCGGGATCATGGTGCTTGCCGGCGATGAATTCCTGCGCCGCTGGGTCGGGGAAGAGTTCGTGCAACAGGGTTTCCCGGTGCTGATACTGATGACCCTTGCACTGCTTGCCGATTCTCTGACAAATATCCCTTCCATGGTCAACGATGCATTGGGCCACCCGCGCATTACGGGGCGCTTTGCACTGGCCAACGGCGTGTGCGGCGTGCTGATGGTCTATCTCGGCACGACCTATTTCGGCATCGTCGGTGCCGCCGGCGGCCACCTGCTGTCGTCGCTGACGCTCGGCATGATTTTCCTGTTGTACGTACATGGCCGCACCGTCCCGGTGACATTCGGCGAGTCCATGCGCACCGGATTCGGTCGCAGCCTCGTGGTAGGGCTGCTCATCATCGGCGTTCTCGCTCCGCTCAAGATGCTGATGCCGGGCGGTTTGTTCGCAACCGCCGTGATTGTCTCTGCCGCGCTGGTCGCGCTTTCCTTGGCCGGCTTGTATTTCATTGTCGGCGTCGACGAACGCGCCGCCATGCTGGCTTACGCCAGGCGGCGTCGCTCCTGAGGTAACAGATGCGCATCCTGATCGTCAGCGAAGACATTCCTTACCCGAGCATGGGTGGGCTCGCCAAGCATGCGCTCAATCTCGCACGTGCGCTGGTGCGCGCGGGCCATGAAGTCGATCTTCTGGGCGGGAACCAGCACCCGATTTCCGTCTGCGGCGAAGAAGGACGCTTTGGCGGCCGCTTCTTCGGGGAACTGAGCGGACAGCATGCCGGCTGGAAGGAAATCGGTCTCGGCATGTTCATGCCGCCCAAACGGACCGCGATTGCCCGACGCTTTGCGAAGATCATCCTGCGCCATGCGCCACGCTACGACGTGATCCACTACCACGGGCATGTGCCGAACGTCGCACGTTTCCTGCCGCCGGATATCAATTTCGTTCAGACCCGGCATGACCAGGGCAGCGACTGCTTCCGCCATACGCGCTTTCGCGATGGCACGGTCTGCGAATCGGTTGATCCTGCGGAATGCGCACGCTGCATCCATCCCGACCCCAATACGTTGCAGCGCGCCGTGTCAAAGATCGCGGTGATCCGCTTCCGCAAGGAGGTGGCGGAAAGTTTCAGCATGCACAAGACGGTGTTCGTCTCGGACATGCTGCTGCGGAATGTCGCACGCTCCTTCGGCCCCGGTCCTTGGGGAACGACGGTGCATAACTTCGTCGATCGCGCCGAACTGGAGCGAATTCGCGAGGCAGCAAAATCCTTGCCAAAATCGCCGGGCTTCAACGTGTTCATCGCGGCGAAACTGTACCCGGCTAAAGGCGTGAAACAGTTCCTTCAGGCGTTGAAGCCTTGCATTCCCGCTCATATGCGCGTCACGGTTGCGGGTGACGGCTCGGATGAGGCTGAGTTACGCGCAGGATTCGAGAGTGGCCAGATCCAGTTCCTCGGCTGGTGCTCGCCGGAGCAGACCCTGACGCTTGCCGCAACGTCCACGGCCGTTGTCGTTCCTTCCGTGTGGGAAGAGCCCTGCGCAACGACGGTGCTGGAAGGACTCTTCCTCGGCAAGGCAACGTTTGCACTGCATCGCGGCGGCACGCCGGAATTGGCTGTCTATGCGGCAGCGCCCGGCCAATTGCGGCTGCACCACGACATGCAGTCACTGGTGGAGGACCTCATTTCCTTCGATCCGAACACCACATATGGGACCGCACCGGAAGGCTTGGGAAGCGCCGACCGGGCGGCACAGCAACTGCTGCAGATTTACCAGCTGCCGCCGTCACCTTCCCATTAACAGAAAGGTCTGCATATGGCACTCACTGTTACCGTGATTACCTGCACCTGGAACAGCTCGGCCTACCTCGGCGAGTCGATCGCGTCCGTGCTGGCGCAGGATCATCCGCAAATCGAATACATCTTTGTCGACGGTGGTTCCGAAGACGGGACGCTCGATCACATCCGCGCACTGCGCCGCCCTTACCGCCTGCTGGAAAACGTCCGCGGCGGAGTCAGCCGGGCGATGAACGAAGGGCTGCGCGCGGCAACAGGAGACGTCGTCGCCTACCTGCATTCGGATGATTACTACCTGCGCCGCGATGTGCTCTCGCTTGCAGCAAACCTGCTGGAATCGAGCGGACGCGGATGGATGTTCGGCCGCACCATGGCATTGAAGGATGGCGCGCTGCATGCGGACAACTACATCGCGCCCCGCTTCAGTTACGACAAGCTGTTGCGTGGCAACTTCATCCCCCACCCGGCCACCTTTGTCCGCCGCGAACTGATGCTGCGCGCGGGCGGCTTCAGCACGAACCTCAAGTACGCAATGGATTACGACCTCTGGCTCAAGCTGGCCCGCATGTCGGAGCCCTTGCAGCTGGACGAGCCGCTGACCGCTTTCCGGGAGCATGAAGGAAGCCTGTCGACATCGTCGCGTACGCGGCTGGCCGCAATGGCAGAAGATTTCCGCGTGCGCCTGTCCTATGCCGGGAACAATCCGCTCGAGATCATGGCGCATTACGCACGGTACTTCGTCCGTCGCCGCCGCATCATCAATTCCAAGGTGCACGTAAAGAGGCCTGCATGAGAAAACCGGATGTCTCCCTGATCCTCGCAACCGTCGGCCGCACCGACGAACTGGGCCGGCTGTTCGATTCGCTTGCAGCACAGACATTCAGCAACTTCGAAGTGATCGTCGTCGACCAGAATACCGACGACCGTCTGCTGCCCCATGTCGAACGCGCCAAGTACCTCGGCATCGCGATCCGGCACATCAAGCATCATCCGCCGAACCTTGCCGCCGCACGCAATGCGGGGATCGACATGGCTCGCGGAAAGTGGGTCGGGTTTCCCGACGATGATTGCTGGTACGACCCGCGCCTCCTGGAAACGCTGGCGGCGCGTTTTGCCTGCCCCGACAAGCCGACCGGCATCATCGTCCGCTGGGTGGAACAGGATGAACAACCGATGTCGCCGGCAGCGTTGTCATGGAAGCGCTCGCGCGCTTTCCGCGACATTGCGGTGAGTTCCATCACGCTGTTCTGCCAGCGCGCCTTGTTCAAGGAGATCGGCGGCTTCGACAGCAGGCTCGGCGTCGGTCAGTGGTTCGGCGCGGGAGAGGAAACCGACATTGCGCTGCGTGCCCTGCGTGCGGGTGCCCACCTGACCTATGAACCGCGCGGCGAAGTGCATCACGCCGTCGGTTCGAGCACACCAGACACCAGTCCCCAGGCGCGCAAGGCAGCGCGCCATCGTGCCCGCGGCACGGGAGCGCTGTATGCCAAGCACAAACTGCCAGCATGGGTCATCGCCCGCGGCATCCTCGCCCCTGTGCTGCGCCCGTTGATGAAAGGCTCGTTCGGTGGGCAACTTGCGCTTGGATACGCAACCGCGCGTGGCCGTATCGACGGCATGCTCGCATGGCGCCGTGAACACACAGATGAGCGCCCCCATCGTCCAGCAGGCCGTATCAAGGAGGTCGGCCGATAAGCTCCCATGCCAACCGAGTCATACAAGCATGACTTTGAAGCATCTCCGCAGGCCTGCATGAACTTGTATAGCTTTTGTTACAAATCCTCGAGGAGAAACGGCCTTTCGTTTGATCTAGCGCGGAATGCCGGCACTAATTGCACGCACAATTTCTACATCACGAGTGCTGCCACATCGGGGCGCTGGTTGTTGGTGAAAGCAGCCATCGAAAACAGCCAGCACGCACCCATCGTGTATTCGATTCGCACAGGCAGCAAAACATGACGACGATCGGCAGCAAGTTGAATGCCCTTGAAGCAACGTGAAAAACAAGCCCCGCAGGTATCCATACCGGAATCCATGTGGGCGAACTCGTGACGACCCGGAGCAGAACGATGCCAAAAATCGCATTAATCACCAACCACCCTCCGCCGTTTCGCATCCCGATTTACGACAAGCTCGCCAGCATGGCCGATGTGGACCTGCAAGTGATTTTCTGCAGTGAACGGGAACCCAACCGGCAATGGGAACTGCCACCGCTGCGATTCAACCATGTCTTCCTGAAGGAGCACTTCGTTGCGCGCGGCTCTAATTTCATCCATAACAATCCCGACGTGATCCCTGCACTGAAGCGCTTTGCACCGGATGTCATCATCACGACAGGATTCAACCCGACCTATCTGTACGCATTCGCCTATGCGGTGATCAAGGGAATACCTCATGTACCGATGACGGATGGCACCGACGCTTCCGAGCAGTCTCTCTCAGTTTGGCACAAGCTGATACGGCGTCTCGTGTACTCGCGCTCCCGAGCCTTCATTGCAGCCAGCCAGGGCGGCCAGCGATTGTATGAAAGTTATGGCATCCCGACCGAACGCTGCTTCCGCTCATGCCTGTGTATCGACAACGAAGCATATTGGCGTACCGGAACCGCGGAGGAAAAGAATCACGACCTGATTTTCTGCGGACGCATCGTGTCGGCGAAGAATCCCTTGTTCGCACTCGAAGTTTCCCGGCGAGCGGCCGAGATGCTGGGAAGGAAAATCCGCGTGCTCTTTGTCGGCAATGGAGAACAGAAGTCTCTCGTCCAATCTGAGGCTTCCCGCCTCACCGACTTCGTGGAGGCAACGTTCCATGGCCATGCCGCACAGGAGGATCTTCCGGCGCTTTACGGCTCCGCGCGCATCTTCCTGTTTCCCACGATGGGCGATGTGTGGGGCGTGGTTGCCAATGAAGCCTGCGCTGCGGGATTGCCCGTCATTGTCTCGCCACATGCGGGCGTCGCCGGAGAACTGGTCGTCGATGGCGAGAACGGATTCGTCCGTCCGCTCGATGTGGCGCAATGGACAGATTGCGTTGTGCACCTGCTCAGGAACGAAAGCACATACCAGCGCTATGCGCGAAAGAGCCTGGTGCTTGCATCACGTTATACATTTGAAGGCGCAGCGACGGGCATCGTGGAGGCATGCCGGCATGCGGCCGGCGGCCGCCACGTCGCGGCGCTGAAGCAAGCTAGCGGAAAAGCCGGGTAGCGGCGGACGTCCCCATCCGAGCGCGCACGCGATCAAGCGTCATCAGTACAGTAATCCCAGACGGAACATGAAGATACTTATTGCACATAACGCGTACCAGCGGCGCGGCGGCGAAGATACGGTGGTAGACGCCGAAGCTGCACTGCTGCTGCGATATGGACACGAAGTGCAAATGTACCGGCAACACAACGATGCGCTGAACGGCATGCCAAAGGCCAGCGCTGCGGTAACGGCGATCTGGTCACAGCGGTCCGCCAACGAAGTCGATGCACTTTGCCGGCAGTTCCGTCCCGACATCATCCATGTCCACAATACCTTTCCGCTGATTTCTCCCTCGCTCTATTGGGCAGCAGCGAGGAATGGTGTCCCGGTGGTACAAACGCTGCACAACTTCCGCCTGCTCTGTCCGCAGGCGATTTTCCTGCGTGATGGCAGGGTCTGCGAGGACTGCATCGGGAAAGTGCCATGGCGCGCCGTCACGCGAAAATGCTATCGCTCGTCCGCCACGCAATCCGCGGTCATTGCCGGCATGCTGACCACGCATCGTGCGCTTGGCACGTATCGCGACCGGATTACGCGCTATATCGCCCTCAACCGTTTTGCGCGGGACAAATACATAGAGGGCGGTCTCCCCGCGTCGCGGTTTCGCATCAAGCCCAATTTTGTCGCCTCTTCCGCGCAACCGGACTGGAACGATCGCCGTGGCGGCCTGTACGTCGGGCGCCTATCCTCGGAAAAGGGGCTCGACGTTCTTGCCAACGCTGCGGAGCGGGCAAAGCAGGTCCGCCTCGAGGTGATCGGTGACGGTCCGATGGAAGACCTGGCGCGCCAGGCATTCGGCACGAGCTGGCTTGGTTATCTGCCGCTGGATGAAATCATGGCGCGCATGGGTCGCGCGCAATTCCTGGTCCTGCCGAGCATCTGTTACGAAAATTCACCTCGTACCATCGTCGAAGCGTTTGCCTGCGGCTTGCCGGTGATTGCAAGCCGTCTTGGCGCGCTCGCCGATATCGTGCAGGACGGCGTCACCGGCTTGCTTTTCAATCCCGGCGACAGTGCAGACCTCGCGGCGAAGATGGCATGGGCGTCTGTCCACCCGGAGGAAATGACGCGCATGGGCCGGGCCGCACGGGCGCAGTACACGGCGGAATACACGCCAGAGCGCAACTATGAAATCTTGATGGATATTTATGACGATGCAATCTCTACTGTGCACCGAGGAATCCGCGCCGCGTAACGGGCACGCCGTTCTCGAAGCATTCATTGATGCCGTGTCCTGGGACGAAGCCATCGGCCAGATCACGCAATGGGGTGCTGCACGCGAATCGCGCTACGTCAGTATCTGCAATGTGCACTCGGTGGTCACCACAACGCGTGACGTGGAGTTCAAGATTGCGGTCAATAACGCCGACATGGCGACGCCGGACGGTGCGCCGATCGCCTGGGCGCTGCGCCGCCTTGGTTATCCGTCACAGGAACGCATCAACGGGCCCGACCTGATGATGAAGTACCTCGCCGAAGCGGAACGCCTGGACCAGGTGGTGTTTTTCTATGGGAGCACCGAAGCCACACTCGCCAAGCTGCGCGTTGCGCTCGCCAAGCAGTTTCCCTTGTTGCGTATCGGCGGAACCTATTCCCCGCCCTTCCGCCCGTTGACGCGCGAGGAGGATGAAAAGGTCGTCGACATGATCAATGCATCGGGTGCCAATGTCGTCTTCGTGGGACTGGGCTGCCCGAAGCAGGAAAAATGGATGTACGACCACCGCGGCCGGATCCACGCCGTCATGATCGGCGTCGGCGCGGCATTCGACTATCACGCCGGAGTCATCAAGCGCGCTCCGCTCTGGTGGCAGCACAACGGCTTGGAGTGGCTGTATCGCCTCGGCACGGAACCGCGGCGCCTCTTCATGCGTTACATGGTCACCAACACCTTGTTCGCCGTCGGCTTCGTGCGCCAGTTCGTCCTTGCCAAGTTGCCCGTGGGCGATATGTGAAGCACCATGAAGCACCACACATTCCTCCCTCCCTTCCATCAAGCATAGGGCCGCGATTCGCAAGCATCGCCGTTGCCCTCCTGCCCTGCCGCAGGGAGATGTCGCGCATGACGATCGCTTCTTCAGAACAAATGTGTTTCAAATTGCTTCCGTCAAGTAGCAAACTTACGCGAGATCAATCTTGTAACTTCCAGGAATGAAATCATTGGAGCCAAACCTCGCCAACTCTCTCGCCAAAGACTGATGGTAACGACAAGAAGCCCTTTCACAGCTCCGGCGCCGCTACGATCGGCCCTGAAGCCGTATCTGACCATGCTGTCCGGAATACTGCGCCATCCCGTGCGGACTTGCCGCATGCTGTATTTCGTCAACATGCAGCCTGCCTTGTGCGACTTGCCTGGCGTGCGCCTCAAATTGCTGACGAAGGTCTATGAGCCATACCTTTCTCCCGCGCTCGACTGCGGCACGCGCATTGCGGTCCTCCAGCGCCACTACGACATCGTGCAGGAGGCTGGTTTCGGAAAACTGGTGCAGCAGGCAGCGATACACCGGCTGATACTGTGCGCATTCACCGGAAAATCGGGATTGCGTTATCGCCTTGAGCTGTCGACTGTCGGCGATCGTCATCGCGCTGGCGAATGGGTGTTGCGCCTCGTATGCAAGGATATTTGCGTCTATACCGTGACGTTCCTGTTTGCCGGCGACCGCCATGACCGGCACATCGTCGTCGGCAACCTGACCGGCATGCTGAAGCTGGGCCGGCATTCGGAGCACCGGATCAGCATCATGCAAGCAACCTGGGATTTCCATGGATGGCAGCCAAGGCAAATGATGGTGTCGCTGGTGCAGGAAATCGGCGCCTGCCTGGGCTGTCGAAAGGTCGTATTGATCGGCAACCGGAACAAGCTCCCCGTGACAGAAGAACGATACTGTCCCAGAACGGCAGATTACGACCGGTTCTGGAAGCTGCTGAATGCCGCTGCTCGCGCCGACGGCAACTTCGAAGTCCCCTGTCCCTCCACAACACCCGACTCCTGTACGAAGTCGTCCCTGCCGGCAGGGACCAAACGCAGAATGCTGATCGACTCGATACATCAGACCCTGCGCATGCGACTTGCAGACGAACGTACCTGGCCTGCAACTGTCGTCCAGTTCCCCCAGTTTGACGAGCTTGAAAGGAAAAGCGCGTGATTGCGCATTCCGGGTGCCGCCAGCAATCGGCTCCAGCCACCACGCTCTGCCCCGTCTGGCTTTATCTTTTCCTGCTTTGCATGGTGATGGCCTTGCCGGCCATGGCAGCAGGTCTTCCCTACGACGAGCATGCCAACGCACGCGTCGACCTGGACGATGCAATGCGCGCTGCGCGCCACAGCGGAAAGAACATGCTGGTAGTGTACGGAGCGAACTGGTGTGCCGACTGCCTGCGGCTCGACAGCCGTATCCATGACAACAATGGCCTGCTCGGCGACAAGCGCTACGTCATCGTCAAGGTCGATGTCGGCCGCTTCGACAAGAACATCGATCTCGCGCAAATGCATGGCAACCCGATCAGCAAAGGCATTCCTGGTGCCGCGGTAGTTTCACCCGATGGGCAGACGCTGTACTCCGGTCCGTTGATCAACCTGCTCGAACCCTACCAGTCTGCAAAGAGGCTGTTGCGCTATACCGGCGGAACGCTCGGCATCCTGCTCGCTGCAGCTATTGTTCTTGTCTTGTTGCGTCGCGCAAGGCTCGAAGGAAGAACGGAAAAACAGAACCCTCATCCGGGGTACAAAGGCACCACGTGAAATTTGCAGTGTTCAGAGCGACTGTGCGGACTCTGCGATTGCGGGGGCCGTCATGATGGAAGCATGCGCGACCAGCTGCGCATTGCTCAGCCGGTCCTGTGCCGGGACTCTGGCGGCGACATGGCGAAAAAAGGCATCGATGTCATGCCATGCATTCAGTTGACCGAACTGCTTGGAATGTCCCCACAAATGGAAGGCACTACCATGCCGGCAGGCATAGTCGAAAAGCGCATACAGGCGCGTGATCCAGTTGTCATGTTGAAGGGCAATTCGCAGCCCGCTCAGGCGCCGATGCCAGTTGCCGGAGCCGGCAAAGTTACGCATATACACAACGCGATCATGCGGATAGAACTGGATCGTGGTCGGGATTTCATAGGGACGCCTGCCGGTGTCGAAACACAGGTTCATCGTGGTTCTGGCATAGGTGAAGCGACAGGCTCGCACAAGTTCAACATCACGTCGGCGGTAACGCCCGCCCGGATAGCAAAAGCCGTTGACCGGTGCGCCGAGCAGGTCCTCCAGCCGCGCCTTGCCATCGTTGATCTGATGGTAGGCCTGCCAGATATCAACGTTTTTCAGGTAGCAATGGTCGAAGGTATGCGATCCGATTTCGAAGTTTTTCCCTAGCTCGCGGATCTGGGAATCGGACAGGACAGCATCGCCCTCGCAATTCCGGATCGGGATGAAGAAGGTGCCGCCCAAGCCGTGTTTGTGCAGCAGTTCCGCCGTCTTCATGTCTGATGGGTGGCCATCGTCGATCGAACAGGTAAACACTGCACCCATCATTGACTCCAGTTGTTTTCCATACTGCTCCTGTCTTACGTACCAGGGTAGCGGGCAATGGGACACTGCAGGGACACTGCGCTTTCAGGTTCTTCGGTTTCAACGGTCGGCCTGCATTCCTAGTCCAGGCACCCTTTAGGCACCGCATGGCCCCGTACATCCGCATTGTCAGCAAAGTCCGGCATGCCACTTCAGCCACACCTCTTTCGGAATACGGACAGGAAAAAGAACAAAAGGTTGCAGAACAAAAGGTTGCGGCAAATCTCAATTTTGCTAAGCGAGGGCACTGCGCTCGTATTCCCGGTCAGCTCCGCAGCTGATGAGGTGCCCGCTCATATCGGCTTGCTGACCTTGCCTGGTGCCCTTTCGGACAGCGCGAAACGACAGGCATCCACCAGGCCACTGGCCGCGTTTTCGAACGAATACTCCCTGACCAGTGAAAGACTGCGCCGTGAAAAACGTTCCCATTCCTCGGGCTCCATCAGCAGTGCTGCCGCACGCTTAGCCCAGAGGCCGGCGTCGAGCTCGCAGACGAATCCGTTTTCACCGTCCTGCACCAGTTCCCCCGCGACACCGGCATACGGCGAGACGATCACGGGCAAGCCTGCCGCACAAGCTTCGTTGGCGACCACGCCCCACACATCGGCATGTGTCGGAAACAGAAACACGCGTGCAGAACGATATAGCCCCGGAAGCTCGCGCTGCTTTGCGAACCCGTGGAAGCGTGCATCGACCAGATCGTGCATGCGCGACGCGGCGGCCCTGACGCGTTCGTCTTCGCTTCCTGCACCGGCGAAGATGATGCGCACCTTCCGTCCCAGCCTTCTTGCCGTCTCGCGTGCGACATTCAGCGCAAACAGCGGCCCCTTCTCAGGAACCATGCGGCCGCAAAAGATAAAATCGAATTTTTCCTGTGTCGTCTCGGGCGTATGGAGGTACGCGTCGTTATCAATGCACAGGTAAGACTTGAAGCAGCGCTCGGCAGGAATGCCGTAGCTTTCATACAGCCGTGTGCCGCCTTCACTGGCGGAAAGGAAAGCGCCGGACCGCGCATATACGAAGCGCCGCACGATGCGATGAATGCCGCTCAGTACCCGCTCCGACTGGTAGGTCCCGTCCGTTAGCGGGACGTGCGCAATACCCTTCATGAACGCATACGCAAATGCATACAGTTGCGTGGGGTTGAAACCGTCGTTGACGATCACATCCGGCGCAAACTGTTTCAGCGCCGGAATCACATCCGGATTGTTATGGATATAGCGGCCATTGACCGTAGTGATCCGCTCCCGCAGGAAGCGGTGGTCGAAATCCAGTGGAGGCAGGTCCCATTGCCGGTTCGGTTCTCGTTTCGCACAAAATATGACCTGCAGCGTGATGCCTGACATCTTTCCGACTCGTTGGAAGACCGGGATACGATACGGCGGTGGCTCATTGGTAATAATGGCGAGTTTCGTCATGAACCCCATCTTAGTGGGTGTGCGCGCTTGGCGGATGACCTAAATCATAAGAAAACGGCTCCAGAGGGCGTTAGGAACTGGGACAAGGTTTGCGGCATCCTTTCCAGGTCACCTCATTCCGATAAAAAAGTTTTCCTGTCTCCATGTTCTGTTGCCGCATCTCATAGTTTTCAATGAATCTTCCCCACCACATCGCCGGCAACGAGGAACGAAAAAAAGGCCAGCTCGAAAGCTGGCCTTGTCGCAGTCTGTGCGCCCTCAACAGTGTTGAAAGCGCATCAGTATTCGTGATCCTTGATTCTTGATCGCGTGGACCACTCTCATCACGTTCTGTTACTTGAACTTCCAGGCACGCACGTAGTTGATCTCGAAGGAGTTCGACTTGCCTTGCGGGGTCGAGTTGTCCGGCGTGCCGGAGGCGCTGCCGTACCACAGGTCGAGCATCAGGTACATCGGGTCGCCCATCGATACGTTCAGCACCAGGACTTCCTTGCCATTGAAGTAGTAGGTCTGCTTGTTAGGCTCCCACTTCACAGCGTACTTGTGGAAACCTGCGGAC
>DASRXG010000038.1:0-17021 GCA_035654275.1 Noviherbaspirillum sp.
ACTTGCACCTGCACTGCGCCGAAGTCATCCACCATGACCTGCCATGGAATCCCGCGAAGCTGGAACAGCGGATCGGCCGCATCGACCGGGTCAATTCGCTGGCCGACTCCACGCCGGGCGCGACGATCGCGATCGGTATCCCGTTCCTCGAACAAAACTATGAAAAGTTTCAATATGATGTCGTACTGTCCCGGGCCCAGAAGTTCGAGGTGCTGCTGGGGCGTCCCGATTACCGGACGGCCGAAACGGAGGAGGAGAATTTCGATGCGCCGGAGGCCAACGTGCAGGCCAGCCGGGACGCCGACGTTGGGCGGGCCGACGAAATTCTGGTTGCCTTGCCCGACGGTATCGTCGACTACCTCAAAATCGACCTGACCCTTGCGGGGCGAGCTTGAAGCAGGACGGCGCTGCCCCTACAGAGGATGGCCGCATGAACGAACGGTACTTGGACGGGTGGCGACAATATTTCCATCGACATTCGAGATCTACCTAGCTCGGACGCCTAATTAGCACGGTTAAGTATCGGGAATAAACTTGATAAGGCTGTTTTATCAATATTAATTTGGCCAGTGTATCCCGGTATTCCTTGAAATGCCTGGCTAGCGGTTTCCTGACACTCTGCAAGGCTTTGGCCGTTAAGCATATGAATTCCATTCGCTTTTCGGTGTGTCGCGCTCGGTATTCGAACAAGAAGGTCCGACTTTACGAAGAACAGACTGGATTTACTCGGCGCGAAGCCGTTCATTTTTACTTTGCGTGTAATACTTCGCCTTGCGACAGGAGTGGGTGCAACGTTAGGCTGGAAAGGCCCTCATGCGGAATGACAGGGGGTAGGGGCCGGTTGCGAAGCTTGAAGCACTTCGCAACCAAGCAGCCACCCATTACGTATTACCTACCCATCCCAGTGCACCTACTCCTTGCCCCTTGAAGCCCTCGGCCGCGTCGTTTCAGACGGTGTCCGATCCGGTCACCGTCTGGAACGCCAACCCGCGCAGTCTCTATCGAGTTCGGAAGCGGCTACGCCGGCGCTTCCCTATTGCCGAAATCCGGCGGGAAGTCCGCACTAATCATTGCTCCAACGGCGGCCATTCCGCCGCCCGACGACGTCCATTTCCTGGTCCAGGTGTATCCTGCCCCGGGCACCGCCTTCATTCCATCTTGACTCGTGAGGAAAGTTGTTTCGCACAGAAACGGGGCGATCGCGGTCTTCAGAAACGTTGCGCTGCTGGCGCCTCGACGCACTTTTCAGTACATCGCCGCCAGTTGGGCCTCAATCTTTGCTCCAGACTCTTTCCATGCCCGGAATTTCTTGAGCAGTGCCGAAGATGCAACAAGCTGATCATCGATTTCCATCACCCTTTTTTGAAGTGCTTTGAAGTTGACGCAGCAGTTCTCCACGAACTCGCCGTTGTTTATAGAATTAATCAGTACCACCCGTTGCTCTTCAAAATTGCTTACTAGTTGCGCAATACCCTCCCTGAATTCATCTTCGCGCTTGGCCTTTTCGTAGCTGTCCCACCTTTCCAGCGCTACTCCTAATATAGCCAGAGCCCCGTTCAAGCCCTTTGCCAGATTCATAGCTCCATAGGGTTTGAATTTCAGGTATTTCGAAAGATCTAGACCAACCATCTTGGTTGCGGCCACAACGCCATCTCGCGTCGCCAGGATAGTACCGTTGTTTATGACATTGTTTTTGACAACGAAGTCCAGACCTCGCTTCCCGAGTGCACCGACCGCCGTATTAAACACCCCGACATCTGCGTCGATGCTGGTCATTGATCGATTTGCTTCAAGCTCGATCGGCCCAAGCCGCTTTTCGAACGCTGCTTCTAGCTTAGTTTGCAAAACAAGGCCATCAGCGCCGATCTCCCGCTGGAAGAAGCCATCGAACGTTTCGAGTCCGCATGACTTTGCCTGAAGGATGATGTCTGCGAAGTGCCTAGCAACGAATTCAGTGAGGGACGAGCGTGAAGACATGATGCGCTGCTTCATGTCTTCAAGCTTCTCATGGTTGCGTTCGTTCATATCCCTGAGACGCCGCTCCTCTTCTTCGATTCTTGCAAAGTTTTCGGTAGCGACCGGCATTTCCTTCGAGATCACATCGGCTACGATCGTCTTCTGCATCTCCAGGAGGATCGAATGAGAACCACCGCATTGCTGAAACCGTTCTGTCGTTGCTTTTTGAAGCCTGCTGATTCTGGAAAGCGTTTGGAACTTCTCAAGATTTGAGAGCCAGTACTCGGTACCCATATCGAAAGGGTTCGCAGCTACGGCAACGATCGATAGCCCACTTTGCTCAGCGCCTGACAGTTTTAGCATTTCATTAAGACGCCCTGATACGTTCGCCTTCTTAATTTCAAGGCTGCGCTGGTAGTCCTGGTCGTCCTCGACGTCGGCCACTTCATCAAATCTGCTTAGCACGAAGACCGTTCTGGGAAGGAGGTTCAGAGTACGGAAGAGCCATACAAGGTCGTCCTTGTGGCTGTCCTTAATTGGGTTGGTCGAGTTCATGACGTACAGCACCAGATGAGCTGAACTGACGTACTTCTTGGTGATGTCCTTGTACTTCTCGATCGCGCCGCTTTCGCCTTGCTTTTCCTTAAAGCCGAAGAGTCCCGGGGTGTCGATGACCTGCATCTTCGGCCCGACGTCGTAGATCTGGACCTCATCCGACGACTCTGCGTGACTGATCTTCATGCTTGACTTGTCGAGCTTCTCAAGCCAAGCGGCGGCGATCGCGGTTTTCCCCTCCGAGAACCCTCCTATGAGCGCGACCTTTAACTTGTCGCCGGGAAGTTCTTCTAGCGCTTTCTTGATCTTGTTTCGCAAGCTGGCGTCGATATTGACGCCAAGTGCCTCGCCTTCGGAAAGGAAATCGAGAACTTGCTGCAGAACTGCGATCGTGGCGCGTTGAGTTTGTTCAAAGGCGTTAAGAGTACTGTTCATCTGTTCTTTCCCTTAGGCGGTGGCTTGAGCCTGCACCGCGCGAGACAGTGCAGTTAGTGACCTTGCTGAAGCTCCCAGTGCGTCACTAACTAATGTCAGGTTATCAATCGGTTTGTGAAGGGATGCCTCGGTTTCCCGCAATTGCTCTCTAATCTTGTCGATGGCTTCGCATGCGGTTGAGGAGGCAGAAGACTCCACTTCCCACCCGACGTTGCTGATGTTCGTATCCGCAGCCTCGCGCTGTTGCTGCTTCTTGTAGTCAGAGCTAAAAAAAGAGCGAACTGCTTTGTAAACACCGACTAGGGTTGTTATGACGCCGGCCGCGATGATGATCCAGCCTCCCGGGTTCCACCACAGTAAAGCCCCACCGACTAACGCACTAACGAGCCCTGCGGCGTTGATGCCGTTGTCGATCTTGATGTTTAGACTAAAACCTGAGTTAAGTTGACTGGCGTCATACCGGCCGTGGATAGTTTGGAGCTCAGCAGCCTGTCGCTTATAGTCTTTGAGCGCCTGCTCTGCCGATTTCCTAAATTTCTCGAAAACTGCTTCTGCAGATTGGGTGATGCGGGTATTAAGTTCTGGTAGCTCCGCTTCGAAAATTGATTTGAGTGCGTCCTCGAAGTCGTCGTTCGAGATGTCGCGATCGATCTTTCGATAAATTTTTTGGCGTGCTGAGTTTTTGAAACTTTCAATGTGGTTGTCGGTTTCAGCAGCAAAGTCCGTACTTAGCTCCTGTAGTGCGCCTGCAAGCTGCGCCGACGCTGCGGCTTCTGTCTTCCGAAGGTTTGCGATCAACGGCTCCACGTTCTTCTCACGAACCTCCTTTATCGCAAGGTTCGCTTCGTTCAGCACTACTGTAGCCTTGGTGAAGTTGGCCCTCCTGATTTTTTCCCGGGATCCTCCAAGAATCTCCCCGCCGATCTTCTGCGAGAGCGCCGCGAGGCCGGAGCGTTCGATTAGCATCTCAGTACTAAATTTCGCAACAAACTTTTCCTTGTTCCTCTCATCTTGCCCGAAAGGAACTAAACACTGGGCTACCGCGAGGAATGCTGGTCGCGCTGCGAGCGTAATAGTTCCCGCATAGTTTGTCCCAAGTTGCTTTCGCATTTCGGCGCCGAGCGTATTCAGGCTTGTTTGCTCGTCTTCCGAAACCATCTCGCTGTCAAGTTGCATCGGGTTAGTGATGCGCTTATTGAAAACGGTCCAGACTTCGGTTTGATCATTTAGATGAGCCTTGATCTTCTCAAGCGTGCCGGCCTTTCCGTTTTCTCCCTTCTGCGGTGGGGAAGCCTTGCTGGTGACGTAGAACACGGCATGGGCTTTCTGAACTGCTTTTAGAATGTCGTCGATAACTGCCTGCTCTTTGCCCTCAATGCCGGGGACATCGAGCAGCACGAACTTGCCATGTTCGGTATCGAAGCGGTAGGAGCGTGTTTCTCTTGTAAAGTCGGACCGGCCGTCACCGATAATGCGGCCGTCAGCAAATTGTTCCAAGCTTTCCAGTTTGTGGGTAAGTTCCGCGAGTGCTTGCTCCGCGGCTGCTTTCGCAGTCTTGAGCGAGTGATGCTTCTGCCTTAGCGAGTCGAAGTCACGCGCAGTCTCTTCCTTTTTCGATTGCAACCGTGCTGCAATGTCCTTGGCCTCACGCTCTTCTTTAGGTGCCCGTACTAGGAAGAGCAGCTTTTTCCAGAAGGGGGCTGAGGTTTTGATGCTCATTATGTGTTGCTGCTGGGAGGCCAGTAAGCGCTCCAATGCATCTAGTTCGTTCTTGCTGGCTCCCGTCCGGGTTGCAAAATCGGATTCAAAGGACGTAAGCTGTTGCTTGGTGCTCTCCACGGCACGTTGTGCGCTTTCAAAAGTCGATCTAGAGAGCCCAGCTTTCCCGATAGCTGTGATGAAGGCGTCCTGCTCGGATTTTTTGCTCGCCTCGGAAAAATGGATTCGGAGAGCCTCGATTATTGTGGATTTGCCCGCGTTGGTTTCACCATAGAACGCGATAGTAAATTCGTCCCACTCCGCGTTGCTTTCAAGTTCCGTAACTTTCTTGCTAACCTTGCTTTGGATTAGGCCTAGAAGCTCGTGGCATTGTTTCTGGGCTTCGTTAACCTGCTCTGATTCGTGCTGCTCCCCCCCGATTTTGCCGCACAAGTTTTCGACTTCATGAAGGATAGCCGAGTAGATAGCGTTCGGCGTAGGCAAGTGCAAGCTGATTTCAGGAGCCGACTCACCGGTTACGCCAAAACGGAACTCTTCCTTCTGGTGCGTTGGATTATTGGGAAAGAGGGAATTGATGGAGTGGGTGAAGGCAAACATCGCGGACTATTGCATCGTTATTGTCAGAACGTCGAATGCATTATGCCAGAATGCAATATATGCCATTCGTCAACTTTGTCAAAGGCCCAAGCTGTTCATTTCTACCTTGAAGTGCTGCAGCATGCACATGGCTCAAGGCTGCCGGTGCGCTTTGCCGCATTTTGAAAAGAGCGTCATGTGCACGAAAATTGATTAATTGGAAACCGTCGGGTGGTACTCGCCTCACAACCGCAATTCATGACACCGTTAGCAAAGGGAGTCGAAAGGGCGATCTTTCTTAGCTAACGGGGAACGACCCCTCTGAACTACGAGTGGACTTAGGTCACGAGCCAACGAGGCGGACGAGAAGATGCGGTACAGCTAGGCGGCCTTCTTCCGGGCGGACGGCTTGAAGGGAATGACGCGTGAACGCCGCGAATGGTGCGAGGGACGTTAGGGCGAGCGGGTGCCGAGAGGACAGCTGCGGTTGCGAAGCTCGGCACACTTCGCAACCCGCCCGCCGACAACGAGGCCCGCGCTCGTCGTTATCAATGCCGTTCAAGCCAGGACCGCGTAGTTAACGAAATCCCCTTCCTCGGGTATCGGCGGTGGAGATTGAACAATTTGATTTGTCGCGTTATTATGTGCTGGTCGCGACGCGGCATCCCCCTCAAATTATAAGTAATCCGCTGCCATTTTTTTGGCATCGCGTTACGGACAAAGCTTCCCACGCCGCCTCGCGGCATCTTCCAATGGCTTTTTGCCAGTTCAATATCTGTCGGCAACGACGCTAGGTCAACGCGCATGCCACGTGCGTGTTAGCTCATCGTCTTTGCCACAGCCTCAACCCGCTTCACTTCTTCCCTCAAAATCCAACGCTTGCTTCTTAACACCGCGCGCCAAATGCCTGCCCGCATACAGGGCAGCCGCGTTTGCTCGCGCGGTGTTTTTTTGCTCTGGCTACGCGACATGTGACGCAATTTTTTCTCCTCCAAATCCCTAACGAAATCGCCCTATCAAGACGGATGTGCAAATGTGACGCACATTTGTTTTATCAAATTTTGATGTCCTCCGCCGGCTGTGGTTGCCCGCGGATGTCTTACCGAGGCCATGACTCGCCCTCGCCAGGCCGCCTCACCCTGACCTCAACGAATTTTGTAGTTTGCTTTGCGCCCGGCGAGGCGTAAAGCGCATCGACCGCATTAGTTCGACTGCGGTTTCCTGGTGCCGCGCGCTTGGCGCGCGGTGTAGTTCCTCGTGAATAAGGAGAAAAGAATGACCCACGTTTGCCCCCTTCCCTCGACGACGCTCGGTATTTTGCAGGGAGAGCTTAAGAGGCTTGTTGCGCGTGAAGAAGCCCTAAAGGAAGAGCTGAAGCAAGTTCAGCACGCCATTAAAGCGCTCACGAAAACCCTAAAAGGAGCCGCGGAATGAACATTAAATTTCACTCAATGATGGCGATCTGGATGATGGTCTGGACGCTAGGAGGCAAGGGCGGACGCGGCACGCGGGAACGCGCGCATTGCACGTTTGCTGCACTCGAGCAGACCGCAAAAGATGGCCGCTGGGGGGTAGTATCTCCTGGAAAGATCACGTTGCGGCAACTGAGAAACTATGTCCAGAAGCGATTGGAATCCGGCATTGGAGTACGCACGCTTGAAAGTGACTTGTCTGCGATTCGCAAAGCGATGCGGGCGGCGGGTCGCGGGATTGATGCGGCGAACTTCACTCGCGAACAGCTTGGCCTGCCGCCGGCCACACGTAAAGGAAAAGGAATTGCGATCCCGGATGAGGCGCTTGACGAGGCAATCAACAAAGCGCCGCCGCGCATTCGCGCCTGTATTCGGGTGATTGAAGTACTCGGGCTGCGCATGAACGAGCTCGTCGAATCCCGCGATTCGCTACCCGATTGGGAACGAGCGCTAAGTGTCGGAGGCGCTACGGTTGAGCTGGTTGCCGGAGCAAAAGGAGGCAAGGCACGCCCGATTTTTATCCTGCCAGCACGCCGTGCAGACGCGTATCTTGCTGTGCTCGAATTGCTTTCGTTGACTAACGGCGGCAAGGAACATCCGATAGTCGCGCGAAGCGGACGCGCAGCTTACAACAAGTTCGGCCGCATGCTAAGGAGGTATGGCATCGTGTTAAAACACTCGTGTCATTCGCTTAGGCGCCGCTTTGCGTTGCTGCAATACCGCGGGTATTTACTTCTTGGCTTTGCGCCGCGCGTAGCGCTGGCTCGCCTGGCCATGGACCTCGGACACGGTGAAAAACGCGGCCGATGGGTGCTTAACAACTACCTGATCAACTCACTGACATCAGAGGAACTGGCAGCTTTTCCGCGCCGAGGCCGGCCGAGGAAAGACCAGAATTTGGCAAAGAAGGAATAGGATTTCAGACAAGCGAGGCGCCGCACCTCAAGACGATTTTACGTCGAGAATCGTCGTCGCGACGAGGGGTGAAAAGTTCGACGCGACGACAATTCGTGGTGATTGGGCCGCGCGGGCAGCGAACGCCTCGAACCCTGGAGCGCTGCGAGCTTGCGTTGGAAGCGGAAATAAGGGGCATGTCCCCCAGCACTTTGCGCTCGAAATTCTTCATTCCTCATTCCTTATCTGTTTGCGGTTGGAAAAACCACGTAACCTTTAATCGTTGCTTGCACCTGCCGTTGTAGTTTCTATTCCCCGCTTGCAGCCCGATGAGCATTCGCATTGCCGTCAGTCGACCACTACCCAAGGAATACCGAATTCTTGGATTTACTTACCGTCCTTAATAGCTGCCAATGGCTCCACGGCGCATAATGTCGCTTTCAAAATAAGCGTTGTTGCCGATTGCTTAGATTGGCAAAATCCTCTCCAACAAATGGCAGTATTGCGTCGGCGACGGGTTGCAGCTGGCGAGAAACGTAATGCTCATAATCGATCGGTGATTGACGATCTTCCAGAGGCTCTGGCCCGGCTACCGTCACTACGTATCGAATCGAGCCGCCGTTTTGATATTGACGGGGGCGCCCTTGCTGGTCGTTGTACTCGTCGGCGAGGCGCGCCGCGCGTGCATGTGGAGGCACGTTGCGTTGGTACTCATTCAGGGGGCGGCGCAGACGCTTGCGGTACACGAGCAGTTCGTCGAATTTGCCGTTGATAGTTTGCTCAACGTAATCGCGTACGTAGTCGCGAAATTCCTCGCCCTTGAATATCCGTAGATACAGCGCCTGCTGAAATTGCTGTGCCAGGGGCGTCCAGTCGGTGCGTACCGTTTCCATTCCCCGGAAGACGAGCTTCTCGTTGCGATCCTCGTTGACGACGAGGCCTGCGTACCGTTTCTTGCTACCCTCATCGGATCCTCGAATGGTCGGCATCAAGAAACGTCGATAATGCGAATCGAACTCAATCTCTAGGGCACTGGTGAGACCGAACTCCTGCCGCAGGTGTACTTTCCACCATTCGTTAATGTGGTTCACCAGGACGTCGGCGATCTTCATTGCCTGGGCTTGCGAATGTGCATGCTTTAGCCAGAAGAAAGTGGATTCGGTATCACCGTAGATAACCTGATAACCCTGCTCTTCGATTAGCTCGCGCGTGCGTTGCATGATTTCATGACCGCGCAACGTGATCGAAGAAGCCAGGCGCGGGTCGAAAAAACGGCAGCCACTGGAGCCCAGGACGCCGTAAAACGCGTTCATGATGATCTTCAGCGCCTGCGAAAGCGGTTGATTGCCCTCGCGCTTAGCCACTTCCCGGCCCTGCCAGATTTGCGTGACGATCGCCGGGAGGCAGTGCTTGGTGCGGGAAAAACGCGCACCGCGGAAGCCAGGCACCGTTTCAGATTCGTCATCGGAATTGATGCCTTCCACCAGTCCGACCGGATCGATCAGGAAGGTACGGATAATGGAGGGGTAAAGACTCTTGTAGTCGAGCACCAGTACCGAATCGTACAAGCCCGACCGGGAATCCATGACAAAGCTGCCCGGGCTGCTTTCGCCAATGGTGTCGCGAAGATTGGGGGCGACATAACCCAGGCGGTGCATCATTGGCATGTACAGGTGCTCGAAGGCCGCCACTGATCCACCGCTGCGGTCGACAGGCAGGCCGGTGACACTCGCGCGCTCGAGCAGGAAGGCGATGAGATCCGTCTTCTCAAAGATGCGCGTCACCAGCTCGCAGTCTTTCAAGTTGTACCGAGCCAGGGCCGTCTTGTCTTCGGCAAAACGGCGCTCGATCTCCGCCATTCTCTGGTAGGGATTGTCGATTGCCTTTCCTTCCCCCAGCAGTGACTGCGTCACATGTTCAAGGCTGAACGACGGAAAATTCCAGGTCGCTGACTTCAGGGCTTCGATGCCGTCGATAATCAGGAGGCCCGGCGGCAGCGGCGAAAAAGTGCTGGTTCCTGCTGTGTTCCCGCCACTCCATAAGGCTCCCGTCTCGCCCGAGCCGCAACGGAACGTCAGCACGCTCCGCATGCCGCTGGAGCACCCGTAAGTCGAACTGCACCAGGTTCCAGCCAATAATGACGTCGGGATCATGACATTCCAGCCAGCGGTTCAGGCGCTCCAGCATTTGTGCATGGCTGTCGCAGTATTCCAGGTCGAAATCGAACGAAGTGGCAGGGCCATTCGGCGGACCCAGCATATACACCTGCCGTTGCCCGCATCCCTCCAAGGCAATTGAGTACAGATCGCCGCGGGGGCTGGTTTCGATATCCAAGGACGCCAGTCGCAAGCGAGGGCGGTAGCCGGCGGCTGGTTTGGGCTGGATCCCGGGGTGAGGGGTATCGTCGGCACGCTCCGGGGGGTCACTGAACGATACCGGTGCGGTAATGAATCGCTCCATCAGATACCGTTCCGGTGGCCGCACATCTGCCTCATAGACGTCGATGCCGTATTCCCGAAGGCGTTTCGCCAGTGTCAGTAATTGACGGTAATGCTGGCAGTACAGGCCGAGCGCGGGACGCTGGTGAAAATCAGTGAGGGCAAGAGGGCGAAGTTTCCAGCCACGCTCGCTGCGCAAAACGACTTCCACGTGCTCGCATTGCTCGGCTGGGATAAAGGCCACAGAAGTCTGCGACAACAGGCGCACGCGCCGAGGGCCGTTGTCGGTCGCCAGCCAGAAGTCGATTTCCGTGCCGGCTGCAGTGTCGCGCCAATTCCGGGTTAAGAGGAACCCCTCGGTTAACTGTGCCACCTTGCTACCTGTATTTCGCCTGCGAAGGGACCTGCTGCCAGAGCTTTAGTCACGGAATGGTCCAGTTTCAGTTTGATTGGAGTGTACGGTGTTACAAAGTCGTACTTGCTGAAAGTACTGTTTATTTGTACAGTTTACACCATGAAGTGCAAAGTTGTTCAAATGCGGAAGGCGGGTGTTGCTTTTCCAAAGCATATGCTCAAAGAGCAAATTACCCTTGGCGGCGAGCTTTCCATCCTGGACGTACGCGACGACGGAGTCAATCGCGTGATTAAGACGGCGCGCCTAGTGGACAATTCATACACGGAGAAGCGCGTGCTGATCCTCTTTGAGCCCCATATTATATGGATGAACGAGGGACGATTCACACTGCACGGGTTTGAGCGGGTGCTTCAGGAGGGGAAGGTCGTCGAATACGCGCAGTCGTGGTTGTGTACGGTTGACGTAGTTTAAAACGGTTTTGCATCTTTTCAGGTGGAAGCTGATCGCACGTGTGTCTGTGAACGACGTTTTGTCGATGTGCGTTCTTGGAACAAACGCTAGCAACGAGTCCGGGGAAGCCGCAACATCGACTGCTTTCTAGGTTGAATTAAGTTTTGCGATTTACTAGTTGTTTGAACTGTTTCCTGGTTTCCTGGATTGCACCCGTCAGTGGGGCGAAATAAAGTCTTGCGGCCTCCTTGCACTGTGATGCAAGGGAAGGGTGGACAATCACGGGGCGTGCAAGCTCTTCCCGGATCGCCTTGTAGGCGCCAACAAAAGGTGCCACGCACAAGGTTAGTATCGCGAGCACAAATTTCATCATTACCTCCAGTTTAGTGAAGTTGGCAGGGCCTGTCAGAAGTCGGAACCGTTCTCACTGGACTTCGGACGGACTCGATCGCGCTTTGTCTACTGGCCGGTCTTTGCTGTTGTGAGAGATCGGCTATCAGGCCGCTGCATGCTCGCCGCAGAACCTGGGGCAGCATTGCTGCTTCGCGAGATGGCCAAAGTGATATCCGCTTGAGGCCGGCACATGACTGCGGCCGCACCGAGGTATAAGGCGACCCCGATGTACATGACCGGGCTGGCCCAGTATGGCCTCGGGTACAGCCCGGGAAAACGCTGCAACTGCTGCTTCCGTAACTCCAGGTCGAGGTACTCGGAGTTGGTCCCCTTTTTTCTGGCCAGTTCCAGCATGAATTCATGTTTGGCGTCCGGGTTCGAGTTATGGAGCTCGCCAAGTTTGTCACGAAAACGTTGCACGACTTCGAGTGAGGCCAGACCTGATTCGAGCGTAGAAAGATACGTCGTGCGCAGGTAGTACCGAAGTTCCTGAAGAAATAAGACTTCCGCCGGAACTGTAAGTGGCAATTCAACGGTTGGGTGTGTAAAGACCGCCAGACTGTGAACCTTGGCCGGGGAACAGTCACCGAAGACCTCCCTGGCGATTGCCCGCAACACGCGCGCCTTGGGTTCACTTTGCTTGAGCGGAGATTGCTTCCCCTCCACCTTGCCAGGTTTTACCACCGACCAGCCATTGTCGGAGACATCAATTCGGCCTTTCCAATGTTTCACCTCGATCAGAAAGATGCCGAATCGGGTAATCAGGAGGTTGTCGACTTCGAACATTGGCATCTGGTCCGGGCGCGAAGACGGGTAACGAACAACCATCCCACGCGTTGCACAGTACTGAGGGTCGAGTTTCGGTGCGACTTCACGAATGACTGCGTCGACCATCTCTTCAGATTCGTCTCCTAACGTTTGCAGGGCGTGCTGCCTACTTTCGATACTGATCAGTTCCTGCTTTCTTTGAGCAGCAGCAATCATGGCGCCCCGAAATTCAATCAGCCAAGCAGCCAGGAATGCGCTGCCGCCCGCGACAATCCAGGCAAGGCCAGCGATTCGCCATTTCTCGAAAACGGCAGTCATGTCACCTGTCCACAGGCCAAGTACCAGGAGCAGCACAGCGGGCAGCCAGATAATTGAGCCAATGAAAACTGCATTAACGGCATGCCGCACCCGTGCCGGCGTGCGCGTCCAGTGGGATATACCGACGTCGGGGTCTCCAGGGAGGAGGGGAGAGGTACGTGGCATTTGGTCAACCAAGGCTGTCCTCGCTATTGCAAAGAGTAGCAAACGTGAAAATTGATTGTTCCGCGAGCTTGGAGTCGGTCGGCCTCTTGCTCCAGCCGGCTTGCCAAGCTCCGCAACGCAAAAATGAAGTCGTCAACCGTGACCGCGTGCTTTTGCGCTTCAATCAGTTCTTGGAGTGCAGCTTGTATCTCGTACCCTGTCCTGGAACCGGTGCGAGCAGCAAGTGGCGTTGTTGATTCCTGCTGACGATCTTGCCGATGTCGCACCTTCCTGGCGGCGTACTCGAGAATGGACTCAACGTCCGGGTCATAATCGTCATCGTCATCGTCATCATTCATAAGCTGCGCATATCCAAGTTAAGTGAGCGCGGTAGGAGCGACCGCAGCAAGGTTTTTGTGAGGGTAAAAACGTGCTCCTATAGGGATTGAGGATGCAAATCAAGACTGAGAAGGGTCACCTGGCGCCGAAGGCGACTTGCGCTCCTTCAAAAGCTCGATGGCGCACCGCATTCCCTCGGTCGCCCCGCCGGCGCGGATCGCCAGGAAGATCGTCCGAAAATCCGACTTGGCCTGAAGAATGCACAGGGTGAGACTCTGATGATGCTTGTGAAAGCTGTACATAGCGTCTTCAAGTGTCGAGCGGCGGAAGATCCGACCATAAACAGCTGAGTACAGGTTCCACCAGGCGGCCCGGAGGTCTCCGCGTCCGGCCAACTGCGCCTTTACCGAACAGCGGTTCAAAATTGAAACGTCCTGGCCGCAAATCCCTTTTGAGAAAATTCCTGGGCCGAGCCAGCCGTGTGCGACAGGCTTGGGGGGATGCATGGACCGGAGCATCTTCTTGCGTTCTTCGGCTGCCCAATCGATACAAAAAATGTTCTCATTGTTGATCTTATTGCTGTCCATTTCCCTTTCTCTTTCCTCTCTGGCCAAATGCCGCAAACCACGCAAACTTCATCAGGAAAACGTCGGACACGTCGTGCTCTACCTAAGCCTGTTGCATCAACTCCGTTCTTGGTAAAAGTAGAGCGAGCTATATACTGAATTCATCCTAAGCCACACTACTGCTTACGCAACTCGCAAAACGGTTGTGCACGAGCATGAAATACAAAAGCCGGCTAATTGATCTACTTCGGGAAACCTGCGCTTTTCCCTCATTGCCACACCAACTGCCTTTTCTCCCGAGCGCCCTAGATAAGGTTAAAGATCAATCAATTTCCCACTGTGGCACTGAGAGCGCCATCTGACCGCGTAGCGAAAGCCTCTCGGTCCGTATGAAGGGCATTCAATGTTGATAGACGGTTTGGCAAGCAGGTAGCCGTTGAGTGGACTTCCCGATGGCTCTGCGGCTCCCAATGCGAGGCAGATCAAATCGGCAGTGGTCAGCCGGCGACCGAGATGCAGGGTGGCATACAATAATCCGCCCAGTCCTGCATCAATTGCCGGCGGCGCACAAACAAATCGCTACGTAAGTACGCTCCCTCGGTCTCGCCCAGTGCTGCTTGATGCGCCAGAGCTGCCTCGCACACCTGGCGCGGGTAATTCGTCTCTTCCGCCGCCCAATCGCGCATAGTGGAACGCAAACCATGAACGGAGGAATCAATGCCAGCCGATCGCAACGCTTTTAGGAGACCGGCTCCGGAAAGTACTCTACCGCTAGGTGCCTCGAATATGAGACCTGAAGGCGTCCGCTGTTCCTGCCGTTCCTTTAAGAGCGCGAGTGCCTGAACAGATAACGGGACACGATGGGCGCGGCGTCGCTTGGTGTGCTCGGCCGGAATGGTCCAGCATGCGTGGCGCCAGTCGATTTCCTGCCACCGCATCTGCCGCACTTCGCCAGGGCGCGCCGCGGTCAAGACGGTAAAGGTCAGTGCTCCCTTGACTGCGGAGCTAGACGCGCTAGATGCAATAGCGAGTAGCACCTGAGCGATGTCCTGGTGGTCACAGGCCGGGTGATGGCGGCGCGATGGTTTCAGGCGCGAGGCGGGCGGTAACGCGCGCCGAATCTCTTCCCACATAGCCGGCCGGTGATCGGGACGCATATCGCGGGCTGCCGCCCATACAACGACACGGCGCAGTCGCTGCAACGCGCGCTGAGCAGTGTCAGTGTGCGTCACCCACACTGGTCCGATCGCACCAAGGATGTCCACCTTAGACAAAGCACCGATCGGAGAGTGGCCAAGGTGAGGGAGCACCGTGGTTTGTAGACTTGTCATCCATTGCTGCGCATGCTTTGCGCTTTGCCAGCAGGGACGATGCAGGGCGAAGAACGTCACCACGACGGTCTGAAGCGAGCACATTGCGTCTCCAGGTAAGGCGACTGGTGGCGCAAAATTCATCGGTTGCGACGAACCATTGAAAACGGGTGTGGTAGCCGCGGATCGACGTACGGGTTTGAGCAGACGCAGGGAAGGGGATTCGGACGACATGGGCCAAGACGCTTTGTTGAACACAGTGGCTAGCATGCATCCAAAAGTCGTCACTGCAAGTCAGAACTCGGTCCGGCAGCTAACGGGTGTAATGACCGATCAAAACCTGCACAGACCAGGCTGATAAAGCGAATGCGGTAGTGTCAGGAATTCCATACGCTGCGGTCGGTTAAGGAAAATCAGCGCAGTGCACTGGTGGAGCGTTCGCCCACCCATGTATGGACATCGATAATCCAGTGCTAGACCGCCGACTCCGCCGCGATTCTGTCTGGCATCCTCGCGTTCTCCTTTGTTGGCCTACCTTTCGATAAAATGAAAGGACAATGATGGTCACGACGAAAACGACGGCGAGTCCTTTCTCCCAATTTCCCGAGGTGCACTCCGCAGTGGAACGCCAATCAGGTACTGATACCACGCATTTGGTTATCCAGGCGCTGCAGGAAATTTGCGAATGGCTCGGTGAGAATGGGAATATGCTCGCTTAGCCGGTGATCGCCATCGACTAGATGCCGCGTGCAACGCCGGCCGCGTGCGGCTGGATAACGTCCTCGCAAGGAATGACCTCCTCGCGCCGGCCGTGAATGATCTCAACGTCGTTTGCCGGGATAGGTGGGCATTGAATGGGATACGAAACACGGGTTGCGTTAATGATGCTGCGACACCCGGTGTCGCAGTGTTCTGCGATTCTCCCGGCTGTCACCTGTTAGGAAAGGACATGCAAGTCATGACTGCGCAGTTTACAGAAATACTTTCCCATGCTGGTAAGCGGCACAGCCTCTGCACGTTACCGCTGGAAACGTACCTCGACATGACGTCAAAACGTGCATTGCTCGCCGATCTGCACGGCCACACGGCGTGTACGCGCCGGTACGTCGGCGTCTGGGAAATTGCGGACGGTAGGCTTTTGCTGACCAGATTACATACGTTGAAGGAGGAGGATTTTCCGCTCGATGTGCTGTTTCCGGGCATCCGGTCGCCAATTTTTGCCAATTGGTTCACTGGCACGCTGCGCTGCCCAAAAGGGGAACTACTCAAGTATGTTCACTTCGACTTCCTAAGCATTTACGAGCGCGACTGGCTCATTGACGTGAAGGACGGCTTGGTGCAAGGAGAGCGCTTGGTGGTCAATCCACCGCCGCCGCCGCGAGACCCGCAGGAAGAATCTGATATCCCCGAATTCTTGAAAAAGCGTTAAGAATACAGCCGCGGGGTGCGATACGGCCCGGTCAAGGAAGTAACGGTTTCACCCTTCTGCTCCGGCATCCGTTAAGTGCATCCATACCCCAATATGCATCTACGGGTCGAAGTGCCGTTAGGAAAGGAAGGCTTCGCCGAAGGCATGGACGATCTATTCAAAATGCTGCCTGGTTGCTTGACTAGCCGCGCAGTGCGAATGAGGTGAAGGAGAAACGAGAAGCTCGCATTCGCCGGGCTGGCTACGCTCAAGGTGAGCTGTACTAGGACGCGGTCGAAAGAGTATTTTGGAGCCAAAGAATATTTTCACGGCTCGCGCATATCGGCGGTTTGTTGCCGAAAGAGATGCGCGCGGTACAGATCAGTCCAACGAATTTCCGCTGGCGACGAGCACCGCAAACACGCGGCCATCCATTGTCCGCAACAACGCGTTTCGCAGCTGCCGATCGGCCGTCTCCCACCTGGCGATTATGGTTTCGTGCATCCTTGCCGAATTTGTACCGTCGGCGACAAAGGCGTTTGCGTTACGCTGCCAGAAGCCGTGGTCCTCCTGAAGCTTCCAGTCCATCGAGTCGCACAGGATCCGACATAGCATTTCCACGCTTGCCAGCACTACCGGGCCATCACTTCCCGCTGGCCAGACCGCAAGAGGCAACGCGTGCATACGCCATGAGGCGTTGGTGCTATCGTCAATGTCATCGTCCGGACTGTCGTTGCACATCGCCGCCCAACCGGCGACGAATGCCAGCAACGGAATCTCGTGCAGCTTACCTGCCGATTGCAGGGAAATGTAATTGGCCACCAGTAGCGGCTGCTGTCCCGAATCAATCATTGCGCGCGGAAGATTTCACGTATTACCGGCTTGGCCTCTGCAGGCACCTCGTCGCTCTTGAGTAAGTAGGCGA
>DASRXG010000039.1:0-17036 GCA_035654275.1 Noviherbaspirillum sp.
TAACAGGTGAGCATCGTGATTTTTTCACCGCTGTTGCGCAGTGCCTGCAGTGATGTCACCGTCACCGCCTTGTTGCGCACGGTCGATGTAGCCTCTTGCAGATAACCCGACATATTCATTCCCCAAGATTAAAAAATTCGCGTTTGCCGCGCATGTTGCCGATTCGATTCAGCAGCAGGGTAAAGTCTTCATCGCGTTCGATCGGGTTCAGTCGTTCGGTATTGACGATCAACAGCGGCGCAGCGTCGTAATGATAAAAGAAACGGCTGTAACTTTCACAAAGGCGGTACAGGTATACCTCCGAAATACTGCTCTCGACAGGAACGCCACGCTTGCGTACGCGTTCGATCAATGTCTCGGGTTGGGCCTGCAAATAGATTACGAGGTCCGGCCGTGCCGCTTGGGGACGCAGATGGGCGTAGAGTTGCTGATAGAGGTTCAGCTCGTCATCGCCCAGCGTCAGGCGCGCGAAGAGCGGATCCTTGTCGAGCAGGAAGTCGGACACGACACGGACGTCAAACAGGTCAGTTTGTGCCAGGTCGCGCAACTGGTTCATGCGCTGGAACAGGAAGAACATCTGCGTCGGCAGGGCGTAACGTGCAGAATCACGATAGAACTTTTCCAGGAATGGATTTTCCTGCGGTAGTTCGAGCAGCGTTTGTGCTTTGATGCTCTCGGCAAGCCTGCGTGTCAGGCTGGTCTTGCCGACGCCGATCGGGCCTTCGACGACGATGTAGCGGTATTTGTCGAGGCTCATGTGCGGAAGATGAAATAGACGGCGCCTACCAGGCATAAGCCTGCCCAAACATAATCCAGCTTGAATGGCTGGTTCATGTAGAGCATCGCGAATGGCACAAAGACGGCCAGTGTGATCGCTTCCTGCATGATCTTGAGCTGCGCCAGGTTGAATTCGGTGTATCCGATGCGGTTGGCCGGCACCTGCAACATGTACTCGAACAATGCAATCGTCCAGCTCACGATCGCAGCAATCCACCATGGCTTGCTTGCCAGGCTCTTCAGGTGGCCGTACCAGGCGATCGTCATGAAGACATTGGATAAGGTCAGCAGGCCGACCGTTTGGATGGCGACTGGAATTTGCATGCGTCAGATTTTCTGGATTACCTGTCCCGCCACACCGGGGACGAAGCTGTGTGCAGGACCATGTCCGGGAATCGTGAGCAAAGGATCGAGCTGCAGCAAGGGGATCAACGCGAAGGCGCGCTGGGTGAGGCGGGGATGAGGAACAGTCAGTTCCCCCGTCTTGATAGTTTGTTGGCCGTATAAAAGGATATCGAGATCGAGCGTGCGCGGCGCATTGCGGAAAGGCCGCTCGCGTCCAAATTCGACTTCAAGTTGCTGCAGTGCGTGCAGCATGTCAGGCGCGCTCAATCCGGTGTCGACCCGTGCCACAGCATTGATATAGTCGTCACCGCCGGCATCCACAGGTGCCGTGCGAAACAGACTGGACTGCGCATCGAGCCGCGTGTCGGGAAGCTGTCCGAGGCGGATGATTGCGCGCTGCACGTTTCCGCGCGCGTCGCCGAGATTGGAGCCAATGCCGATATAGCAGGCGGTCCGGGCCTTGCTCATGGCGTATTGCCGCCTTCGACAGGCGAGCTCTTGTGTTTGCTGCGGCTTCCGCGGCGACGGCGCTTCTTCGCTGCTCCACCTTCGCCTTCCGGCTTGCGGAGCTTCGCGAGCAGCGCTTCGCGTCCCGGTCCGTCAGCGGCAATGAAGTCGGTCCACCAGTCGCCGATCTCCATGTCGATTTCGCCTGACTCGCAACGCAGCAGCAGGAAGTCATAGCCAGCACGCAAGCGCGGATGCTCCAGCAGCTTGTAGGGAGACTTGCCGGTACGTCGTTCGAAGCGCGGTTGCATCGCCCAGAGGTCGCGCATGTCGGTCGCGATGCGGCGCTGCAGGGCCAGTTTCTCGGTCTGTGTATCCAGCACGTCGTCCGCAGCCAAGTGCAGTGCCGGAATTGGGTATTCGCCCGCCGCTTGGTAGGCGTTCCATTTTTCCAGGACCTGGTGCCACAGCAATGCCGCGAACAAGAAGCCCGGGGAAACCGGTTTGCCTTGCAGCACGCGCTCATCGGTGTTGGACAGGGCAAGGGTGACGAATTTTTCACCTAGGGGTTGTTCCAGCACCACGTCCAGCAACGGCAGCAGGCCATGATGTAGCCCCTCTTTGCGTAATTGCTGCAGGCAAGCGAGCGCATGGCCGCTCATCAGCAGCTTCAGCATTTCATCAAAGACGCGCGCCGCGGGCACATTGTTGATGAGCGGGGCCATTACTTGGATCGGCTCGCGCGTTGCTGGGGCGATCGTGAACTGCAGCTTGGCAGCGAAACGCACGACGCGCAGCAGGCGTACCGGATCTTCGCGATAACGAGCCTCCGGTGTGCCGATGATGCGCAATGTCTTGTGGCGAATATCTTCGATGCCGTGGTGGTAATCGAGCACCGTCTGGCTTGCCGGATCGTAGTACATCGCGTTGATGGTGAAGTCGCGCCGCGCTGCATCTTCGTGCTGCTCGCCGAAGGTATTGTCACGCAATACACGACCATGCTCATCCTTTGGTGCATTGTCGGCCGAAGCGCCGCGGAAAGTCGTTACCTCGATGATTTCCTGCCCGAACATCACGTGCACGATCTGGAAACGCTTGCCGATGATGAATGCGCGGCGGAACAGGCGTTTCACCTGCTCGGGAGTAGCGTTCGTCGCAACATCGAAGTCCTTTGGTTTGATGCCAAGCAGCAGGTCGCGCACTGCGCCGCCGACGACAAATGCCTTGAAACCGGCCTCCTGCAGGGTTTGCGTCACGCGTACGGCGTTCGGCGACAGGAGTTGCGGGTTGGTCCCATGTTCTTTCGGGCCGAGCACGACCGGCTTGACGTGACTGTCCACCTTCTTCTTCGTGCCGAGTATGCGTTTAATAAACTTTTTAATCATCGAACAGTGTCAGGATAGGCCAGCCTTGTGCCTGTGCATGTGCTTTGAGCAAGGCATTCGGATTGGTGGCAACCGGGTGGGTAACGGCGGAGAGCAGCGGGATGTCGTTCTGCGAGTCGCTGTAGAAGTAACTGCGTGGGAAGGCTTCAAGGGATTTGCCCTGTGTGACCAGCCATTCTTTCGCATGGATGACTTTACCGGGACCGGAGGTCGGGATGCCGCGCAGCTTGCCGGTGATCTCCCCGTCAGGCGTAACTTCGGGCTCGGCGGCAATCAGATTCTGTACGCCGAATGCTTCGGCGATCGGCCCGGTGACAAACTTGTTGGTTGCGGTGATGATGGCAACCAGGTCACCAGCATCCTGGTGCTTTTTCACGAGGTCAAGCGCGGCCGGTAGGATCGCCGGGCGGATGACTTCATCCATGAATTGCGCATGCCATGTATCGAGTTGCTTGCGCGGGAATTGCGCCAGCGTGCCTAGCGCGAATTCAAGGTATTCCACCGGGTCGAGTGTTCCGGCTTCGTACTGTGCGTAGAAGTCGGCATTGCGCTTGGCGAAGGCGTCGGCATCTACCGCGCCAATGCGTACCAGGAATTGTCCCCACTCGTAGTCGGAATCGAGGGGCAGGATGGTGTGGTCTAGGTCGAATAAGGCTAAATTCATTCTACTTTCGGTTCGCCTTCGATCTGCAGCAGGCTGCGTAGCAGCGGTAATGTGATCGGGCGTTGGGTCTCCAGTGAATATTGGTCCAGTGCGTCGAGCATGGCGGACAAGGACCGCATGTCCCGGCGGAAATGGGTAATGAGATAGGGTAACACGCCGGGCGACACGGTGATACCGCGCGCCATTGCTGCCTGGTTCAGTGCCGCGATTTTTTCTTCGTCCGTCAATCCATGGACTTGGTA
This sequence comes from Noviherbaspirillum sp., assembly GCA_035654275.1. Taxonomy (GTDB): domain Bacteria; phylum Pseudomonadota; class Gammaproteobacteria; order Burkholderiales; family Burkholderiaceae_D; genus Noviherbaspirillum. The sequence continues at coordinate 3,861 of DASRXG010000039.1, forward strand.
GATCAGGCCCCAGCCCAGGCGGGTGCGCAAGTCTTCACGCAGTTCCAGCTTGGCCGGGGGCTTGTCTCCCGCAGTGACCAGCAAGGCGTCGTTTTCCCGCACCTGATTAAAGAGATTGAAGACGGCGATCTGTGCTTCCGGCGACAGACGGTCGCAATCATCGACCAGATAAAGCTTGATTTCCGGGACGAACAGATAGTCGTCGACATTCTCACTGACCGGGATATATCGCGCATCGGGCTGTCCGGCCAGGGAATGCAGGAGGTGCGACTTGCCGGCGCCGGCTTCACCCCACAGGTAAACAAAACGCTCGTTGGCCCCGACCCCGGTACGGCCAGAAAACTGCCGCATCAGTTGCAACAGTTCCGCATTGTTTCCGACGACGAACGTATCAAGTGTTTGGGGTTTTTCGGCGCCGAGATCGAGCGTTAATTGCCTCATAGCTGACGATAGAAACTGCTATTCAAATAGTTGAGTGCGCAAATACTTCTGCAAGCGAATGCGAGCAAGCCGCGGCATGGTTTGTCATTGACACTGTGGTTTGCAAGATTGGTAACGTTGTCTGATCCGTTTTGCCCGGAAGTGAAAAGAAAATGGCATCGGCGAAGGGGTGAAACGGAGTGGTTTGTTAAAATACCAGACTTGCCAGCGGCATTTGTGCCAAAACTGTCTATTTTACCGCCTCTCACACTTATTCAGATCATGAGTTCCACTTCCAACGTATCCCTTTCTTACCGCGACGCCGGTGTTGACATCGACGCAGGCGACGCGCTGGTCGAAGCGATCAAGCCGTTTGCCAAACGCACCATGCGCGAAGGCGTTCTGGGCGGTATCGGCGGCTTCGGCGCGCTGTTTGAAATCAGCAAAAAGTACAAGGAACCGGTGCTGGTCTCGGGTACCGATGGCGTTGGCACCAAGCTGAAACTGGCCTTCCATCTGAACAGGCATGACACGGTTGGCATTGACCTGGTCGCCATGAGCGTCAACGACATCCTGGTGCAGGGAGCGGAACCGCTGTTCTTCCTCGATTATTTCGCCTGCGGCAAGCTGGATGTTCCGTCGGCAACCGACGTCATCAAGGGCATTGCCAAGGGATGCGAGCAGGCTGGCTGCGCACTGATCGGTGGTGAGACGGCCGAAATGCCGAGCATGTATCCGGATGGAGAATATGACCTCGCCGGCTTCGCTGTCGGTGCAGTCGAAAAATCGAAGATCATCGACGGCACCAAGATCGTGCCGGGTGACGTCGTGCTTGGCTTGGCGTCTTCCGGCGCACATTCGAACGGTTATTCGCTGGTACGCAAGATCATTTCTGTCGCAAAGCCGGATCTGAATGCCGACTTCCATGGTCGCAAGCTGGCGGACGTGCTGATGGAGCCGACGCGTATCTATGTGAAGCCCCTGCTGTCCCTGATGGAAAAGCTGGAAGTCAAAGGCATGGCGCATATTACCGGCGGCGGCCTCGTGGAAAACGTGCCGCGTGTGCTGGGCAACAGCCTGACTGCTGTCCTTCATCGTGACGCATGGATCATGCCCCCGCTGTTTACCTGGCTGCAGCAGCATGGCGGTGTCGCAGATGCGGAGATGCATCGCGTATTTAACTGCGGCATCGGCATGGTGGTGATCGTGTCGAAAGAAAACGCGGATGCGGCAATCGCGCATCTGAAGGCGGCAGGCGAAACCGTGAGCCGCATCGGTGAGATACGTGAGCGTCAGGGCGATGAAGCCCCGACCATTGTTGTTTAAGCGCCTCTCGTTTCTGGTTCAACAAGAACGGCTGCAGGAAATCCTGCAGCCGTTTTTACTTGTCGGTCGCGGAGTTCGCCGTTGCCACGACTTCGCTGGGCGGGCAGGCGGTAATGGAACCGGATATGGCGCTGCATGCGGATCAACTGGCCGCGTTGATATATCCTGGCAGATAGCGACCGGTTAAGGCGTCCTGATATGGTCGACGAGCGCTTCCGTGTGCTGGTCCGGACGCGGCGTCAGCAGACTGACCAAGGCGATGGTCAGGAAACCGGCGGGTACGCCGAACACACCCGCGGAGATCGGCGCGATGCCCAGCCACTGGTTGAGCGATGTGCCACCGAATGCGGGGTACGTGCGCAGCATGTAATACACGCACACGGCAAAGCCGACGATCATGCCCGCGATTGCACCTTGCTGGTTCGCCCGTTTCCAGAAAACGCCCAATACGAGTGCAGGGAACAACGCCGACGCGGCCAGTGAAAATGCCGCGCCCACCATCGAGAGAATATCGCCCGGCTTCAGCGATGCGGCGTAGGCTGCGACCAGTGCCACGACGAGCAACAGCAGCTTCGAGATCGTCACGCGTTTCTGCGTGGACGCCGCCGGATCGACAGTCTTGTAGTAGATGTCATGCGACAGGCCGTTCGAAATTGTCAGGAGCAGGCCGTCTGCCGTCGACAGCGCCGCCGCGAGTCCACCTGCGGCGATCAGGCCGGATATTACATAAGGCAAGCCGGCAATCTCCGGTGTCGCCAGTACCACGATATCGCCATCCATCACGATCTCCGCCAGTTGCACGATGCCATCCTTGTTCATGTCCGTGATGGTCACCAGCGGATTGATTTTGTCTACGCTCGCCCAGTACGACACCCAGGAGGGTAGCTTGGAGAACTCGGTGCCAACGAGTGAGGTATAGATGTCGTATTTGACCAGCACCGCCAACGCAGGCACGGTGATGTACAAGAGCATGATGAAGAACAGCGTCCAGAACACCGATCTCCGGGCCTGCGGCACAGTAGGTGTCGTGTAAAAACGCACCAGGATGTGTGGCAACGCAGCGGTTCCCATCATCAGGCAAAGCACTAGCGCCATGAAGTTATTGCGCTTGTGGTCCGAGGCTTCTTGCGTCTTGCCGGGGAAGGGCGTTGTGTGCGCTACGATGGGTTCCGCTCGTGCGAGGTTCTGCGCCTTCGCCTCCAGCCACTTGCGTCGTGCTTCATCCGGATCCTTGGGATAGTCGGCAAGTGCCCTGCTGGCAGCCTTGATCTCGATGAGTGAGGCATTGCTGCGCTTGAGGTCCTCGACATTCTGACGCGCTTCCATCAGGCCGTCTTCCCATGCCTTCGGCAAGGCCTTGATTCTTGCGTCGTACTCTTCCGCGCGCTGGCGGAACATGGCCTGCACCTGTTGCTCCATCAGATCGTTGCCGATTTCCTTTTCGCGCTCGCTCAGTTTCGACAGGGCAGACCCGTAAGCTACCTGCGGCACTGGAAAGTCCGTGTGTTTCACCGAAAGCCAGACCACCGGGATCATGTAGGCAATCAGCATGATGATGTACTGCGTAACCTGCGTCCACGTAATTGCCCGCATGCCGCCAAGGAAAGAGCACACCAGGATGCTGGCCAACCCGAGGAAGATGCCTACCGAAAAATCGACGCCGGTGAAACGTGAGGTGATCAGGCCCACGCCGTAGATCTGCGCGACCACGTAGGTAAACGACACGAGGATGGTGAATGCCACTGCCAGGATGCGGACAATGTTGTTGTCATAGCGTCCTGAATAGCGGGCTGCCAGAAAATCCGGGATCGTGTATTGGCCGAACTTGTTCAGGAAGGGGGCGATCAGCAGCGCGACGAGGCAATAGCCTCCTGTCCAGCCGATGATGTAAGCCAGACCGTCAAACCCCATCAGGTAGAGACCGCCAGCAAGGCTGATGAAGCTGGCGGCGGACATCCAGTCGGCTGCGGTTGCCGCGCCGTTGAACAAGGCCGGCACTCGACGGCCGGCAACATAGTATTCCGATACATCAGAGGTCCGGCTGATGACCCCGATGCCGGCATACAGCACGATGGTCGAGAAAATGAACATGTAGCCGATCCATGCGCGAGGAAAACCTTCTTTTTCCAGGATCGCAAGCACTGCCAGGAAAATCACGAAGCCGATCGTGTAGAGGCTGTAGTAATTGACCAGCCGGCGGAAGAACGGGGAGTTAGCCATTGCGCGTCTCGTTGTTCAACTGTTTGTCGAGGCGCCGCATCCGTCTTGCATAGAGTGCAACCAGGACTACATACAGCAGGGTTAGACCCTGCGCGGCCATATAGAAGGAAAACGGCCAGCCGAACAGGCTGAAGCCCGATAGCTCGCGGGCGAAGAAGATCATGCCGAAGGTTGCAATGAACCAGATCGCAAGCAGGATGAACGTGAGGCGGCGCGCTCGCTGCCAGTACACGGCGCGGTGATGCATGTATTTCGCTGAGTCGTGCGGCATTAACCTATATCCTCAATAAACTCGGGGCGCTGTTCCATTCGCAGTGTCACGCGGAACAGGCTGCCTGGGAATTTCGGATCATTGCTGTGGGGGTTGCTGAATATCTCAACATTAGCGCCGTGCTGCAACGCGATCTCCCGGACGATTGCCAGACCGAGTCCGCTACCCTCTGCATTGCTGCCCAGTATTCGATAAAAGCGTTCGAAGACGTGTGATCGTTCTGCAGGCGGGATGCCGGGGCCCGTGTCCTCGACCTCCAGAATTGCCTGGTCTTCCATGGCATTGGCCCGCACGCGCACTGTAACCGCTCCCCCTTGGGGCGTATAGCGCAAGGCGTTGTCGATCAGGTTGCCAAGCAGCTCGCGCAGCATGACAGGATTGCCGCGCACCATGATCGGGTGCCCCGGCTGCTCAAAACCAAGATCGATGCGATGCGAGAAGGAAGTCTGGACCCAGTCCTGGACTACATTGCGCGCCAGTTCGCATAGCTCGAGTGGAACGAATGGTTTTGCTTCCGGTGTCTGGTTCTCGGTGCGTGCCAGCGCCAGCAACTGGTTGACCAGTCGAGTCGCCGACTCCGAGCTTTTGGCAAGCTGTTCCAGTGAGCGATGGATCTCGGCCGCATCGGTTTCTCGCAACGCCAGTTCCGACTGCATGCGCATGCCGGCAAGCGGTGTCTTCATTTGATGTGCGGCGTCGGCAATGAAGCGCTTCTGCATCTCGATGCTTTGCGACAGGCGCTCAAGCAGGTCGTTCAGGGAGCGCACGAGGGGGGAGATTTCTTCCGGCACCTGGCCGGGCTCGATCGGGCTTAAATCATCCGAACGACGTGCCCGTATGCGCTGCTGCAGTTCCGCCAGCGGTGACAGTCCACGTGATAAGGCGAACCAGACCAGCGCCAGCGCAATAGGAAGGATGATGAACTGCGGCAGGATCACACCCTTGATGATTTCGTTGGCGAGATGGGCGCGCTTGTCGAGGGTTTCCGCCACCTGTACCACGGCGAGTAGTGGCTCCTGCTGCATTGTGCGGCCTTGTCGAGGTCGGCGGAGATCCACATGCATATAAGCGATGCGTACCTCGCTGCCGCGCACCGTATCGTTGCGGAACTGCACCGAGCTGGTCGTTTGCTTGTCGTCATCGACTGGCGGAGGAGGCAGGTCGCGATCGCCGTCAATATACTCGCCACGCGGACCGAGGATCTGGAAATAGATATAGTCAACGTCGTCGGCGCGCAGTATGTCGCGCGCAGGGGCAGGGAGCTGCGCCACAATCTTGCCGTTAACTTCCTTGACTTGCTGGGCAACGACGATCGCACGGTCGTCCAGCGCACGATCGAACGGATAATTGGCGATTGACTTTGCCACCAGATAAGTGACGGCGATGCTCATCGGCCAGAGCAGCAGCAGCGGCACCAGCATCCAGTCCAGGATTTCGCCGAACAATGAGCGTTGGATGCGCTCCTCCGGCTGGGTGTCGACTGATACGTATGGCGGGGATGTGTCGGAAGCAGCGGAAGCGCTCGCATCCGGACGATAGGTGTCGCTCATGAAATGATTTTAGGACGCGGCAGGACTGCTGGGCGTGCCCTGAGCGCTCGGCTCGGAATATTTTTCAAGGCAATAGCCGAGGCCACGGACTGTCGCAATGCGTACGCCGCCACCTTCGATCTTTTTGCGCAGGCGGTGCACATACACTTCAATTGCATTGTTACTGACTTCCTCACCCCATTCGCACAGGTGATCCACCAGCTGTTCCTTCGAAACCAGGCGGCCGGTACGCTGGAGCAGCACTTCCAGCAATCCGAGCTCACGAGCCGACAGGTCCAGCATCTGGTCATTCATGTATGCGATGCGGCCGACCTGGTCGTAGGAGAGGGGACCGTGCTTGATCACGGTCGGGCCGCCGCCAGCGCCGCGGCGGGTCAGTGCCCTGACTCGGGCTTCCAGTTCAGACAGTGCGAACGGTTTGGGCATGTAGTCGTCAGCCCCTAGGTCCAAGCCCTTGACGCGCTGCTCGATCGAATCGCTTGCTGTGAGGATCAGAACCGGCAAGCGTGAATTCCGTGCACGAAGGCGTCGAAGCACCTCAAGACCTGCCATTTTCGGCAGGCCCAAATCCAGAATCAGCAAGTCAAAATCCTGCGTCGATAACGCCGAATCAGCTTCCAGTCCATTCTTCACACAATCGATTGCATAGCCGGACTGCCGCAGGGAGCGCGTCAGTCCATCGGCTAGTACACTATCGTCTTCGGCAAGCAAGATACGCATTCTGGCACTCTGCAATCAGATTGTCCCGTAGTCTATTTCTTTTCATTATTACCGGCAAGGCAAAGCCTTTTACCTATTTATCTGCATTGTGGGCCTTTTTTCAAGAACTGAAATTCGCGCTTGCATATGGCACTGTTTTTTTATACAGTATGCGTTGTGACGTCAAATTCAGCTCGTGATAAGAATTGCGCGAGCGACTAACCATCTAACCGTCGAGAGATTCTATTTATGGACGACAAGAAATCTGCGCAGAACCCAGAAAAGAGCAAGGCCCTTGCTGCGGCGTTGGCGCAAATCGAAAAGCAGTTTGGTAAAGGCTCCGTGATGCGCATGGCCGATGGCGCCGTCGCCGAGGAAGTGCAAGTTGTGTCGACCGGCTCGCTCGGTCTGGATATTGCGCTTGGTGTCGGCGGGTTGCCCCGTGGACGAGTCGTTGAAATTTATGGCCCGGAATCGTCCGGTAAGACGACGCTGACCTTGCAGGCAATTGCAGAAATGCAAAAGCTGGGTGGTACTTGTGCATTCATTGATGCCGAGCACGCGCTAGACGTCGTGTACGCGCAGAAGCTCGGTGTCAATTTGTCGGATTTGCTGGTTTCCCAGCCCGATACTGGCGAACAAGCGCTCGAAATTTGTGATGCGCTGGTGCGATCTGGTAGCGTCGACTTGGTCGTTGTTGACTCGGTGGCGGCATTGACTCCGCGCGCGGAAATTGAAGGCGATATGGGGGACTCCTTGCCTGGTCTGCAAGCGCGCTTGATGTCGCAAGCGTTGCGCAAACTGACGGGTAGTATCAACCGCACCAATACCCTGGTTATTTTTATTAACCAGATTCGTATGAAGATCGGCGTCATGTTCGGCAATCCCGAGACCACAACCGGCGGTAATGCGTTGAAGTTCTACGCGTCCGTACGTTTGGATATCCGCCGTACCGGGTCGATTAAGTCAGGCGATGAGGTTATCGGTAACGAAACCAAGGTCAAGGTCGTGAAAAATAAGGTTGCACCGCCGTTCAAGGAAGCGCATTTCGACATCCTTTACGGAGAGGGTACTTCGCGCGAAGGCGAGATTCTCGACTTGGGTTCGGAAGCGAAGATCGTGGAAAAGTCCGGTGCCTGGTACAGCTATAACGGCGAACGTATCGGCCAAGGCAAGGACAATGCGCGGAATTACCTGAAAGAGCATCCGGAGCTGGCCCGCGAAATCGAAAACAAGGTGCGCGCTTCTCTCGGTGTGCGCGAGTTGCCTCCAACGACCGCCGAAGCCGAGTAAGGCCCTTATTTACTAACTTTTACCCACATCCCGAATACTTCACGTGAGGGAGCCCGCGCTGCTGGAACACCATGGCAAAGCTGCAAATGAGTCTAAAGGCGCGGGCTCTGAAGTATTTGTCCGCTCGAGAACATAGCCGGCTGGAGCTCAGCCGGAAGCTCTCCCGTTATGCGCAGGAAGGCGATGATGTCGAGACGCTGCTCGATGCTCTCGAATCCGCCAAGCTGCTATCCCAATCCCGTTTCTCTGAATCCCTGGTACATCGTCGTGCCGCACGGTTTGGCAACAACCGTATCTTGTCTGAATTGCAGACCCATGGTATCGATGGGGAGGCGCTAAGCGATATCAAGGCAAGCCTGCAGCAGGACGAAGTGCAGCGCGCTCAGGAAGTATGGCGCCGGAAATTCGCTCATGCTCCTGCCGATGCTGCCGAACGCGCAAAACAGATGAGATTTTTGCAACAGCGCGGTTTTTCCCACAGTGCGATACAGGCGGCAATGCGAAATGCCTGCGAAACGACCGACTGATCGTCAAAGTGCATGTACCCAGCCGTCGCTTGATTGATGGGCGGTGCGATCTGCTCGCTTTTTAAGTTTTCCACCCTCTCCGAAATGGCTACCCGTTTGCGTACCTCTGCGCCCGGGGCAAACGTTGCAATAGCAAATATCAGCATGGCGAACGGCTGAAGACCTGTGCTACACTTTCAAGGTTTTTTGCAGCGCCGCAGGAGCGGCTGTTGTCGTAGAAGCTGCGACAGCGACACGCAAATGCGGCTTTATTTTTGGCCGCCTCACCGGCATTGGTCCTTATGCCCTTATCACCGCCGACATCCCGCCGTGCGTTAAAGCACACGCGCGCAATCCAGGTCGAAGCGTTCGCGCGCGACGATGGTTTGTGGGATATCGACGCGCATATATCTGATATAAAAACGCGTGATACCACGCTCGCTTCCGGCGTCAGGCTGGCAGGCGCTCCTCTGCACGATCTCTGGCTACGGCTGACCGTTGATACCAGGATGAACATCATCAGCGCAGAAGCTGTTTCCGACGCTGTGCCATATTCTGGCTTCTGCGATACCATCGGTCCCGCCTATAAAAAGCTGGTTGGTCTCAATTTGCTGCAGGGGTTTCGAGACGGTGTCCGGCAGCGCTTGTCGGGAATTCAGGGTTGCACCCATTTGACTGAACTCGCCCAAGTCCTACCAACGGCCACCATTCAAGCGTTTGCCGGCGACGTGCTCGATACCCGCGATGGTGCGAGCGAGGATGCGCAAAATCACAAACCATTTCAACTCGACCGCTGTCACGCCCTGCGTTCCGACGGCGAAGCGGTCGCACAATATTATCCGCGCTGGGCGGTTAAGCCTCAGGAAGTCTCCGAATCCAGTTAGTTTCAACCAAGTTTGTTTTTTTCAATAAGAGTCTGAAGGGAAGCTCGCATGAAAATCCATGAGTATCAGGGCAAAGAAATCCTCCGTAAGTTCGGAGTGACGGTTCCGCGCGGTATCCCGTGCTTTTCCGTTGAAGAAGCGGTCAAGGCGGCCGAGACTCTTGGAGGCCCGGTCTGGGTCGTCAAGGCTCAGATCCACGCGGGTGGTCGCGGCAAGGGCGGTGGCGTGAAAGTCGCTAAATCGCTCGACCAGGTCAAAGACTATGCAAACGCCATCATGGGCATGCAGCTCGTCACGCATCAAACCGGTCCGGAAGGCCAAAAGGTGCGTCGCCTCTTGATCGAAGAAGGCGCTGACATCAAGAAAGAATTGTATGTGTCGTTGGTCACCGACCGTCTCAGCCAGCGCGTGGTGCTGATGGCATCCAGCGAAGGCGGCATGGACATTGAAGAAGTCGCTGAGAAGCACCCTGAGCTCATTCACAAGATCATCATCGATCCGGCAACCGGCCTGACCGACGCCGACGCTGATTCGATCGCTTCCAAGATTGGCGTTCCCGCCGGCTCCATCGCCGACGCGCGCAAGCAACTGCAAGGTCTGTACAAGGCATATTGGGAAACCGACGCTTCGCTGGCCGAAATTAACCCGCTGATCCTGACCGGCGACGGCAAGGTGATCGCCCTTGACGCCAAGTTCAATTTCGACGCCAACGCGTTGTTCCGTCATCCGGAAATCGTCGCGATGCGCGACCTCGACGAAGAAGATCCGGCCGAAGTCGAAGCATCCAAATTTGACCTCGCCTACATCTCCCTCGACGGCAACATTGGCTGCCTGGTGAACGGCGCCGGTTTGGCCATGGCGACCATGGACACCATCAAGCTGTTCGGCGGCGAACCGGCCAACTTCCTCGACGTCGGCGGCGGTGCCACCACCGAGAAAGTGACCGAAGCATTCAAGCTGATGCTGAAGAATCCGGGCCTGAAGGCCATCCTGGTCAACATCTTCGGCGGCATCATGCGTTGCGACGTTATTGCTGAAGGCGTGATCGCAGCCTCCAAGGCGGTTTCCCTTGGCGTGCCGCTCGTCGTCCGCATGAAGGGCACCAACGAAGATCTCGGCAAGAAGATGCTGGCTGAATCCGGCCTGCCGATCATCTCCGCCGACACGATGGAAGAAGCAGCCCAGAAGGTCGTTGCTGCGGCCAACGGTAAATAATTGAGGGAAGAAACATGTCGATTCTGATCAACAAAGACACCAAAGTCATCACCCAAGGCATCACCGGCAAGACCGGCCAGTTCCACACCCGCGGCTGCCGCGACTACGCCAACGGCAAGAACTGCTTCGTCGCAGGCGTCAACCCGAAGAAGGCAGGCGAGGATTTCGAAGGTATTCCGATTTTTGCCAACGTCAAGGAAGCCAAGGAAAAAACCGGCGCTACAGTTTCCGTCATTTACGTTCCGCCGGCAGGTGCAGCTGACGCCATCTGGGAGGCCGTCGAAGCCGAGCTCGACCTCGCAATCTGCATCACCGAAGGCATCCCGGTCCGTGACATGCTGATGGTGAAGGACAAGATGAAGAAGGCTGGCAGCAAGACCTTGCTGCTCGGACCGAACTGCCCGGGGTTGATCACGCCGGAAGAAATCAAGATCGGCATCATGCCGGGCCACATCCACAAGAAAGGCCGTATCGGCGTCGTGTCCCGCTCCGGCACGCTGACTTACGAAGCCGTCGCGCAACTGACCACACTTGGCTTGGGCCAGTCCTCCGCAGTCGGTATCGGCGGCGACCCAATCAACGGTCTGAAGCACATCGACGTGATGAAGATGTTCAACGACGATCCTGACACCGATGCGGTCATCATGATCGGCGAGATCGGCGGACCGGACGAAGCCAACGCTGCTCACTGGATCAAGGACAACATGAAGAAGCCGGTCATTGGCTTTATCGCTGGCGTTACTGCTCCCCCGGGCAAACGTATGGGCCACGCCGGCGCGTTGATCTCCGGTGGTGCTGATACTGCGCAAGCCAAGCTGGAAATCATGGAAGCCTGCGGCATCAAGGTTACTAAGAACCCATCGGAGATGGGGCGTTTGCTGAAGTCGGTGCTGTAATAACAGCGCGACTGAACGCGTTAAGTTGCATAAAAATGGGGAGCTTCGGCTCCCCCATTTATTTTGGAGCACCCCGGAGCCATTTCGTCCTTATTGTGCCGCCAATGTAGGTCGCTGTGCCAAAAATGCCTTGTGGCATCTTCTTCCCGTCCAAGCGTCAGGATGCCGCGAAGAGCCATGTGCCGCAGGGTGAGTTACCTGCGCTTCGTATGGCAATTTGAAGATAGGTGCACGAGAATCGCTACCTTGGTAATTGGCGCCAAGGCCATAAAGGCATGTATGCGTGTTTCGAGCGGGGGCTCTGGTACTTTCCTGGCTACTTAGCCTCTGCTTTCAAAGTACGCGTCCACGTATAATTTATATATGGCCAATGACCTCAGACTCGAATTCGCTGCAAGGACGGACACAGGGCGTGTGCGCCAACAGAACGAAGACTGTATCGCTGTCAGCCCATCGCATGGATTTGCAGTTCTCGCCGACGGCATGGGCGGCTATAGTGCTGGAGAAGTTGCCAGCAGTATGGCCGCCGAGGTTGTAAGAGTCGCGTTGGAGCAGGAGCTTGTACCTAGGGGCGTCGAAGAGCGGGTTCCACGTGAGGCGCCTATGCGGCCGGTGGGGCAAGTGCTTAACGACGCCATTCAAATGGCGAACACTGCAATTCTGGAGGCGGCGAGCGCTGAAGCTGGGCACGCTGGCATGGGGACAACAATTATTGTTGCAGTGTTTGGCAATCATGCAGTCACCATTGCTCATGTCGGGGATTCGCGCGCATATCGTCTGCGGCGAGGCGAACTTGTTCAGCTGACACGTGATCACTCGCTCCTGCAGGAGCAGATCGACGCCGGGTTGGTTCATCCAGAGTGGGCTCGCTTTGCCCAAAACAAGAACCTCGTCACGCGCGCCGTTGGTGTCGGTCCCGACATGGAGGTGGAGGAAAACACTTATTCCACCGAGCCAGGCGACACTTTCCTCCTTTGTTCGGATGGCCTCTCTGACATGTTGACGCACGCGGAAATACTCACAGCACTTTCTGAGCACGAGTCGTCATTGGAGGAGGCCTGTAATGTCCTCATCGAGCTTGCCAACGCCAATGGCGGTTATGACAACATTTCAGTCATCTTGATGAGAGAAGGGCAATCGGCGATAGAGGACGAACCGAGCCTGCTTGGTCGCATTCGGAAGTGGATTTCCTAAGCCGTGAGGATTTCGATGGGAAAGAATCGGGTGCGGATAACGGTTGCGAGCCGCGAAAGGGTGCTGCAGGTAGTTGTTCTGGATAAGGAGCGAATTTCCATTGGCAGGGCACCTCAGAACGACATTGTGCTCGAGGACCAAGCAATCAGCAGTGAGCATGCCGTTATTGCAATCGTTCAGGGTGATGCACTATTGGAGGACCTAGACAGCACCAACGGGACGAAGGTTAACGGCCAACCTGTGAAGAAGCACTTCTTGCACGATGGCGATCTGATTGAGTTGGGGCGCGTGACCCTGTACTGCCAGACTTTTTCTTGTCCGTGATGGCATATCTGGCTCCATCGCCGGAATAGAAGCTCATGAGCGCCAACGTAAGTGCTTCGGCCAGGTTAGTGGGTGAATCAAATGTTCCTACGTGATCTTGTCCAAGAACCCTCCTACGGTTCCTCCCGTACTGGCGGAGAGTGGAGCATCTAAAACTACAAGGCGAATGCGTTCCGTCCCTGGCCTGCCAAGGGAATGGAGTGCAAACCTGCGACTTCACTTTTGCTGCTCTATGCTCTAGAGCATATTTCATAAAAGCAAATGGAACGTCAAACCGGACTGCAGCTCATAGGGAGATACCTGTAATGCCGATGGTGCAATCATGGCAGCTCCCTATTCTGAGGATTTACGGCGGAAAATCGTGCAGGCGTGCGAACG
>DASRXG010000040.1:0-7197 GCA_035654275.1 Noviherbaspirillum sp.
TTGCCGCCGGCAATTCCGACCTGTCCGCGCGTACCGAGTCGCAGGCCAGTTCGCTGGAAGAGACGGCCTCTTCCATGGAAGAGCTGACCAGCACCGTGAAGCAAAACTCCGACAACGCCTTTCAGGCCAACACGCTCGTGAAATCAGCGTCGGCCATTGCCGTCAAAGGCGGAGAAGCAGTCGGCCAGGTGGTCGAAACCATGGGCTCCATTCGGAACAGCTCGCAGAAGATCGCCGAGATCATCGGTGTCATCGACGGCATCGCCTTCCAGACCAATATCCTTGCACTGAACGCCGCAGTCGAAGCTGCACGCGCCGGTGAACAGGGGCGCGGTTTTGCGGTGGTCGCCAGCGAGGTGCGCAATCTGGCGCAGCGCTCTGCCGCAGCTGCAAAGGAGATCAAGCTTCTGATCAACGATGCGGTCGAGAAGGTCGAAGCTGGCGACAGGTTGGTCGAGCATGCCGGCAAAACGATGGATGAGATCGTTTCATCCGTGCGCCATGTTACGGAAATCATGGACGAGATCACGTCGGCCAGCCGCGAGCAGAGCGCCGGGATTGAACAGGTGAACCAGGCAATCACGCAGATGGATGAGATCACGCAGCAGAATGCCGCGCTGGTGGAACAATCCGCGGCGGCGGCCGAAACACTGCAGGAACAGGCAGTGAAACAGTCGCAGTTGGTCGGCTCCTTCAGGCTGACGGCATCGGCACCTCGCTAGATCGCTGGAGCCATTCCTGCCTGGCACGATCACGCAGGAATGGCTTTAACGTGCAGCGTGCGCCGGTTCGAGTAGCGCTGCGCGGCTCTTGAGGAAGGCGGTCACCTGCTCGGGCGGCCGCGGTTCGGCAAAGTAATAGCCCTGCATGATGTCGCAACCGGCATCGCGCAGGAAAGCGAGCTGCTGTCCCGTCTCCACGCCTTCCGCAACGACAGACAGGCCCAGGCTGTGTGCCATCGCGATGATCGCGGTGGTGATCGCCTCGTCATCCCCGTTGCCCGGGATGTCGCGGACGAACGTACGGTCAATCTTCACCTGGTCGATTGGGAATCGCTTGAGGTAGGCCATCGAGGAATACCCGGTGCCGAAATCATCAATCGACAGGCGAATGCCTGCAGCCTGCAATCGATGCAGAAGTTCAACGTTGGCATGCACATTCTCCATCAGCACCGTCTCGGTGATCTCAAGTTCAAGCTGGCTTGGCGGAATGTCGTTCTCGCGCAATGCGCTGAGAATGTCGTGCATCAGGTGACTGTCTTTGGTTTGCCGTGCGGACAGGTTGACAGATACCTGCACCGCGCCCAAGCCGGCATCGCGCCACGCGGCGATCTGCTTGCATGCCGAGTGCATCACCCACCGTCCGATGGGCACGATCAGTCCGCTGTCCTCCGCCACCGGAATGAATTCGAGAGGACTGACCATGCCGAGCTCCGGACTGTTCCATCGCAACAGCGCTTCCATTCCCACCAGGCGGCCGTCACGCAGGCTCACCTGCGGCTGGTAATACAGGACCAGTTCTCGCCGCTCCAGTGCCTTGCGCAAGCTGTTCTCGATGGAAAGCCGCTTCTGTACGCGCTGGTTGAGCTCCGGATGGAACTTCTCGTAGGCGTTCTTTCCCTTGCTTTTGGCCTGGTACATCGCGTTGTCCGCATGCCGCGTCAGCGTCTCCATATCGGCGGCGTCGTCCGGATAAATACTGATCCCGACGCTGGCCGTCACGTAGATCTCATGAACATCCACGTCGAAGGGGGCAGACAGCGCGACGAGAATTTTCTCCGCCAGCCCCTCTCCTTCGATATCTGTCGAGGATTCGAGGATGATCGCAAACTCGTCGCCGCCGATGCGGCAAAGCACATGGCCACCGCGCAGGCATTCCAGCAGGCGCTGCGCCACCAGCTTGAGCAGTAGGTCGCCGCAATGGTGGCCCAGCGTATCGTTGACGATCTTGAAGTTATCGAGATCAAGCAGCAGCAGTCCGGTGCCGCCGCCGAATTCGTCGACGCGCGACAAGGCGGCCGATAGCCTTTCGTTGAATGCATGGCGGTTCGGAAGGCTCGTCACCGAATCGATATGCGCCAGATATTCGAGATGCGCCTCGGTCCGCTTCACCACGCGGCGCATGCGCGCAACCAGCATGTAGGCAACAGCGAGCGAGCCCAATGCCACGGCCAGCGTCAGGCCGGCGTATCCGACGAGCCGCGTGTACAGCCGATCGAGGCTGGCACGAACCGCGACCAGCCCGATCGTGGAGCCATCGAAATCGATTCCACGTGCGAGCTCGACATGGTTGAAGCCAAAGCGGTGCGTATCCTCGATGAGTGACGACGATGGCATCGCGATGGGTTTTACGCCATCACGCCGGAACGATGCCAGCAGCTTGCCTTCGGGCGTAAAGACGCCGGCCGCCTCGATGCTGGACGAGGCTGCCAGCACCGCCAGTGTTTCGGTGCTCGCCCGGCTGTCGTTGAACAACAATGCCGCGGCGCTGTTCTCGCCAATGATCTTTGCCTGCACGTGCAGGTCCTCGAGCAATGCATTGCGCAGCGAGAGGAACTGGAACACGATGAGCAGAATGCTGGCCACAAGTAATGCCGCTCCGGCCGTCGCGAGATTGGCGAGCTCCATCCAGCGTCCAAGACGGGGAGGCGGCGACAGTGGGCGCTTTCTCATTGGACCGCCCGCGCCAGGCGCAACAACTTGGAACTCAGTACGAGCCTGGCGTTGCGCGCTTTTTTCATGTCGATATCGAACACTACGCGGTTGCCGTCGGAGGACAGCTCGATGATGCCGCCTTCCGGGCTGCCGTCCTCATCTGAAATCGTGAGGACGCTGGCGTTGCGCAAGTGCCTTTCGATCTGTAGCCAACGCTCGCTGTCGGTGCTGTCGATGAACAGGACGTGGCAGGAACGGATATCGTCAGGGACAGCGAGGGCGCGGATCAAGATCTTTCTCCCCTTGGCAGGTTTTCCTTGCAGTGAGTTCAGCGACGGACGCATTGCGCTGTTGGGATTGATGCAGATGTTCAAGGTTCCGCCTTCATAAACAGTGTCTGCCGGCCATTCGGTAAACAGCACGAAGTTGTAGGCAAATGCCGCCTTCAGTTCATACTCCGGCACCCGTTGCGCATACGAGGCCGACGGCAGCAAGAACATTGCCACCGCCACGCAGTGCATCATCCGGGCCATCGCATCTGAAGTCATCACCGGCATCAATACGTGTAAACCAGCTTGAGCCTGAATTCGCGACCGGGTTGCCGTATCGCGTCCAACGGCACATGTTCCGCCCCACCGGGATCGGCGTACCGGCGATCAAACAGATTGTAGGCACTCGCCGATGCTTCCAGCCCCGGCGCGAGGCGCAGCGAAGCGATCGTCAGGTTGGCGAGCCAGTATCCTCCTGTTTCTCCCTGCAGTGTCTTGCGAGGTCCGACATACTGCGCCTCGGCGCCAACACGCCAGGCCATCCGCAACAACGGCGTGGACAAATTGACCTTGGCAAGGCGACGTGGAGAGTTCACCAGCTGCTCGCCTGTCACTCCGTCCTTCGCATGCTGGTGGCTGAAGCTGGTACGCAGCCGCGCCCCGCCTTTCCATGTTTTTTCGAACTCCAGTTCCACACCATGCGCTGTCGCCTTGTCCGTGTTCTGGAAAACGAGCAGCTCTTCGACCGGGTCCCATGCCTGGCTGATCAGGTTGGACACCTTATTGCGGAACACCGACGCCGTCACTCGCGCATCGGCGGACAGATAGTGCTCGGCGCTCAGCTCGACGCTGCGGATGCGTTCGGATTCCAGGTCGGGATTCGCTTTTTGCCCGCCCTCACTCAAGACCTGGTAGTACAGTTCATAGGCATTGGGTGCGCGAAAGGCGGTTCCATAGATGCCTTTGAAGGTTGTCGCCTCGCTCGCCCTGTAAATGAGCGCCAGCCGCGGATTGACGGCGCCTTCACTGGGCGAACCGTTATGGTCGTAACGCAGGCCGGCATTAAAGAGCAGGTTCTCGCGCAAGACGATTTCGTCCTCGGCATAGACGCCGCTCCGGTAGCCGCCTCTGTCGTCCTGCAGGAGGACCTGATAAGGATCCACATTGAAATTGAACTGGTCGCGCTGATAGTCGCGCCGGTATTCCGCTCCGAGCACCAGCTTGTGCCCGGCGTAGCGGCTGGTAACCAGTTTTGCTTCGCCGCCCCACCAGCGCGCGCGGGCACCATCCCGATTCACCATGGCCGGATCGTCCTGGGGAACATAGTCGCCATCGTAGTCGTACCGCCCCCAATACAGCCGCGACGACAGTTCCGTCTGCGAACCCAGTTCGGCGCGGTATCCGAAATCGACGGAACTCTGCGTATCGACCGTATGCGAGCGGGGGTCATTAAAGACCTGGCTGAACGCGGCGGTGGGAATGCCTTTGCGGCGCTCGCTATGCGCAACCGAAAGGGAAAATGGCCCCATCGCGCCCTTCATGAAGACGCTCTCCCCCCTGTCGTGGTCGAGTCGTCGAGCGACGCCGTTGTTGTTGGCCGGAGTGTCGAACTCGGGGAAATACAGATCCTTCCCATCGTCGCGAAACCCGCTCGCGGATATCAGAAACTCAGCCCCCTGCTTGTCCCGGCTACCGAAGCTCGCCCTCGCCTTGCGTGCACCATGGCTGCCAACGTCGACGGCCACTTGCGGTCCGAGCATGTCGCGTCCGTGTTTGGTAATGATGTTGATAACGCCGAAGAAAGCGTTTGCGCCGTAGATTGATGAGCCGGGACCGGAGACAAACTCCACGCGATCGATCAGGTCGACATCGAGGATGAATTCGCTACCGATCGCCGCCTGGTCATAGACCGAATCGTTGCTCCGGTTGCCATCCACCAGCAACAGGAAACGGGTGTTGTAATCGCCGGGACGCAAGAATCCGCGTGCGCCCAGATAGCTGTAGTTGCGGTCGTCGGTCACATACAGGCCGCGCATGCTGCGCAGGATATCGGCAAGGTTGCGCCAGCCGAAGGCCTTGATGTCGGCAGCGGTAACGACCGACACGGTGGCAGGCGCCTCACTGCGCTTTTGCACGAACTTGGATGCGCTGTAGACCTCCAGCGTCAGCAGTTGCTCGATCGGCATCGCCGCGAGGTCGAGCTGTTTTTCACTCGCCTGCGCCGTGCCCTGCCCCATAACGGCAAAGGCCAACGTGCACAGCCCGGTGATCCGTAGCAGCGGGATTGGCGCCCTCATACAAACAGCCCAGTTCAGCATGTTCTCCGCCCTTGCAGGAGTTGACGACGATCCGCAAGGAAGTCGATAACGACATCTTTTGGCATCTTTCCCTGCCACCCTCACATACCAAGAAGATGACGTGGATCAATATTCTAGCCGAGGTATTTTTGTCAAATAGTGATATCAGGAAACTTTTTCACGCTGCGGCGCACAAGGAATCAACCCTAAAGTTTCAAGGGTTTTGTCGCTCAAAAATGGCACCGCAGGGGAGTCAGCATCTCGCAGGCTGCTTTCGCAGGGAGGGTGCAAAACGCACTGTATCGATGCAGGTATCAGCCAGCCTTTCCGCATTGCTGGCCAAATTGAAGCTGTTGGGCGAGAACAACCAGTTATTGAGCAGGCCATCAATCTGCGCATGCATGGCAGTCGCTGCCAGCCGCACATCAAGGTCGGCCGGTAGCTGTTCTTTGGATATGGCGTTGCGCAAAATACGCTCCAGGTTCTTCGAGCCCTTCAGGAACCATTCCCGCTGACGGATCAGGATCGGGTCGTCCTCGCTGACGAACTCGCATTTGTGAAACATGATGTCGAACACCTTGCGCGAGTGCGGATTGCGGACCGTTTCCTTGAACAGGAATACGCAGGTCGCACGCAGTTGCCCTAGCGGATCCGGCCCGCCGGCCTCGCCATTGGCTTCGACCATCGCTTCCATCGGCAGCCGCACACGCTCGCACATTGCGTCGAACAGATCGGTCTTGTTCTTGAAGTGCCAGTAAATCGCGCCGCGCGTGACGTTCGCTGCGCTCGCGACGTCGGCGAGGGATGCCCTGCTCACGCCTTTCTCGAAAAAGACATCTTCGGCCGCATCGAGGATGCGGTTGCGTGTTTCAAGCGCTTCTTCTTTCGTGCTTCGGGCCATGTTAAAACGAAATTTTGCGGTTGGAGGTATGATCGGCCTGCTGGCGCCGGCTTCGATACACTACGAAAAACATACATTCATGCATGTATGTATAATACCCCGAGCGCGGCAGAACTAGAACCTGCGCACTCCCGTTGTGGCGCTTCGCATGACCGCGGTCAACTTCCAGCTCGACCCGCTGCCACAGTACAACCTGTATTTCAAGTGAGAACGTATGAACCCGCTTCGTCATGTTCCGCGCGCTGCCGCGGTTGTGTGCATGTTTTCCCTGCTAGCCGGATGCGGCGACAAGATACCAAGCGCAAATGCGCAGGGTGCAGGCATGCCGCCGCCCGAAGTGGCGATCGTTACCGTTGCGCCGGAGCGCGTCGTGATGACCACGGAACTGCCCGGCCGTCTGGAAGCGACGCGCGTGGCACAAGTGCGCGCCCGCGTGCCAGGCATCGTTCTCAAGCGTGCATTCCGTGAAGGAAGCGATGTCAAAGCAGGCGAGTTGCTCTTCCGCATCGATCCCGGCCCGTACCAGGCGGCATATAACAGTGCGCAAGCAACCCTCGCAAAAGCCGAAGCAAACCTCGCGCAAGCCAACCTGAAGGTCCAGCGCTACAAACCGCTCGTGGAAACCACGGCCGTCAGCAAGCAGGAGTTCGACGAAGCGCAGACGGCGCAGAAACAGGCCACCGCCGATGTCGCCGCCGCCAAGGCCGCAGTCGAGACGGCTCGCCTGAACCTCGGTTACGCGACCGTTACCGCGCCGATTTCCGGCCGCATCGGCCGCGCGCAGGTGACCGAAGGCGCACTGGTCGGCCAGGGCGAAGCCACGCCGCTCGCAACCATCCAGCAGATCGACCCGATCTATGTAAACCTGACCCAATCCGCGACCGAAGTGCTGCAACTGCAACGCGCGATGGCAAGCGGCCAGCTCAAGCGTGTCGGCCAGGGACAGGCCAAGGTGACGCTCGTTACCGAAGACGGCCGCCCCTATCCGCATGCGGGCAAGCTGCTGTTTTCCGACCTGACCGTCGACGAAAGCTCCGGCGCGGTCACCCTGCGGGCGGAATTCCCGAACCCGGAAC
>DASRXG010000041.1:0-42086 GCA_035654275.1 Noviherbaspirillum sp.
GACATTGAAGCTTCGGCCCGCTATTACGAGGCAGAGAACGGCGATCTTCATCTGCGGACCGACTTCCTCCTGGAAGAAGACGACGGCCCTTCACGTGTGGTCACCGTGGCGTTCATCCTTGCCCGCAACATGTTGTTCTCGGTGCACAACGATGACCTGCCGGTATTCCGGCTGGTGCGCATGCGCGCGCGCTCCCGGCCAGGATCGATCGGCGATTACAAGGATGTGTTGCTCGACCTGTATGCGACCGATGCCGAGTACTCAGCGGACGCGCTCGAAGGTATCTACCAGAGCTTGGAAGAGGTTAGCCGTCGAGTCTTGCAGAAAGAATTGACGGACCAGGATGCAGCCGAAGCGCTTAACGCGATTGCACAAGAAGAAGACTTGAACGGGCGAATTCGTCGCAACATGATGGATACCCGCCGCGCAGTGAGCTTCCTGATGCGCGGCCGCCTGCTCAATGCCGAACAATTCGAAGAAGCGCGCCAGATCTTGCGTGATATCGAATCACTCGACGGCCACACCGCCTTCCTGTTTGACAAGATCAACTTCCTGATGGATGCGACCGTCGGTTTCATTAACATTAACCAGAACAAGATCATCAAGATCTTCTCAGTCGCGTCCGTCGCATTCCTGCCGCCTACGCTCATTGCGAGCATTTACGGGATGAACTTCCGGATCCTGCCGGAGCTGAACTGGAATTTTGGCTATCCGTTTGCGCTGACGCTGATGGTAGGAAGCGCGGTTGCGCCGTTCTGGTACTTCCGGCGTCGTGGCTGGTTGAAGTAAGGAAGAGTGAGACGGGAGCCCGGACACCAGCAAGCGCCCGGGGTGTCCTGAATGTCAGTCTGTTAGGCCAGGGCAGCAAACGCCTTGCGCGCCGCGTCCACTGTTGCGTTAATCACGGCGTCATCATGCTGTGCCGATACGAATCCCGCTTCGAATGCGGAGGGAGCCAGATATACGCCCAAGTCCAGCATCGCGTGGAAGAACGCGTTGAACTGGTCCTTGTCGCAAGCCATCATTTCGCCATACGTTCCCGGAATCTGTTTGGCGAAGTACAGGCCAAACATGCCACCCACCGAATCGGCACAGAATGCCCGACCGGCAGCCTTTGCTGCATCGGTCAAACCGCTCGCCAGTTTCGACGTCTGTGCTGTCAGGGACTCATAGAAACCAGGCGCCTGAATCAGTTTCAACGTACTCATGCCTGCAGCCACGGCAACAGGATTGCCGGACAGCGTGCCCGCCTGATACACCGGGCCGAGCGGCGCGAGATGCTTCATCAGGTCCTTGCGTCCGCCAAAAGCCGCAACCGGCAAGCCGCCGCCAATCACCTTGCCGAGCACGGTGAGATCCGGCGTGATGCCATAGAGCGACTGTGCACAGCCCAGCGCGACGCGGAAGCCCGACATGACTTCGTCAAAAATCAGCACAGCGCCGTGTTGGGTACACAGGCGGTGCATCGTCTGGAGGAATTCCGGCGTGGAACGAACGAGGTTCATGTTGCCTGCCACCGGTTCCACGATCACGCAGGCGATCTGGTTGCCCATCTTCTGGAACACGTCTTCCAGTTGCTGCGGGTTGTTGTAGTCCAGTACCAGCGTGTGCTTGGCAAAGTCTTCCGGGACACCGGCCGATGTCGGATTGCCGAAAGTAAGCAGGCCGCTGCCGGCCTTCACCAGCATGGAGTCGGCATGGCCGTGGTAGCAGCCCTCGAACTTGATGATCTTGTCGCGACGGGTAGCGCCGCGCGCCAGACGCAAGGCGCTCATTGCCGCTTCAGTGCCCGATGACACAAGGCGAACCTGCTCGATGGAAGGAAGCAGGCGGCAGATTTCCTCTGCCATTTCGATTTCCCCTTCAGTCGGAGCGCCAAAGCTCAGCCCGCGCGCCGCAGCTTCCTGCACCGCCTTGATGACGGTCGGATGGGCGTGGCCGACAATCGCCGGACCCCACGAGCCGATGTAATCGATATAACGCTTGCCGTCCGCATCCCAGAAATACGGACCTTCGGCACGGGTGATGAAGCGCGGTGTGCCGCCAACCGAGCGGAAGGCGCGCACCGGCGAATTGACGCCACCCGGCGTGCTGATTTGGGCGCGGGCAAAGAGTGTGTCGTTCTTGGAAGTCATACGCAAAGAAGCAAAGAAGAGGTTTATGGATTGGAGGCCGGGTCAGGTTCCTTGGCCCAGAAGTAGCGGTCCGGGGTCAGTTTCCCCATCCCGAGTCGATGTGCGTTGGCAAGCGCGGCATGCGTGAATTCCTGTGCTTCGAACACGGCTTCCGGTGCGTCGACACCATTGGCCAGCATGGCCGCAATTGTAGCGGATAGGGTACTGCCGGCGCCGCTGAAAGAGCCCGGCAACCTTTGCCAGGTATCCCGGCGGACAAGTCCGGATTCGTCGAACAGCGTATTGGCGACGTCATGTACATCACTTGGCGTGCCGGTCACGAACAGGTATTCGCAGCCCATATCGATGATCCTCATCGCATCCACTGCGAGAGTGTCTTCCGATGACGGCTCGCGCCACGTTTCAGCGAAACGCGCAAGTTCGACGGCGGAGGCAAGTAGCAGCGTGGTCTGCGGAACCAAAAGTTCACGAATGGCCAGCAGCATATCCTCGCCTTCCTGGCCCTGGTCCGGCATGGCGCTAATGAAAGGATCGAGGATCAGCGGCACGTCCGGATAGTCCGAAACGATTTCTGCGATGACGGAGACGTTTTCTATGCTGCCGAGGGCGCCGACTTTGAATGCCGCAACCGGCATATCTTCCAGCACGACGCGTGCCTGGTCTGCCACCCAGTCGGCGTCCACGACCTGCACGTCTTCGATCCGCGCGGTATCGCCAATCAATATGGAGGTAAGGACCGACAAGCCATGGCATCCCATTGCAGCAAATGACGCGAGGTCCGCCTGGATGCCGATTGCGCCGACGGGGTCGGCTGCACCAAAAGTCAGGATCAGGGGAGAGGTTTGGTTTTGCACGGCCGGTAGATTAAGATATTCGACTTTGCATTTTACTTGATTGAAGGGCAGGCAACTGTGAGTAATAACGAAACGTCGAGTCAGGAATTCAAGACCTGGATGTGTTTGATTTGCGGCTGGGTCTACGATGAGGCAGCCGGTTTGCCCGAAGAGGGTATTGCCCCGGGAACGCGCTGGGTCGACGTGCCGATGAACTGGACCTGCCCTGAGTGCGGAGCACGCAAGGAAGACTTCGAGATGGTGGCAATTTAAAACCGCAATACAGCGGTGTAGGTGTTGTCGGGTACTGTTGCAAATCCGTTAAATTTCGCAGAAAAACCACGGTGACCAAAAGTTAAGTCGAGGGCTTGTTCTAATGCATCTTGCTTTTTGTCACAATTGGGCCGTATATTGAATGCTCGTTTAATGAGATTGCCTGATGACAACATCCTCGGAAAAATCCGGTCTCAAGATCATGGTCATCGACGACAGCAGTACTATTCGTCGCTCCGCCGAGATCTTTCTGGGACAAGCCGGTTATCAAGTGGTTCTGGCCGATGATGGGTTTGATGCCCTTGCCAAGATGAACGACCACCGGCCGGCACTGATATTTTGTGACATCCTGATGCCTCGTCTCGATGGCTATCAGACCTGCGCGCTCATCAAGAAAAGCGCCAAGTTCCATTCCACGCCGGTCATCATGCTGTCCTCCAAGGATGGTTTGTTCGACCGGGCTCGTGGCGCAATGGTCGGTTCCGACGCATATCTCACCAAGCCGTTTACGAAGGACAGTCTGCTCAAGACTGTGCGTGAGCATACGGCTCAACTTTGCAAATAATTTCTCTGGATTAGAAGGTGCAACATGCCCATTCAAAAAATTCTTGTGGTGGATGACTCGCCTACAGAGCGCTATTTTTTGACCGACATTCTGGTCAAGAACGGTTTTTCGGTATCTACCGCCGAAAACGGTGAAGAAGCTTTGGCGAAAGTTAAAGCCGACAAGCCGCAATTGATCTTGATGGACGTGGTGATGCCTGGCCAAAACGGCTTCCAGATTACTCGCGCAATCGCACGTGATCCCGAAACCCAGGACGTGCCGATCATCATCTGCACCAGCAAGGATCAGGAAACCGATCGCATCTGGGGTTTGCGCCAAGGTGCGCGCGATTACATCGTCAAGCCGGTCGACCCGCAAGAATTGCTGTCGAAGATCGCGGCACTCGGTTAAGCAGTGCAAATGCGTCAAACCACTACGGAGCTTGCATCAAGCGGCGCAATGAAAGAGTCGGACATCGGCTCGCGCCGTACACGCCTGCGAGAGTTTCAGGCGCAGCTCGTGGAGCGCATGCAGGCGGCGAGCAGCGGCACGCAGCCGCATACCAGTCAGCTCGGCGTCATGATCGGGCAGACCCGTTGGCTGCTTAACCTGCAGGAGGCCGGCGAGATCGTGTCCGTCGGCTCCATCACCAAGGTTCCGTTGACCCAGGACTGGTTTCTGGGTTTGACTAATATCCGCGGCAATCTGATCAGTGTGGTCGACCTCGCCAATTTCCGTGGTCAGCCGCAGACCCCCATCGACAAGGAAAGCCGGATCATTGCCTTCGCGCCGGCTTTGTCCTTCAATAGCGGACTTCTGGTATCGCGTGTTCTAGGCCTCCGTAACATTGCAGAAATGCAGCCGCAACCGCTCTCCGAAACCGGCGAGGCGCCGTGGGCGGGGCAACACTATCTTGACCGCGAATCCCAAGTCTGGACCGAACTCAATCTTTCTTTAATTGTGCAAGACCCCCAATTTCTGCATGTCGGTTTATAAGCAGCCAAGCTGCTCAACCGGGCTTTAAGCATTCGCAGAATTACAAGGAGACTCAGTAATGGCGTTTAAACTACCGTTCTTTTCCAAGAGCAACAAGGATGGGCTTGCTGAGGAAGCGGCATCCAATGCTTCGGCACAGGGTGCAGCTGTTGCTCCTGATACCCTAACCCCTCAATCTCGCAACCTGAACGCGACGTTTATCGGTGACGCATTACAGAAGAGCGGTGATATCCGTCTGCCGGTGATCGGCAGCCTGCCACTGCAGCAGCAGATGCGCGTGTTGCTGATGGGCCTCGGCGGCTCTCTTGTCCTCGGTGCGGTCTTCGTCTGGGTCAACTCCAATCAGTCCATCATCGCTTCGACCCAAACCCAGATTGCCGGTGATGCTCTGATGCACTCCCAGCGTATTGGTAAGGCAGCGCCGAACGCGATTCAGGGCAACCTGGAGGCGTTTAAACAACTGGAGGAAAGTCGTAAGGAATTCAATAACGACCTTAACGTCTTGTCCAAGGGCGGTGACTATCAAGGCCGTGAGATTGATGCGCCAAGCGCTGACATGGCCGCGCTCCTCAATGAAACCCGCAAGGTGTGGAGTGAATCCGACAAGGCCGCAGAAACGATCCTGAAGCTGAAAAAAGAGCTGACCGGCTTTGGTGCAACACTCGAGAAACTGAATGAACTCTCCCCGGTCCTGCTCGAGCTTACCGAGCAGATCGCAACCCTGAAAGCGCAAGGTGGCGCGACGCCGCGTGAAATCTCGGCTGCCGGTCAGCTGGTCATGTTGACTCAGCGTTTGGGCCGAAGCGCCAACGAATTCCTGACTTCCGAAGGTGTGAATCCGGAGACGGCATTCTTGCTGGGCAAGGATACAAATACATTCCGCGACATTACCGAGGGCTTCCTGAACGGCAGCGAAGTGCTGCGCCTGAGTGCCACCAAGGATCAGGATACGCGTGAAAAGCTGACCGAACTGCAGACGGTATTTGCTGAGTATCAGGCGTCGGTTGCGACAATTCTCGGAAACCTGCAGAACTTCATCGCTGCTAAGCAGGCGGAGCAGTTAATCTTTGCCGAGAACGAGACCCTCAAGCAGCGCCTTACGACGTTGCAGAAAGCGTACCGTGCCGATGAAGACTCCGCTCACTGGTCGTTCTGGATGATGGTGGCTAGTGCCATTGCAGCGCTGTTGGCTTCGGTGGGTACCGCGCTCGTGCTGTTGCAAGACAGCCGCAACCGCGCGACGGAAGCTGATCAGCGTCGTCAGGAAGCGGAAGACCAGCGTCTCCAGGCGCTGAAGCAGGAAGAAGAAGCCAAGCGCGCAAACGACCAGAACCAGGCCGCTATTTTGCGTCTGATGAACGAACTGCAGGAAGTGGCGGACGGTGACTTGACGGTGCAGGCAACGGTGTCGGAAGACATTACGGGTGCAATCGCCGACTCGGTTAACTATACGGTGGAAGAACTTCGCGGCCTTGTAGGTCGCGTGACGAAGACGGCTGAACAGGTTACCGCTGCATCGAACCAGGCGCAGGACATTTCGAACGAACTGATGGTCGCGTCGCAAAAGCAGTCGCGCGAGATTCAGGAAACCGGCCAGGCCGTACTTGAAATGGCAGCGCAGATTACCGATGTATCGAAATCCGCGAACGAATCCGCCGAGGTGGCGCGCCAGTCGGTGTCCGCTGCGGAACAGGGCGCAAAGGCGGTGGAAGACGCGATCAAGGGCATGAATGAAATTCGCGAGCAGATCCAGGAAACCTCTAAGCGAATCAAACGTCTCGGCGAATCCTCGCAGGAGATCGGTGAAATTACCGAGCTGATTTCCGACATTACCGAACAGACCAACGTGCTGGCGCTGAATGCGGCGATCCAGGCGGCGTCCGCAGGCGAAGCAGGCCGAGGCTTCTCGGTGGTTGCGGAAGAGGTTCAGCGACTGGCGGAACGCTCCGGTGAAGCAACCAAGCAGATCGGCGCGCTGGTGCGTACGATTCAGACCGATACCCACGACGCGGTTGCCGCTATGGAAAAATCGACGCAGGGTGTGGTCGAGGGTGCGAAACTGTCCGATGCGGCCGGTGCTGCACTGTCCGAGATCCGAAGCGTTTCGAATCGGCTTGCGGACCTGATTCAAAGCATTTCCGCTGCAACCGAGCAGCAAGCGACTTCCGCCAACGGTGTTGCACAAAACATTCAGAACATCCTGACAGTGACCGAACAAACACAGCAAGGTACGCAACAGACCGCGCAGTCGATTCGCGAACTGTCCAAACTGGCCGAAGAACTCAAGAACTCGGTATCGCGTTTCCGCGTGGCTGCCTGACACTTGTGTAGTAGTCGGTTTAACACGGATGGCCCATTAGTGATGTTCGGCGGCGCTCATGAACTGAGCACCGCCATTTGACCCCGCGAGGCAGTCATGACCACCCCCAATTCCACCTCATCGCAAGGTGCTCGGGATAACTTTGACACCGGGCCGCTGTCCTGGGTGATGGGAGAAATCCGCGAAGCACTGAATCGTTCCAAAGCTGCGATTTCAGAGGCCGTGTCCCAGGACGCCGAGGCGCGCACGACCTCATTGCATCATGCGAAGAGTTATTTGCACCAAGCGCATGGCGCACTGCAGATCGTCGACGTCGACGGTGTGGCGATCATTACCGAAACCGTGGAAGACCTGCTTGACCGCGTTGAGGCTGGCCAGCTTCCACTTTCACTGGAACTTGCTCGCACCATCGACGGCGGCTACCAGGCATTGGTCGAATACCTTGACGAGCTGCTGTCCGGTGTGCCGCATCAGCCGGTCCGTCTATTCCCCTACTATCGGGCCTTGTTGGAAGCGCGTGGTGCAGAGCGCATCCACCCGGCCGACTTGTTCTTCCCGAACCTTGCTGTTCGTCCCCAGTTTCCGGGAGTAGAGGCGATCGGTGCGGTCGACCCGGCGGCATACGTGAGCTTGCGGCAGCGCTTCGAGCGGGCACTTCTTCCGTTCCTGAAGAGCACGGACCGCAAGGCCGAGTTGGCGAATGCCGGCGCGATGCGCGACGTCATTGCACAAATCGAGCGGGCACAGGGTAACCAACAGGCGCGCGCCTTCTGGTGGGTGATGCATGGACTTGCCGAGACCGTTGCCGCTGGTCAGATCGAAAACGAAATCTACGTCAAGCAGCTGTTTGCCCGGATAAATCTGCAGATCCGTCGCCTGAGCCAGGGTTCGGCAAGTATTGCGGAACGCCTGCTGCGCGATGCCTTGTTCTTCATCGCCAAGGCAAAAGAGCCGTCGCCCCGTGCCCAGCAAATCCGCAAGACCTATCAACTGGACGGTCTTGTCCCGTCGGACTACGACAAGAAGCGCTACGGACAGGTAGATGTTGATGCGCTCGCGGCCGCCAAGGAAAGGCTGTCGCATGCCAAGAATATGTGGAACCGGATTGCCGGCGGCGATGCCAGCGTCGCGGACACCTTCGAGCATGAAATGCGCGTGCTCGCGGACGCCGGATCCAAACTCAATTCGGAGCCGCTGTCGAAGTTGCTGCGCGAGCTGAAGGGCATCGCCCGACATGCTGCGCATGCTAGGCCCGGGGATGCACTGGGCCTGGAAATGGCAACCAGCCTGCTGTTCATCGAAAACGCATTGGCCAATATTGGCCGCTTGCCTGAGAACTTTGACGAGCGTGCGCATGCATTGACCGCGCGCCTGCTGTCGGTCGTTTCTGGCGAAACCCCGTCGCAGAGTGCCGATTGGCTGGACGACATGTCGCGCGAGGCGCAGCAACGGCAGACGATGATCGCCTTGGCCGGCGAGATGCAAAGCAGCCTGCGTCAGGTTGAGAAAATGCTGGACGAGTATTTCCGGGATCCGGCACAGCGCGAATCCCTCGGACAGCTTGACACCGTCCTGCACCAAATCGAGGGCGCTTTGGCGGTTCTCGACCAGGACGACGCAATGCGCACCGTCCAGCACACGCGGACGGCGGTTCAGCGTTTCCTCGCTGCGGAAGGCGCAGATACACCTAACGAGCAAGAGTTCCAGAAGGTCGCGCAGAATGTCGGCGCGCTGAGCTTCTTTATCGAAACGCTGCAGCTTCCGTCTGAAAACGGCGCGAAGCGTTTCACATTTGATGAGAAACGGGGTGTATTCCAGGCAAAGCTGGTCGAACACAATCCTGCATCCGATGTCACGCCAGAAAACAGCGGCCCCGTGATTGAGGCGGTCGAGAAGCTGGAGGCGCTTCCTTCAAAGGAGCGCTCTTTTCGTCCCTTAACGACGGTTGAGGACGAACTTGCATTTCATCAGCAGCAATCCGCGGAACTCGCGAAGTCATTGACAGTTGAGCCGGATAATCAGGCCTTGCAGGAAAAGCTCAAGGAGTCGCTTACCCAGATCAGCGTGAATGCGGCGCTGGTTGACGACCCTGAAAGCAAGGAACGCGCGAAAGCGGGTATTGAAATCCTTGCGCGACCGGATTTTTCCGCTTCAAAGGAAGCGTTGGCGGAGATCATTACTGCCACTGTTCCTGCCGCACCGGCTAGCGAACCGCTGCCACCCGTAGTTGCGCCCGAAACGGATGAGGCAATCGATGCAGAACTGCTCGAAATCTTCCTTTCGGAGGCAGAAGAGGTCCTTGAGGCAGTTGCGCACACCTTGCCCGAGTCCCGCAATCATCCGCACAACCAGGAACATTTGACAACCCTGCGACGCTCTTTCCATACGCTCAAGGGTAGCGGTCGGATGGTCGGACTGGTCGCTTTTGGCGAAGCTGCATGGAGCATCGAACAGGTCCTTAATCTCCGGCTGTCGGAGTCGCGTGCTGGCGATGCGGATCTCTATGCATTGCTGGAAAAGGCCGCTGAACTGTTGGGTGTCTGGGTTCAGGACCTCAAGAAATTTGGCCGGTCCGATCGTACGCCGCATGCGCTGGTGAATGCTGCCGAGCGCGTTAAGACCGGTGGACATTTCTTCTATGAAGAGGAAGCGGCGGTGCCGGCGGACGCAAACCCTGGCGAAGCGGCAAAAACGGTGACCGAAGTGGTGGCGGAAGTGCCGCCAGTGACTGCCATTGAAGCGCCAGCCCTGGCAGCCGACCTGCCCTCGATCGAAATACCAGTCGTCCTGGCTCAGGAGTCGGATGTTCTAGAGGTCGCGGCAGAGGCGAGTGCTGGTGAGGCGCTGACAGAGCCGGCACTGACCGATATCGTCGCTCCGTCCGACATCGCGTTGGAAGTGCCCGGAGACGAAGCCCCGGTGCTCCCCCAAGTTGAAGAAATCCAGCTTTCGGATGCTGACTTTGCGCTGTTCGAGAATGCGGCCAAGCCGGTGTCTGAAGCCGAAGCAGCGCCTGCGCCGTTGGCTCAGGACTCCGTGGAACCTGTTGTTCCTGCGGTGTCGATCGCGGATGTGATCGAGTTCCCCACGATGCAAGCTCCGCAGTCGCAGCCCAAGCCGGACGACAACATCAAGCGCATCGGTGACCTGGAAATCAGCCTCCCGCTATACAACATTTACATTGCCGAAACCGATGAACTCGTTCGCGTGCTAGCGCAGGACATGGCCGAGTGGCGCCATGAGCCGCACCGCGAGGTCAGCATCCAGTCGGTACACGCCACGCACTCCCTCGCTGGCAGTTCCGCGACGGTGGGCTTCAAGGCATTGCAGGAAGTGGCACACGCGCTGGAGATGGTGTTGCAGTTCCTCTCCCGGAACCCGGTCCGCTTGACGGCGAGTGAATTCGATACGGTCGAACAGAGCGTCGAGCGGCTCAAGATGATGCTGCAGAAGTTTGCCCTCGGTGAAATGCCCGCGCATGAGCCGGAGTATGTGCGTAATCTCGCCAAGATCCGCCGGGATATCGAAGTCCGGTCGGAAGAGCACGAACACGTTGCATTGGATTTGTCGATGCCGGTCGCTGGTGAGTCGGCTGACACGGTCGGTGAAGAATCAGTTTCACCGCTTGGAGCTGACGCTGCCACGGTGGAGCCTGAGCCGGAACTTGGACACGCGCATGAAGCCGTTGCCGAAGCGTCCGTGTCGTCAGCGGAAAGTGCCGCTGGTACGAATTTCGCGGAACCGGTATTCGCCAGCCCGACTGACGCGAGCGCGGATCCTGCGCTCGTACTGAAGGATGAACTTGATGCGGATCTGTTGCCTGTGTTCCTGGAAGAAGGGCGTGACATGTTGCCGCAGCTCGGAACCGAGCTGCGGGGATGGCAAGCTCAGCCGGGCAACCTTAGCTTGCCGCAGTCGATGCTGCGTTTGTTGCACACGCTAAAGGGTAGTGCGCGTATGGCGGGCGCCATGCGGCTCGGCCAGCATTTGCATGACATGGAAACGCGTACCGAGAACATCATGCGGCTCGGTACGCCTACGGAACTGGCGATCGACGATTTGCTGATCCGCTACGACCAGGGACTCGCCATGTTCGAGCAGTTGCAGAATCCGCAGGCGGCCGCGCAAAGTCCTATACATGGCGAGCCGGCGCCAACTGCCAAGGCAGCGATGACCACGGAAGTTGCGAAGCCGGAGGCGGTCGTGCTGTCGCCGTTGGTGCCGCTGGAGGCAAACAGGCCCATGCCGGCAATGCCCGCCGCTGCAACGCGTGCCGTAGCCGCGCCAGCGGGGCCAGTGCCGATGGTGCGTGTACGTGCCGACATTCTAGACCGCCTTGTGAACCAGGCCGGTGAAGTGTCCATTGCGCGTTCGAAGCTCGAAACAGAGGTCGGGACTTTGAAGATGTCGCTGACCGAACTGACCGACAACGTTACACGTTTGCGTGATCAGTTGCGTGAAATCGAAATGCAGGCCGAAACGCAGATTACCTCGCGCATGGCGCACTCTGCGGACCGTGAATTCGATCCTCTGGAGTTTGACCGGTTTACACGCTTGCAAGAGCTTACCCGCATGATGGCGGAGAGCGTCAACGACGTCAGTTCCGTGCATCAGAACCTGAGCCGCACCCTAGACAGTGCCGTTGGCGACCTTTCGACACAGGCGCGGCTTACGCGTGACCTTCAGCAGGACCTGATGCGCGTGCGCATGGTTCAATTTGCCAGCATCTCGGAGCGTTTGTTCCGCGTGACTCGCCAGGCGGCGAAGGAGATGGACAAGCGCGTCAACCTCGATATCCGCGGCAGTGCCGTAGAGATCGATCGCAGCGTGCTGGAAAAAATGACTGGCCCGTTCGAGCACTTGCTCCGTAACGCGATCGTCCATGGCATCGAATCACGTGACGAACGCCGTGCTGCCGGTAAGAGTGAAACTGGCGAACTGCGGGTTGAAATCCGGCAGGAAGGCAACGAAGTCGTGATCCAGTTCGCTGACGACGGCCGCGGCCTTGATCTTGCACGTATCCGTTCCAAGGCTGTTCACCAAGGATTGCTGACCAACGATACCGAACTATCCGATGAGGAAGTGCGTAACCTGATTTTCCATCCAGGTTTCTCTACCGCAGAGGAGATTACGGAGCTTGCAGGGCGCGGCGTCGGTATGGACGTGGTTCGTTCTGAAGCGGCTGCGCTGGGAGGTCGGGTCTCGACGTGGTCCGAATCTGGCAAAGGGGCGCAGTTCACGATTCGCCTGCCATTGACCTTGGCCGTGACCCAGGTCGTGCTGCTCACTACCGGCGGCAAGACTTATGCAGTACCTTCCGTGCTCGTGGAACAGGTGCAGCAGCTCAAGACCAACGCGCTCGCCGCAGCATATAACGAAGGCGCGGTGGTCTGGCAAGGCCAGCGCGTGCCGCTGTACTTCATGTCGGCCCTGCTTGGGGATAACCAGGCATCTCCCGTTGCTCAGCAATACTCACCTTTGCTGATCCTTAAGAGCGGAAACGACCGGGTTGCCGTGCATATCGACGAAATCATCGGTAATCGCGAAGTCGTTGTGAAGAACATCGGCCCGCAACTAGCGCGTCTGATCGGGATTGCCGGTGCAACAGTGCTCGGTTCCGGCGACATCGTCCTGATTCTGAATCCGGTTCCGCTGGCACAACGCGCAGCGCATGAAAACATCCGTGCGCCAAGACTGACGCCGTCCGATGCGCCTTCGTCAATGGGAGCAGTGGCGGAGATCGCCGCACATCATCAGCCGTCGACGCCGACCTCCGAACCGGTGCAGGGCCTGAGGACGCAAAACATCGTGATGGTGGTCGACGATTCGCTGACCGTGCGCCGGGTAACGCAACGTCTGCTGACGCGTGAGGGTTACCAAGTTGTGCTGGCAAAGGATGGTGTGGACGCCCTTGAGCATTTGCAATCGATTACCCCGGATGTCATGCTCGTCGATATTGAAATGCCACGCATGGACGGATTCGACCTCACCCGAAACGTTCGAGGTGATGCGCGGACAAATCATATTCCAATCATCATGATTACTTCGCGCACTGCGAGCAAACATCGCAACTATGCACTGGAACTTGGCGTGAATGAGTATCTCGGCAAGCCTTACCAGGAAGACCTGTTACTTAGCCTGATTGCAGGTTTCGTGAAAAAGGAAGCTTCGGTATCCTGAAGCGAAAAGCTGCAAAGATGAAGGCCCGCCCGACGAGTGCGGGCCTTTTTTTTAGGTGGATTGTTTTTGCTGAACAATCTTTGCCATACCTTAGTGCCGTGGCCGAAGTGGACTCAGTGCGAGTCAGGCGGCTTCAGGCCGTTTTTTCTGTTTTGCGCCTTCCAAAGGAGGTGGGAGCACTAAAACTGATAAAATGGCCACTATGGTGAAACATAGTAAGACACGCCCGTTTTCCTCAAGACCTGGCCGCACCCAGGACGCTCCCGATTTTTCCTCTTCGGCCGATGCAGCGCCCGTTCCCGAACTGCAACTGGCTGATCATTTCCTGATTGCCATGCCGTCGATGCTCGATCCGATGTTTGGCGGGGCCGTGGTCTATATCTGTGAACACAATGCAGAAGGTGCCTTGGGTGTAATTATCAACAAGGCAACGGATATGACGATGGATGTCTTGTTCGAACGTATTGAACTGAACCTGGAAATTGCGCCGGGGCGTCCCTCGATCGACAAGCAGCCCGTCATGTTCGGTGGTCCGGTACAGGTCGAGCGCGGGTTTGTGCTCCATACCCCTCATGGACACTATTCATCGACGATGCCGGTGACGGACGAGGTGGTACTGACCACTTCTAAGGACGTACTTGAGGCAGTGGCCGTCGGCGACGGACCGCGACGCATTCTGGTCAGCCTAGGCTGTTCGGGTTGGAGCGCGGGGCAGTTAGAGGAAGAGATTACGCGCAATGGCTGGCTGACGGTCCGTGCGGATCCAGCCATTATTTTCGATACGCCGGTTGAGGAACGCTTCGCCGCAGCAATGAAGCTGCTGGGTATCGACCCGATGATGCTTGCCGGTCAAGCCGGACACGCCTGACAAGGGAGTCTGGTGGAAACAGTACTGGGCTTCGATTTCGGCCTGAAGCGCATTGGCGTCGCCGTTGGCAATACCTTGCTCAAGCAGGCTCAACCCCTGACCGTGATTGCCGCGCCAACCAACGACGCCAAATTCGCTGCGATCGCCGCATTGATTCAGCAATGGCAGCCGAAGCGCTGCATCGTCGGCTTGCCGAGTCATCCGGATGGAACCGAGCACGAAATGACAGTACGCTGCCGGCGCTTCGCCAATCAGTTGAATGGCCGTTTTGGTGTCGCTACGGTACTGGTGGATGAACGTTTTTCATCTGCAGTAATTCCTCAAAAGCGCGGTGAGGTCATCGATGCACAAGCCGCCGCAATTATTTTGCAACAATACTTCAATGACTATTCCGAATCCTAACTTCGATGCCGAGGCACTGTACAAGGTGCTAGCAGAGCGCATCAAAGCCGGTGTTGCGCATGCGGAGAACGTCGCCATTGTCGGCATCTATTCCGGCGGCGCCTGGCTGGCCGAAAGGCTTGCGGCGGATCTTCAGCTCGACAACCGGCTTGGTTTCATCGATGTGTCCTTCTATCGCGACGATTACGCGGCAAAGGGCCTGCACGCGGAAGTCAAGCCGACCCACATTCCGTTCGAAGTCGAAAACGCGACCATCGTGCTGGTGGACGACGTCTTGTATACAGGACGCACTACCCGCGCCGCGATCAATGAACTCTTTGACTACGGTCGGCCGGCAAGAATCATGCTGGCTGCGCTGGTAGATCGTGGCGGGCGAGAACTGCCGATTGCGGCGGACTTCATTGCCGACACGGTGACACTTGCCGATGACCAGCAACTCGTGCTGAAACGGGCCGATGACGGCCGCTTCTCCCTCACGGTGGACCATGCATAACCCGCAATTGAACAAGAACGGTGAGTTGCAACATCTGCTCACTATCGAAGGCCTGCCGAAAGCGGTCATCAACCATATCCTCGATACCGCTTCCTCGTTTGTCAGCATCGGTGACCGCGAGGTGAAGAAGGTGCCGCTCATGCGCGGCAAGAGCGTGTTCAATCTGTTTTTCGAAAACTCGACACGCACCCGCACCACGTTTGAAATTGCGTCCAAGCGACTCTCCGCAGACGTGATCAACCTGAACATTTCTGCATCCAGCACCAGCAAGGGCGAATCGCTCCTCGACACGATCGATAATCTCGCCGCAATGCACGCCGACATGTTTGTCGTGCGCCACGCCCAATCCGGTGCACCCTATCTGATCGCCAAACACCTGACTGACACCAACCAGCCCCATGTCCATGTCGTCAATGCGGGGGACGGACGTCACGCCCATCCGACGCAGGGCCTGCTGGACATGTACACCATCCGGCACTACAAGAAGGACTTCACGAATCTTACCGTCGCGATTGTCGGCGACATTCTGCACAGCCGGGTCGCGCGGTCCGATATCCACGCACTGACCACGCTGGGAGTGCCGGAAGTGCGTGCGATCGGCCCTCGCACCCTGCTGCCGGGCGGACTGGAACAGATGGGGGTGCGTGTCTTCACTGACATGAACGAAGGACTGAAGGGTGTTGATGTCATCATCATGCTGCGTCTTCAGAATGAGCGTATGACGGGTGCCTTGCTGCCCTCCGCGCAAGAGTTCTTCAAGAGCTATGGCCTGACGCCCGAGCGTCTTGCACTGGCCAAGCCGGATGCCATCGTGATGCATCCCGGGCCGATGAACCGTGGTGTTGAAATTGATTCGTCGGTGGCCGACGGGGCGCAGGCAGTAATCCTGCCGCAGGTTACATTCGGTATCGCGGTGCGCATGGCGGTGATGAGTATTTTGGCGGGAAACTAAAACACAATGAAACTCCACATCAAGAATGGCCGCCTGATCGATCCGGCCAACGGCATTGACGCGCAACAAGATTTGTATATCGCCGATGGCAGGATTGCCGCCATAGGGAAGGTGCCGGAGGGCTTTGCGGCCGACAAGATGATTGACGCCAGTGGAATGATCGTTGCACCCGGTCTGGTTGACCTGAGTGTGCGTCTGCGCGAACCTGGATACGAATACAAGGCAACCCTCGAGTCGGAAATGCAGGCAGCGATGCAGGGCGGCGTCACCAGTCTTGTGTGCCCTCCCGACACCGATCCGGTACTGGATGAGCCCGGCCTGGTTGAAATGCTCAAGCATCGCGCAAAGACATTGAATCAGGCGCATGTTTACCCGCTGGGTGCATTGACCGTCGGCCTTAAAGGTGAAGCACTCACCGAAATGGCCGAACTGACGGAAGCTGGATGCATCGGCTTTTCGCAAGCGGAAGAGGCGATCCTCGACACTACCGTGTTACTGCGTGCGATGCAGTACGCACGGACATTCGGATACACAGTGTGGCTGCGCCCGCAGGATCCGCATCTTGGTAAGGGTGGAATTGCGCATAGCGGGCCAGTTGCGTCACGGCTGGGCTTGCCCGGTGTGCCAGTGATGGCCGAAACCGTCGCCCTGCACACGATTTTCGAGTTGATGCGAGCGACGGGTGCCCGAGTCCATTTGTGCCGCATGTCCTCCGCTGCCGGCCTGGAGCTCGTGCGTGCAGCCAAGAAGGAAGGCCTGCCGGTAACCTGCGATGTCGGCGCACATCATGTCCACATGACCGATGCGGACATCGGCTTCTTTGATTCCAATGCGCGCGTGACACCGCCCTTCCGTGCGCAGCGCGATCGCGACGCCATTCGCCAGGGGCTGCTTGACGGCACGGTCGACGTGATTTGCTCCGACCATACTCCGGTCGACGATGATGAAAAACTGCTGCCGTTTGGCGAGGCGTCGGCTGGCGCAACCGGATTGGAACTACTGTTGCCGCTCGTACTGAAATGGGCAGACGAATGCCTGGACAAATCGCAGCAACCTCTGACGCGCGCAATCGGGAAGGTGACGGTTGATGCCGCACGTGTACTTGGACTCCCATCCGGCCAGCTGGCCGTCGGTAGTATTGCCGATATCTGCGTGTTCGATCCCGCGGCACGCTGGAAGATCGACGCAAAAGCGCTGGCCAGCCAAGGCAAGCACACGCCATTCCTCGGCTACGAGGTGGCGGGGCAAGTGAAGGCAACCATTGTCGCCGGACATGTGGCGTTCGAGCGCTGAACCTCGCGCATGGTGTTCTTTCGCTTACTGCGAGTCATCCTTCATCTCTTTCAGGGCTTACTGATTTGCGCCCTGGTGTTTCCGCTGATTGATGCAGCGAGGCGCCAGGCGCATATCAAGCGCTGGTCCGCCAAACTCCTCGTACTTTGCCGTGTCGAACTGCACATCGTTCATGATCGCGGCGCGCTCGATGCGCCGCGTGCCCTCATCGTCGCCAATCATGTTTCCTGGCTCGATATATTCGTGATCAATTCAATGCACCCCTGCCGATTTGTCGCCAAGTCCGACATCCGCGACTGGCCATTAATCGGCTGGCTGTGCGAGAAGGTTGGCACCATTTTTATTTCGCGCGGCAAGCTGCGTGATGTGCGACGGATCTATCAAGGTTTGGTGGCCAGCCTGCACGCGGGCGAGCACGTCGCGTTCTTTCCGGAGGGCACCACTGCTGCGCAAGGCAATCTGCTGCCGTTTCATGCGAACTTGTTCGAGGCGGCGATAGAGGCCGATGTGCCAGTCCAGCCCTACGCGCTGCGTTACTTCGACAAGGAAGGACGCTTGCATCCTGCCGCCGACTTTATCGGCGAAATGAGCTTCGCGCAGAGTATGCTGAAGATCCTTGGTTCGGCGCCGATGACCGCGCAGCTGATCCTTCTATCACCTATACCTACCAACAGTGCCTCACACCGCAGGGAATTGGCCGACGCCGCGCACCATGCAATCTCAGCCGCGTTAGGTTATGTCGAGGTCGGTCCAACACTCGTTTAAATCGAGCCCGGGCGTTGATATTGCGGGCAGTCGACTTGTAGCACCTCCTTGTCTTCCAGGCAGATCGCGCTGAGCTGGCCGCCCCAAAGGCATCCGGTATCCAGACTGATGATGTCAGGGCGAACAATCAATCCCAATGTTGACCAGTGGCCGAAAACCACGGCCACATCCTGTGTCTTGCGATCCGGAACTTCAAACCAGCGCAGGTGGCCTGGGACTTCGCTTTCCATGCCTTTGGATGCGGTCAGCTCCATCGTCCCGTCAGCGGTGCAGAAACGGATGCGTGTCAGCGCATTGACGATACAGCGAATGCGGTCAGCACCCTGCAACGAGTCGTCCCATTTGGCAGGCTGGTTGCCGTACATTTTTCGCAGGAATTCCACCCAGTCCGGACCGCGCAGGACCGCTTCCACTTCCCCCGCAAGATCAATGGTCTGTTGGGCGGTCCATTGCGGCAACACACCGGCATGCACGAATAAGTGGCCGTTCTCGAGAATCGCCAGCGGCTGACGGCGCAGCCAGTCGAGTAGCTCGTCGCGGTCCGGCGCATGAAGGATGTCGTCAAGCGTATCCGTACGATGCTGTGGCCGGATTCCTTGAGCGACGGCCAACAAATGCAGGTCGTGGTTGCCAAGCACGACTAACGCGGCATCCCCGAGTGCGCGAATACGGCGCAGGGTTTCCAATGATTGCGGGCCTCGGTTCACCAGGTCGCCAAGAAAGATCAGTTTAGGGTTGGCGCATTTGTCGTAAATCCGCTGGAGCAATTCATCCAGTCGATCCAGGCATCCCTGAATATCGCCAATCGCAAAAGTTGTCATACCTAAAAATTGTTGTTTGAAAATAAGCCGCACGCCTTTTGTTGAAGAACAATAAGGCGGGATGGGGCGTGGCCTATAAAGTCAATGTGTCAACCGGCTTTCAAAGCCATCACCACATTCACTTATACCATGTTAATTCCCGTCATTCTTTCTGGCGGTGCCGGCACGCGATTATGGCCGGTATCGCGCGAGGCGCATCCCAAGCCTTTCATGCGTATTGGTGGCGGCAAGAGCCTGCTGGTACAGACTTATGAGCGTGCACAGGCAGTTTCCCCGCAGAGCGCACCGCTGATTGTCACGAATCGTGAATACTACCTGCGCTCGCACGATGAACTGGGCAGCCAACACATCAAGCCACATTACCTTCTGGAGCCGGCAGGCCGGAATACGGCACCTGCGATTGCACTCGCCGCATTGTGGGCTGTCCAGCAGAAAAGCGACGCCTGCCTGCTGGTCATGCCGGCCGACCATCTGATCAC
Organism: Noviherbaspirillum sp.; assembly: GCA_035654275.1. Lineage (GTDB taxonomy): Bacteria > Pseudomonadota > Gammaproteobacteria > Burkholderiales > Burkholderiaceae_D > Noviherbaspirillum. Next base: position 19,355 of record DASRXG010000041.1, read on the forward strand.
CGATACGCCTGCTTTCCAGCGTGCTGCGCAACATGCGGAGATGCTTGCCAGGGACGGCTTTCTGGTCCTTTTCGGTATCCGCCCGACCGCGCCAGAGACGGGCTATGGCTATATCCAGCTGGCTGCCAAGGTCAGCCAGCAAGCACACGCAGTAGAGCGTTTCGTGGAAAAGCCCGACGTCGCAACTGCCGTGAACTACCTGGCGCAGGGCGATTACGTCTGGAACAGTGGCATTTTCTGCTTCAAGGCCAGCGCCATAATCGACGCCCTTGCCGACTATAACCCCGCGTTGCTTGAAGCAGCCCGAGAAGTATGGGAGACAACCAAAACCGAAGGTGACAAGACGGAGTTGCCGGCGAGCTTTGAACGGCTTGAAAACATCTCCATCGACTATGCCGTGATGGAAAAAGCGAAGAACATCGCGGTCATTCCCGGTGAATTCGGATGGAGTGATATCGGTGCATGGAATGCCGTTGCAGACATGGTTCCTGCCGACGAACAGGGCAATACGAGCAACAACTGCAACCCCATCTTCATCGACAGCCGTAACACCTACGTCGACTCCAAGGATCGTTTGGTTGCAGTCATCGGCCTCGACAACGTGCTCGTCGTCGATACCCCCGATGCCTTGCTCGTGGCAGACAAGTCCAAGAGCCAGGAAGTGCGCCAGGTCGTCAATCAACTGAAAGCCAGCGGCCACGACGCCCACAAGATTCACCGTACGGCTGTCCGTCCTTGGGGCACCTACACGGTGCTGGGCGAAGGTGCCGGCTTCAAGATCAAGCGGGTAGTGGTCAAGCCAAAGCACTCCTTGTCGCTGCAGATGCATCACCACCGGAGCGAGCACTGGGTCGTTGTCTCCGGTACCGCGAACATCACCGTGGCCGACACGACGGTCCTGATGAGTCAGAACCAATCCACCTACATCCCCATTGGCGCGCGACATCGCCTCGAAAACCCCGGCATCGTCGATCTGGTGCTGATCGAAGTCCAGTGTGGCAGTTACTTGGGCGAGGATGACATCGTTCGCTTTTCGGATTGTTACGGGCGCACTTAATGCCTGTTTGAAGCACGCGTTTTTCAATCGAATACCCCCGTAGAACAAGAGGAAGTCGAGAATGCTTATGAAGACAAAAACGAACAAGGTTGCACTGATTACCGGAGTCACAGGCCAGGATGGCGCATATCTGGCGGAGTTGCTGCTGTCAAAGGGATATGAAGTCCATGGCATTAAACGACGCACATCCTTGTTCAATACCGATCGCATCGATCACCTGTACCAGGATCCTCATGAGCCCGACGTCCGTTTCAAACTGCATCACGGCGACCTGACCGACTCCACCAGCCTGATCCGCATCATCCAGGCAGTGCAACCAGATGAGATTTACAACCTCGCAGCACAAAGCCACGTTGCCGTCTCGTTCGAGGAGCCCGAATACACGGCGAACTCCGATGCCCTTGGTGCACTGCGCATTCTCGAAGCGATCCGGATCCTAGGTCTCGAGAAGAAAACCCGCTTTTATCAGGCATCTACCTCGGAGCTCTATGGCCTTGTTCAGGAAATCCCGCAGAAGGAAACGACCCCCTTCTATCCACGCAGCCCCTATGCCGTTGCCAAGCTCTATGCGTACTGGATCACAGTGAACTACCGCGAGGCATACGGCATGTACGCCTGCAACGGCATCCTGTTCAACCACGAAAGCCCGATTCGCGGCGAAACCTTCGTGACGCGCAAGATCACCCGCGCGCTTGCACGCATCAAACTCGGCCTGCAGGATTGTCTTTATCTCGGCAACCTCAACGCGAAGCGCGACTGGGGGCATGCGCGCGATTATGTCGAGATGCAGTGGCTGATGTTGCAGCAGGAAAAGCCGGAGGATTTTGTGATTGCGACGGGGGTGCAATACAGTGTGCGGGATTTTGTCAATGCTGCAGCTGCAGAACTCGGAATGGAAGTAGAGTGGGACGGTGAGGGGGTAAATGAAAAGGGTTATGGCTTGGATGGCAAATGCATCGTCGCTGTAGATCCGCGTTACTTCAGGCCGGCGGAGGTGGAGACATTGCTCGGTGACCCGTCCAAGGCGAAAACGAAGCTCAGCTGGCAACCTCGCACGAGCTTTGAGGAGCTTGTTTCAGAAATGGTGCGTGAGGATCTGAAATCTGCCGAGCGGGACGAACTGGTCAAGCGCCACGGCTACAGTGCCTTCAACTATCACGAATAGGCTTGCACGCCCCCCGTGTGAACGGCAAATCGGGCTGGAGTATGCCGCGCTTTGCTGTTCACGATGGTGCTTCGCGATTCTTGCAAATTTTATAACTGGGCTCTAACAGGGCTTACGAAATGTAACGGAGCTTTCGCTGCTGCAGGAAACACGCCGCAAGTAATTGTTTTGCCTACGGTAAAATCATGGGTTGCCAAATCTTAGGTGCATAGGTAATCCAATGATTCTCGTAACCGGCGGCGCCGGATTTATCGGCTCAAATTTTGTCCTCGACTGGATTGACCAGATTGGCGAACCGATCATCAATTTCGACTTGCTCACTTATGCGGGAAACCTGAACAACCTCGCATCAGTCAAGGGCGATTCACGTCACTTGTTTGTTCAGGGCGACATATGTGAGCTAGAAAAGGTCTCTTCGCTACTGAGCGAACATAAGCCCCGCGCAATTGTCCATTTCGCTGCAGAGAGCCATGTGGATCGCTCCATCCATGGTCCGGCTGAGTTTGTTCGGACAAATGTCAACGGTACTTTTACATTGTTGGAAGCTGCCCGGGCATACTGGAATTCCTTGGCTGACGTAGACAAAGCCAGATTCCGTTTCCTGCACGTGTCAACGGACGAGGTGTATGGTTCACTAGAGCCAGACGATCCGCCGTTCTCTGAAATGACCGCATTTGCGCCAAACAGCCCTTATTCTGCAAGCAAGGCCGCAAGCGACCACCTCGTGCGAGCATATCATCACACGTACGGGCTTCCGGTACTTACGACAAATTGCTCCAATAACTACGGGCCTTATCACTTCCCAGAAAAACTGATCCCGCTGATAATCATCAATGCATTGGCAGGAAAAGCCTTGCCTATATATGGCGATGGCAAGCAGGTTCGGGACTGGCTGTATGTAAAGGATCACTGCAGTGGCATTCGAAGAGTGCTGGATGCCGGCCGTGTGGGTGAAACCTACAATATCGGTGGCTGGAATGAAAAAACAAATCTTGAGGTCGTGCGTACGCTATGTGCGATTCTGAACGATTTTGCGCCACGTATGGACGGTAAAAGCTATGCCGCGCAAATTACCTTCGTGAAGGATCGTCCGGGGCACGACCGGCGCTATGCGATTGATTCTACAAAGATCGAGCGAGAGCTCGGCTGGAAACCTACTGAAACGTTTGAGACTGGACTGCGGAAGACAGTGGAATGGTATTTGAGTAATAAGGATTGGGTGCGTGATGTACAGTCCGGTCACTACCTGAATTGGATGAGGCAGAATTACGGTAACTGTGAAAGGTCGTGAAATGGTACGGGAGATATTATGACGACACACCCTCAGTCGAAAACGCGCAAAGGAATTATTCTGGCAGGTGGCTCAGGCACACGGCTTTATCCCGTCACCATGTCTGTATCCAAACAGCTGCTGCCCGTATACGACAAGCCAATGATTTATTACCCGCTTACGACTCTTATGTTGGCGGGCATTCGCGATATTCTTGTTATTTCTACGCCTCAAGATATGTCGAGGTTCGAGGAACTGCTTGGCGACGGCAGTCAATGGGGACTCAATCTTAGCTATGCAATTCAGCCTTCGCCAGCGGGTTTGGCGCAGGCTTTTATTATTGGTCGTCACTTTGTCGCCGGGATGCCGTCGGCCTTGATTCTTGGAGACAATATCTTTTATGGAGGCAATCTTGAAAGCAGCTTGTCGCAGGCTTCTGAACGGGACTCTGGCGCTACGGTGTTCGCATATCATGTGAATGACCCTCAACGTTACGGCGTGATCGAATTCGATATAAACAGACGGGCCGTAGCGCTGGAGGAAAAACCGGCAAAACCAAAATCCAATTATGCCGTTACCGGCCTGTATTTCTATGATACAGACGTTGTCGACATCGCAGGTGAAGTTAAGCCCTCCGAGCGTGGAGAGCTTGAAATTACTGACATCAACCGTGAATATCTCCTGCGTGGCAAGTTGAACGTTGAACTGATGGGGCGTGGTATGGCCTGGCTTGATACCGGCACGCACGAGTCTCTCCTAGAGGCTGGTTCTTTTATAGCCACGATCGAGAAGCGGCAGGGTCTCAAAATCGCCTGCCCTGAAGAAATTGCATACCGCAAAGGTTATATAGATGCCAGCCAAGTCGAAAAACTCGCCTTACCGCTAAAGAAAAACGAATACGGCCAATACCTTTTGCGTGTGCTTTCCGAACAGGTTATCAGAGCATGATGATTTCCAGAAGCACCATTCCGGACGTGCTTATCATCAAGCCTAAGGTCTTTAAAGATAAGCGTGGCTTTTTCTGGGAAAGCTTCAATGAACGCAGATTTTTTGAACAGGCCGGCATTAAAGCAAGCTTCGTACAAGATAATCACACAATATCATTTAAAGGCGTGCTTCGTGGCTTGCATTACCAGATATGCCAGCCTCAGGGGAAATTGGTCCGAGTCGTGGCCGGCGAAGTTTTTGATGTGGCTGTCGACCTGCGCAGATCTTCACCGACATTCGGTCGTTGGACTAGCGCAGTTTTATCTGCAGAAAACCAATTGCAGCTATGGATACCACCAGGGTTTGCGCACGGTTTCTTTGTGAAGAGCGAGACCGCTGAAGTACTCTATAAGGTGAGTGATTATTATGCGCCACAATATGAACGCGCAATTCTCTGGAACGATCCTGCCCTTGATATAGACTGGCCGCTAAAGGAGGCGCCCCTACTGTCTGCCAAAGACCAAGCTGCAAAATTACTTCACGACGCAGATATTTTCGTATGAATATTCTGCTCATTGGAAAAAATGGCCAAGTCGGTTATGAATTGGAGCGCTGCCTCCAAGGGCTGGGTAATATTATCGCGGTCGACCGCAAGCGTATGGACTTGACCAATCCTGATCAGATAAGGGAAGTCATCCACGCAGTAAAGCCAAAGCTCATTCTTAACGCTGCAGCCTACACGTCGGTAGATCTGGCTGAAAGCGAGCCGGAGCTCGCTATGCGCATCAATGCCTTGGCGCCCCAAATTATCGCTGAGGAGTCCAAGAGACTCGGTGCGGTCATGATCCATTATTCAACCGATTATGTTTTTGACGGTTCAAAGGTCGATCCATATACAGAAGACGATCTCACTTGTCCCATCAATGTTTATGGAAGAACAAAACGAGAGGGGGAGCTGGCGATCGAAGCTACGGGCGTTACGCATTTGATTTTGCGTACGAGCTGGGTATATGGCATGCGAGGTGCAAACTTTCTGCGGACCGTACTGCAATTGACGGAAACATCTGAAGAACTTCGAATTGTTAGAGACCAACAGGGGTCTCCTACTTGGTGTCGAACGGTTGCAGAATCTACAGCCCATATTGTTGCCCAGAGCAGAGCGACGCTAGACTCGCAAGACTGGTGGGGGCAACGATCGGGTACATATCACCTTGCCGCTCAGGGGCACACCTCCCGGTTCGCATTTGCAGAGGCGATTATTATGCACCCTGCCGTTCGTAAGAAACCGGTTGTCGTTCCAATCGTTACCGGAGATTTTCGGGTGGCAGCGAGGCGCCCTCTAAATTCCGTCCTAGATTGCAGTCGGTTCATCTCTATGTTCGGCTGCTTGCCGGACTGGAAAACCGGGCTTCAACTGTGCTTGGAATAATCGTTGATAGTCTCGCGAATTTCCAAGTTCATACATCACGGCGGATGCGAAGCGAGAGTGTTACGCAGAGCTCCCTTGAGGTAGTCGTCTATGTATTTATATTTGAACTGTCTGGAGGCAAACATTAAATGGAAATAGCGTTATCAGAGCTGGATAGATTGCGATTCTCGATAATTACCGCCAAGGCGAAATTAGACGAAGGTGATGCCGTAGACGAGGTGATTCTCCGAGCCAAGGCAATGCAGACGGAGCTATTGATTGTCCGTTTGCCCACTACTGCCATTCTAGCGGCTCAGGACTTGGAAAAAAACGGTGCAACTCTTACGGACACCCTTGTTTATTTTCAGAAGAAGAAAATTGAGAAATATGATGTAAGCCTGCCAGAAGGTTATGCTGCATGCATAGCCGACAGCGCCGATGCGGAAATGGTTGAACATCTTGCAGCGGATGCCTTCAAGGGATACTTTGGGCACTATCACGCAGACCGTCGTCTCGGACGTACTGAATGCGATGCCGTTTACTCATCCTGGGCCAAAAACTCCTGTTCTAAAGGCGATTTTGCAGACGAGGTCATTCTAGTTAAAAAGAATGGCGAAATTGCTGCCTTCGCGACGCTGAAAAAATTAGAAGGGAAAGATTTTGAGGGCGTCTTGTTCGGCGTCGCTCCAAATCATCAAGGGAAGGGGTTGTATCTGAACCTGATGCAGTTGGCCCAAAACTGGGGATGTGATAACGGATCTAGACGGCTCCTGACTTCGACCCAAATTACAAATGTGACCGTGCAAAAAAACTGGTGTCGAGTAGGGATGGAGCCACTGAGTAGTTTTTACACATTTCATCTATGGTTAGGCAAATGATACCTTTTAATAAACCGTATCTCCACGGTCGAGAACTGGTTTACATTGCGCAGGCAGTAGCGTCTGGAAAAATCTCCGGCGATGGGATTTTTTCGAAAAAATGTCACCAGTTTTTCGAAGAACGATTTGGATTCAAGAAAACCCTGATGACGACATCTTGCACCGATGCGCTGGAAATGTGTGCACTGTTGCTGAACATTCGCGAAGACGATGAGGTAATCGTTCCCTCGTTTACTTTCGTATCAAGTGCCAATGCGTTTGCACTTCGCGGAGCGAAATTGATATTCGCGGATAGTGAGGCCGACAATCCAAACATCGATTGCAGGGAGATTGAGTCACTGATTACTTCTCGAACACGCGCCATTGTTGTTGTGCATTATGCAGGCGTTGCATGTGATATGGATCATGTGATGCAACTCGGGCAGCGCCATAACATTCCAGTGGTTGAAGACGCTGCACAAGCAATCGACTCCTACTATAAAGGCCGGCCGCTTGGCGGCATTGGTCAACTTGGCACATTTTCATTTCACGAAACGAAAAATATCATTTCAGGCGAAGGCGGCCTTCTCTGTGTTAACGACGACACCTATTCGGCACGCGCCGAGATCATCCGTGAAAAGGGCACAAATCGCAGTGCGTTTTTTCGGGGAGAAATTGACAAGTACGGCTGGGTTGATATTGGTTCATCTTTCCTGCCTTCCGACATAATCGCAGCGTACCTTTACGCGCAACTGGAGAATATTGACCTTATACAGCTTCGCCGAAAGGCTCTCTGGACGCGATATTGGAATAATCTTTCCGGTGAGTTGCCTGCTTACGGCGTCCAGCTCCCCAAGGTTCCTGATTGGGCAACAAACAATGCGCATATGTTCTATCTGGTATGCCGGGATCTGGAGCAGCGCACGGCACTCATCGCGGCACTGAAGGAGTCCGGGGTATTGACGGTATTTCATTACCTTTCGTTGCACAGCAGCCCCTACTTCCATAATCAGCATGACGGACGGTCTCTGCCGAACAGCGATCGCTTTGCGAACTGCCTGCTTCGTCTTCCGATGTATTACGAGTTGACTGATGCCGAGGTTGATTACATCAGCGACCGCATCCTCCAGCATCTAAAGCAGGCGAAGTAATCTTTAGAAAGATGTCGTGAGAGTAATCGCAGCGTCGCTTGTTGCCGCCACCGCGCATGGATTGCGCATGTTGGCGAATTTAGTCATTCTGAAACTCATTGCAATATTTGTTGGCCCTGCCGGGTTGGGGGTGCTGGGCAATTTGATGAGTTTGACGACAATGGCTTCCGTTTTTGCAGGCGGCGGCATCGGCAATGGGATTGCCAAATATGTAGCGCAATATCAGGGGCAACCCATTCGTCGAATCCGCTTTATTGGCTCTGCCATGACATATGGTACGGTTGTCTCGCTTGTAATCCTTACGGTAACGCTTCTTGCTGCCAAACCGATTGCGACGCATATCCTAGCCATGCCTGACCAAACGTGGTTAGTACCTTTGCTCGGAGTCGCACAGTTCCTTTGCTTTATCGGGACTGGGAGCATTGCGGTAGCGAACGGTGAGCACCGTACCGATCTTTTTGCCACGATATCGATCAGTGCCTACCTGCTTGTTATTCCCATTTCTTGCTTTTTAATCTACTTTTTTGGCATGTCGGGGGCTGCCATTGCCCTGTTGCTGACAATATCATGCACGGCTTTTCCCTCTTTTTACTATATGGTTCGCTCGCGTAGCCGGAAGGCTCTCCATTTCCGGGCGGCGAGAGGTGATTTGAAAAAACTTGGTCGTTTCAGCCTCATGATTTTGGCGTCTGCGCTCTTTTTTCCGAGTGCTGAAATATTTATCCGAAACCAAATTGCCGGGCATCTGGGATACGAATCGGCAGGAATTTGGCAGGCCCTCAATCGACTTTCGGGCGCATATCTTGGTTTTTTCACTATTTTTCTCTCTGCGCACTACATGCCGCGGCTTTCGTCAATGCTCTCAAGGCGTGATATCACGGATGAGATCCAAAAGTATCTTGCGGGCATTGGCGTTACATTTCTTTTCTTTGCGCTTGTTTTATACCTCTGTCGTGACCTTGTGATCGAACTGTTATTTTCCAGTTCCTTTTCCGCGATGCGCGACTTGTTGCCGTTGCAGATGTTAGGTGACCTATTCAGAGTAATGTCATACGTCATCGGCTTTCTCGGAGTCGCAAAGGCGGCCCTTGGCTTGTACGTTGCCGCTGAACTCCTGCAGACCGGCTTGTACACGCTTCTTAGCTGGCTGGCATTACGAGGTGGTGGTGACCTTTATACGGTTGTCCAAGGCTATGTATGGACGTACACACTCTACTTTGGCGTTACCTTGGTTAGCCTCCGCATCTACTCGAGGCACGGCCCATGATATTCATTGCAAATGTATTGACCATGAATGGAGGCACGACATTCCTGATTCGGACATGTCGTGAGTTTCAGCGACGCGGTATTCCGGTTGCAGTGCTATTGCTTTTTCCGTTTTTCGATTCCGTGCTGCGCGAAGAGCTGGCTCGCTATGCCAAGGTGATTGATCTCAGGGAGTTCTTGTGGGATCGGGGGTGGTGCTTTCGCGCCCAGTTTGCAACTTTCGCACCCATTCGCTGGGCCGCGCTGCTTACTGAAATTCGTCCATTCGGAAATGCGCTGCACGTAATGGGGGTGTTTGGGTTACTTTTTGCGTGTCGGTTAGTTCGCCGAGCGCCCGGAATGAAGGTCACGGCAGGCGTATATCATCAAAATGAATATCTGTTCACGGCGGACGATAGTTTTTTTGTGCGGACATTACGGCGGTGCTTCACCGCCTTATCTGGCGGACAGGTGCTGTTTTTTAACCAGCTTAACATGGTGAATTACGGTAAATTTTTCGGGCGAGACTTCTCTTCATGTGTAATTGCACCGATAGGAATAGATATTTCTGAATACGAGAGGGAGCCGCAAAGGGAGTGCGAAAAACAACGACTTGTTTCCGTCGGTAATCTGGTTAATTTTAAAACGTATAATCGGCACGTCATTGGGGTGGTTGCGAAACTCGCAGGGAAATATGACGCGATACGGTATGAAATCTATGGTATGGGGCCCGAAGAGCCAGTACTGAGAGAATTGGCTCAATGTTTGGGAGTGCAGGATAAAGTGCATTTCATGGGCGCGATTTCGTACTCGGAATTTCCCGATACAGTACGCCGGGCGACGCTATTCATTGGCAGTGGCACCGCTCTTCTGGAGGCTGCAGCGCTGGGAGTGCCGGCCATGGTAGGCATAGAATCTATCGCGCAACCCGAGACCTACGGCTTTTTGTCCGATATAGAAGGGCTCTCTTACAACGAATTTATGCCAGAAGTGCTTCGCGTGCCCATGGCCGACTTAACGGACCGGCTTCTGTCAGATGAAGTGTTTGCGGCAGGGATTGCCGACGCGTGCAGAAAGAAGGCGAGAGAGTTTTCGGTGATATCTACCGTTGATCGGATAGAGACCATGATAAAGCACGCAAAGGGCAGTGGCAGCACATTAGGTTCTATTGAAACTATCCTCCTTTGCCTTTCATTTACTGGCATTGCTGTCCGAGACCGCCTCGGGCTGTCCTCGGCATTCCGGAATCGCCGTGATCAATCTTTTTAATCGACTTGAGCCGTGTCTCCTCGAATAGTAACCGTTGTGTCATTGCTATCCGCATTCTTCCCATATCTTCCGGGAGGCATGCGCGTGGAACACATCCTTTTTCCATGTCTGCTCGTGTTTTCCTTCCTGTTGTCCGATTCTCAGGAAAAGGTCTTATCGGTACCATTGCTCAAGATGTCGCTATTTCTCTTTGCTAGCGCTGCTTTTGCCGTCGTATTTAGCCTTATTCTTCCGGATGCCGGCGCAATTGCTTCCATGCCCGCGATGAGTATTAGGCTTGTGCTGCCGGCGATCGTGCTGATGGCGATGGCTGTATCGATTCCCCCCAATTGCACTATCATAACGACCGCCGCTAAAGCGATCGTACTGGTAGCAATACCGCTGACGTTATTTGCCGCAGCGACAGCGCTGTTTGATATGTCGTTCATGGTAGGTTATTTCATCAAGGGTGATGAAGATTCCGTGTGGGCGCGGGCCTTCGCTTTGAGAAGGTTTACCGGCCTTTTCAATCAGCCCTTGGAAGCCGGCGTTTTCTATAGTGTAGCGTTGCTGGCATTTGTCTATCTCGCCGGTCTTGATTGGGCGGGCCCCAAACGGCGCTATTTGATACTTGGGCTTATTTTGATCGGGGGGGCGCTGTCGCTCTCAAAGAACTTTATCGTTCTTGGCGTGCTGGCTGGTCTAGGTTATGCCGTAAGTATCCGGATGCTGTCGCCTACGCGCGGACTTGCTGCCTTGTGTCTGGCGGGGGGCGGCTTCGTTGCCTGGCTGATGCTTGCGGACGAAGCTTACGTGAATTCTTTTATTGACCTCTTTGCGAACGGTGGACTGCTATTGGCATTGACGGCCGGCCGGCTTGGCTCAGGTGATACCGAGGTCGCTCAATTATGGAACTACTTGCTGACGTCCGGTAAATGGGTTACCGGGGTTGGACTGGGCTCATATCTCCCGCTCGATAATGGATATCTGGAATATTTCTATCAAGGTGGGATATTCGCGTTACTGGGTTACCTCCTGTTTATACTAAGCGTTTTGTCGCTTTCGATTCGAAAATGGTCAACTAACGAGGCAAAACTGCTTTTGTTTCTGGGGTTGCTTGTGGCAGCTTCCTCGCTGGGCGGTCCGGTTGTTTCGGCAAACAGGGCAAATGTGCCTCTATTGGTGCTAGTGGCTGCTTGTGTTTCTTATTTGAGTGCTTACAAAAGGTCTGATGAATAAAGGTTTAGGATGAATGGTGTGTTAATGATCACGGGCGGAACGGGCTCATTCGGAAATGCAGTTCTGAGGCGTTTTCTTGATTCGCCAATTCGGGAAATCCGAATTTTTAGCCGCGATGAGAAAAAACAGGACGATATGCGCACGCGCTATGCGAATCCCAAGATCAAGTTTTATTTGGGTGATGTCCGCGATGAATACAGTCTGGAGAAGGCATTTCGGGGAGTCGACTATTGCTTTCATGCGGCAGCTTTAAAGCAGGTGCCATCCTGCGAGTTCCATCCGATGGAAGCCGTCCGCACCAACGTACTTGGCACGGAGAATGTGTTGCAGGCTGCCGTGGCCAGCGGAGTGAAGCGGGTGGTTTGCCTGAGCACGGACAAGGCGGTTTATCCAATCAATGCGATGGGGATCTCGAAGGCCATGATGGAGAAGGTCATGATTGCGGCCTCTCGGAACCTGCAGCAGTCTGGCACCGTTGTTTGTGGCACCCGCTATGGAAACGTCATGGCTTCACGTGGTTCGGTAATTCCCCGCTTCGTGGAACAGATTCGAAACGGCTCGCCGATCACAATCACCGACCCAGAAATGACACGTTTCATGATGACTCTGGATGATGCCGTGGAACTCGTACTCTACGCGTTCGAGCATGGCAGAAACGGAGATATCTTTGTGCAAAAGGCGCCTGCCGCGACGATTGCGACTTTGGCAAAGGCATTGTGCGACCTAATGGGGAAACCAGATCATCCCATCGAGATAATTGGTACCCGCCACGGGGAAAAATTGTATGAGACTCTGCTGAGCCGAGAAGAGATGGCTGCTGCTGAAGACTTGGGCGGCTATTACCGCATACCACCGGATCTGCGTGATTTGAACTATGGAAAATTCGTGGAACAGGGTGAGGCCAAAATTTCCGCGTCCGAGGACTATCACTCACATAACACCACGCGCCTAGATGTGGTAGCAATGAAGCAACTGTTGCAGCGACTGCGCTTCGTTCAGTCAAGTGCTCGTGGTGAAAGTGTAGATCCGGAGGAATGAAATGCGCGTACTCGTTACCGGTTCTCAGGGATTTATCGGCAAGAACCTAGTAGTCCGGCTGAGAGAATCCCCAGAGTTCGAAGTCCTTCGCTTCGATCGTAATGACTCGCCTGAGTCGCTGGAGGGGCTGGTACGCGCGGCCGATGTGGTCGTACATCTCGCAGGCGTCAACCGCCCGAAAGATGTTGCGGAATTCGTGGCGGGCAATTCTGACCTGACGGTTCGTCTATGTGCCGCTATCAAATCGTCGGGACGTCGAATTCCCGTTATCCTCACATCCTCTATCCAGGCGGAACTGGATAACCCGTATGGCCTAAGCAAGCGTGCGGCAGAACAGGCCGTGGAGCAATTCGTGCGGGAGACCGGTAATCCTTCGCTGATTTATCGCCTGCCTAATGTGTTTGGCAAGTGGTGCAAGCCGAATTACAACTCTGTGGTTGCCACGTTCTGTCATAACATCGCCAACGATTTACCGGTTCAGATAAACGATCCATCCACGGCGCTGACACTGGTCTATATCGACGATGTCGTTTCTACGCTCATCCAGGCGTTCGGCAATACGGAGCAAGGTCTCCATTGGCCAACAGTAGAACCGGTCTATGCGATTCGCTTGGGCGAACTGGCGGCGCAGATAGAAGCATTCAAAAATTGCCGGGCATCGCTGGTATCAGAACGCGTTGGCACAGGATTGGTGCGCGCACTGTATGCCACCTACGTAAGCTATTTGCCTCCTACCAAGTTCGCTTACGACTTGCCTCGTTATGGGGATGAACGTGGCGTGTTCGTCGAAATGCTAAAGACCCGGGACAGCGGGCAGTTTTCCTTTTTTACTGCGCACCCCGGCGTTACCAGGGGAGGCCATTATCACCATACTAAGACCGAGAAATTTTTGGTTATCAAGGGTTCTGCACGTTTCGGGTTCAGGAATATCCTCACCAACGAAGCTCATGAAATATTCACTGCAGGGACCTCGCCGCAAATTGTCGAAACCGTGCCGGGGTGGACGCACGATATCACTAACGTCGGTGATGAGGAGCTAATTGTAATGCTCTGGGCAAATGAAATTTTCGAACGGCAAAAACCGGATACGATTGCGATGAAAGTCGAGCTATGAAGAAAATGAAGGTATTGACCGTGGTCGGTACGCGCCCCGAGATTATTCGCCTGTCCCGTGTATTGGCCAGGTTGGATGAGCATTGCGACCATGTGCTAGTCCATACCGGTCAGAACTATGACTACGAGTTGAACCAAGTTTTTTTTGATGATCTGGGTGTACGAAAACCGGACTATTTTTTGAACAGCGCTGAAGGCAGCAGCGGCGCCGCTCATACAATCGGAAATCTCGTCATAGCGGTAGACAGGGTGCTGGCCGAAGAGCAGCCAGAGGCCATGCTTGTGCTTGGCGATACCAACAGCTGTCTGGCCGTCATTCCTGCTAAGCGTCGAAAGATTCCAGTCTTCCACATGGAAGCTGGAAATCGTTGTTTCGATCAGCGCGTACCGGAGGAGATCAACCGGCGCATCGTGGATCATACTGCCGATGTCAATCTCACCTACAGCACGATTGCACGAGATTATCTCTTGCGTGAAGGGTTGCCGCCTGACCTTGTTATCAAGACCGGTAGCCCGATGTTCGAGGTACTGACGCAATACCGACAAGGAGTCGAAGCATCCGATGTACTCGCACGCCTTGGCCTGAGCCAGGAAGGCTACTTCCTTGTCAGCGCACACCGCGAAGAAAACATTGAGTCATCGCAGTCGTTCAGCAAGTTGGTTGCAGTCCTCAATGCGGTGGCAGAAGACCATGATCTTCCAGTGATCGTATCGACACATCCGCGCACGCAAAAAAGAATTGATGCGACTGGCGCACGCTTTCATCAACAAGTTCGTTTGCTCAAGCCGTTAGGTTTTCATGACTACGTAAAATTGCAGCTATCGGCAAGAGCGGTTTTATCCGACAGTGGCACTATCAATGAAGAGTCTTCGATTCTGAACTTCCCCGCACTGAACCTTCGCGAAGCGCATGAACGACCCGAAGGCATGGAAGAGGCAGCGGTAATGATGGTGGGACTTGAAGTCGACCGGGTGCGCCAAGGGTTATCTATTTTGGCGTCCCAATCTCGTGGCGATGAGCGCAGCATGCGGGTCGTGGCCGACTATTGCATGCCGAACGTGTCCGATAAGGTGGTGCGCATCATACATAGTTACACCGACTATGTGAACCGAGTGGTCTGGAAGAAGTACTGATTTATGGCAGTGCGAATTCTGCTGTTGACGCAATGGTTTGATCCGGAACCCACATTCAAGGGAATGGTTTTCGCCCGTGAACTGGTTCGTCAGGGGTTTGAAGTGGAAGTGCTGACCGGCTTTCCCAATTATCCTGGTGGCCGTCTTTATGCAGGCTACAAGATCAAACTGCTGCAGCGTGAAATCATTGATGGAGTGAAGGTGACGCGTGTGCCGCTGTATCCCAGTCATGATCAGTCCGCGATCAAGCGTATCCTGAACTATGCAAGCTTCGCTGCTGCTTCATTGGTATACGGAGTGCTTTTGGCACGGCGGGCAGACGTGATATACGCCTATCATCCGCCGCTTACCGTAGGCGTCACGGCGAGCCTGCTGCGGCTGCTGCGCCGTACACCGTTTGTGTACGATATTCAGGACATGTGGCCCGATACTCTGAGAGCGACCGGCATGATCAATAACGGTCGCGTGCTGAACGCAGTTGCTGCTATCTGCCGATGGGTATATCGACGAGCAGACCATATTACAGTCTTGTCGCCAGGTTTCAAGCGATTGCTGATGCAGCGCGGTGTGCCAGAGGCGAAGATTGATGTAATTTACAACTGGGCTGATGAGGCGTCACTCGCCTCGCCGCAAGGGCAACTGTCCGCCAGCTTCCCGGGACCAGACAGGTTTCGCATTCTCTTCGCCGGCAACATGGGCAAGGCGCAGTCCTTGGACACTGTTCTGGATGCTGCCACGTTACTACAGGCACGCGCCTCCCGAGTCTGTTTTGTAATGCTAGGTGGCGGTGTGGAAGTAAGTCGCTTGAAGCAGCGCGCCTCCCAATTAGAATTACGCAATATCCTGTTTCTGCCACCAGTGCCTATGTCCGAAGTCGGCACCATGCTGAACGCGGCGGATGCCTTGTTGGTCCATTTACGAAAGGATCCGCTGTTCGAGATTACGATTCCTTCCAAAACCCAGGCTTACATGGCAGCAGGGAAGCCCTTGCTGATGGCAGTGGATGGCGATGCTGCCGACTTGGTGATGCAATCGGGTGGCGGGGTGGTAGCGCAATCCGACAGTTGCGATGCGCTGGTTGAGGCGGCCGAGGCGTTGGCAGTCTTGGCACCGGAAGAGTTGCACGACATGGGGCAGCGGGCCCGTCGGTATTACGAGGATCATCTTGCCTTGTGCGTCGGCGTCGGGCGATTCGCGACGATCTTTAGTCGTCTGGCGAAAAGTAAATAAGTTGAAAAAATGAAGCGACTTCTAGACCTTCTTTTGGCATCTCTGGCATTACTGCTTCTCGGCGTGCCGCTACTCGTCCTCGTATGGATGGTTCGCAGCAAGCTAGGCAGCCCGGTTTTTTTTCGCCAAACACGCCCGGGTCTGAATGGAAGGCCGTTTCAGATGATCAAATTCCGCACCATGACGGATGAGCGGGGGACGGATGGCCGACTTTTACCAGATGCCAAGCGACTTACGGACTTTGGACGTTTCCTTCGCGTGACCAGCCTTGATGAACTTCCCGAGCTATGGAACGTGTTCAAGGGCGATATGAGTTTGGTCGGGCCGCGGCCATTGCTGATGGAGTATTTGCCCTTGTACACCCCTGAACAGGCTCGACGCCATGAAGTTCGACCGGGCATTACCGGATGGGCTCAGATAAATGGGCGCAATGCGCTGAGCTGGGAGGAAAAGTTTAAATTCGATGTTTGGTATGTGGACAACCGCTCAGTTTGGTTGGACATCAAAATTTTGTTGCTCACAGTACGAAAGGTACTGGCACGGGACGGTATCAGCGCCCCAGGGGAAGCGACCATGCCAGTGTTTGGGGGAACGAACGCAAAAAACGATAGATATGAAGAACAGAACTAATGTATTGCTGTTATCAGCAGGGCGAAGGGTAGAACTTGCTCAAGCCTTCAAGGCAGAGCTGAGTGCCAGAAACCTCTCCTCGCTGCTGCTGGCGACCGACCTGAAACCGGATCTTTCTGCGGCCTGCCAAGTAGTTGACCTTCCCATCAAGGCGCCACGAGTGACCGATCCGGAATACATCGGTTTTTTGCTGGATACCTGCAAGATTCACGACGTTGGGCTCGTTGTGCCCACCATTGATACCGAGTTGCTGTTGCTCGCGCAGCATCGTGAAGTATTTGCGGCGCAGGGCATGCATTTGATCATTTCAGACGAGTCCCTAATCAGCGTGTGTCGGGACAAACGCCTGACCGCAGGACTGTTCAAGGATTTAGGCATCCATACTCCGGAAATCTACGATCGCCAAGCCATTCAGTTTCCGTGTTTTGCCAAGCCGTATGACGGCAGTTGCAGCATCGGGGCAGCAGTGGTTCAGGAGCCGGCTATGTTGTCCGAAGCCATGCTGGCGGACGAAAAACTGATATTCATGGAGCTTATTGACAAGTCGCATACCGAATTCACCGTGGATGCCTACTATGACCGCCATGGCCGGCTCATCAGCCTGGTACCGCGCGAACGAATCGAGGTCCGGGGTGGGGAGATCAGCAAAGGTGTGACGAGGCGTCATTACGTTTATGAGTACCTCTTGCCAGCCATGCGTGAGCTTAAAGGGGCCAGGGGGTGCATCACGCTCCAGCTATTTGCTAACAAGCAGACCGGTCGCTTTGCCGCATTGGAGATCAATCCCCGCTTTGGCGGCGGCTATCCGTTGTCTTATAGCGCGGGTGCCAATTATCCTGGCTGGCTCATTGATGAATACCTGCTGAGGAAGGAGCTTCAGTTTTTTGACAGATGGGAAGCTGATTTGATGATGTTACGCTACGACGCCAAGGTACTGGTACATGGCGCGGCCTGATTTCTCTCAAACAGTTGTGGTGCTCGATCTGGACGACACCTTGTACAAGGAGGCTGACTACCACATCTCTGGCATGCGGGAAGTATGCACATGGGTTGAAGCCCTGTACGGCAAGCCGGTTGCAGAGAGCCTGGAGGTGTGTAGAAAGCAAGGGGAGCGAGACTTGCTAGGGGCGATCAGCCGTCTGGCGAATTTGCCGGCAGTAGTAAAGGAGTCGCTATTGTGGATTTACCGGCTCCATGTGCCGGCAATATCGATTAGTGACGCCGTTAGGGATTTGATCAAGCAACTCGAGGCTACATGTCGCGCAGTGGCGATTCTCACGGACGGCCGGTCTGTTAGCCAAAGACAAAAACTGAAAGCCCTCGGACTGGCGCATTTGCCAGTTTATATTTCTGAAGAATATGGCTCCGAAAAACCGGACGGCTTGCGCTTCAGGCAGATCATGCAAGATTTCCCTGCTCACCGCTATGTTTATGTAGGTGATAATCCTGAAAAAGATTTTGTGGCACCGAATGCCCTAAACTGGACGACCATCGGTTTGAGAGGTGATGAACGAAACATTCATTCCCAAGAATGCGATGGATTACCGGTCGAGAAATTTCCACAACAATGGATTGACTCTTTGGATGAGTTATTAGGTTCTATATGCTGAATACTCCCTTTTCACCTTGGCCCAGTTTTTCCGCGGAAGAGGCGAATGCAGTACAGCAGGTGCTGCTTTCCAACAAGGTGAACTACTGGACTGGCATCGAGTGCCGGGAGTTCGAGAAAGAGTTTGCGGCTTGGGCCGGTA
Organism: Noviherbaspirillum sp.; assembly: GCA_035654275.1. GTDB lineage: Bacteria > Pseudomonadota > Gammaproteobacteria > Burkholderiales > Burkholderiaceae_D > Noviherbaspirillum. The sequence continues at coordinate 37,818 of DASRXG010000041.1, forward strand.
CGAGTTATGCCGTGGCGTTGAGCAACGGTACGTTGGCCCTCGATGTCGCCTTGAAGGCGCTGGGGATTGGCCCGGGTGACGAGGTCATCGTGACGCCTCGTACGTTCATTGCCAGTATTTCTTGCGTCGTGAATGCGGGGGCTGTACCAGTATTTGCCGATGTGGAGGCAGATAGCGGCAACATTTCTGCCGCTACAATAAAGAAGGTAATTACCCCACGAACAAAGGCCGTAATTTGCGTGCATCTGGGCGGCTGGCCATGCGACATGGATCCGATCCTCGCTTTGGCAGCTAAACATGGCTTCAAGGTAATCGAGGACTGTGCGCAGGCGCATGGTGCACGCTACAAAGGCCGTAGCGTCGGGGCGATTGGCCATGTGGGTGCGTGGAGCTTTTGTCAGGACAAGATCATGACCACTGGTGGCGAAGGTGGGATGGTGACGACGAATGACGAAGCCCTCTGGCGCAGCATGTGGTCGTACAAGGATCATGGCAAGAGCTATGAGGCGGTGTACGAGCGCCAGCATGCACCCGGCTTCCGATGGCTGCACGAGAGTTTTGGCACCAACTGGCGGATGATAGAAATGCAGGCCACTATAGGCCGTATTCAGTTGCGCCGGATGACGGAATGGACTGCGTTACGCACCAAATATGCTGAAGCAATTTGGGCAACATGTCGCCAATTCAGCGGGCTGCGGGTTCCAGATTTTCGAGTCGATAGCAACTTGTCCGGCGATTCAAGTACGGGACAAGATCGGTCTACGCATGCGCACTACAAATGTTATGTATATGTCAGGCCGGACCAAATTGCTAAGGGCTGGTCCCGAGATCGCATCATAGAGGCTATTAATGAGCAAGGCGTCCCATGCTATCAAGGATCCTGCTCGGAAGTTTATTTGGAAAAGGCGTTCGACAACACCGGCTGGCGACCTAGCGAGCGCTTGCCCGTTGCCAGGACGCTTGGTGAAACATCTCTGATGTTCCTAGTGCACCCCACGCTGACCGAATCAGAGATTGGTAAGACCTGTGATGTAATCAAAAACGTCATGGGGCGGTCCCTGATCGGGAAATGACCTGATTCTATAAAGTTGTTGGACCGCGTTCGATGCCCTTTGAACGTCTTCAAGACGGCAGGCCGGACTTAGTTTATCCAAGATCTGGTGAGCTGGCCGTTCTGGTGGCAGCTCTTGTTATTTCATCTGATTATAAACATTGCAACTGCCGCCAATGAAAACATTCCTTGAATTGTCTCGCATCTATAAGCAGCTAATTGCCGTCGCGGTTGATTTTTTGTTTTTGCCGCTGACTTTTTACTTAGCGCTCTATTTGCGCTATGACTATATCGATATGCTGCTCTTGAGCCAATACGTATGGCTATTTGCTGCAGTGCCGGTGATCTCGATTCCAATTTTCATTCGGATTGGGCTATACAGGGCTGTTATCCGATTTATTGATCAGAAAATCGTTTTCGTTGTCATTTTCGGAGTTTCGCTCTCAATCGTGCTATTGATCGCGGCAGCCGCCCTCACGACCCAGATGGAGGGAATCTCACGTGGTGTATTTGGTATCTATTGGCTGAGTGCGATTATATATATTGTCGTGAGCCGTTTTCTTGCAAGAGGGTACTTATTGCGCGCGACCAGCATGCGAGGTGGACGGCCAGTAGCGATTTACGGAGCTGGTCAAGCCGGGATGCAATTGGCAAGTGCATTACGCGCAGGGCACGAATATATGCCGGTAGCGTTTATTGACGACAAAAAGGCGGTGCAGGGGGCAACGATCGCCGGTATCAAAGTGTACTCACTAGAACAGTTGCGTGACTTGGCAGAGAAAAAATCGATTCATGAAATCCTGCTTGCAATGCCATCACTGACGAAGGGACAGCAAAAGCGAATTTTGGAGCGATTGGAGCCGCTCAAGCTCAAGATCAAGGTAACTCCGACGGTGGAAAGCCTTATCAAAGGGCAATTGCGAGTGCAGGATGTCCGCGATATCGAGGTTGAGGATCTATTAGGGCGTGATACCGTACCGCCAGATCGGCAGCTAATCTCAAGGTGCATTACAGGCAGGTCAGTGATGGTTACTGGGGCCGGTGGATCCATTGGGTCGGAACTGTGCCGCCAGATAATCAAGTTGCAACCGTCCTGCTTGATATTGCTGGAGATATCAGAGTTCGCCCTGTACTCGATTGAGCAGGAACTGAAGTCGATTCAAAGCGCGCTGAATATTAATGTTGACTTGTTACCTTTTCTTGGATCAGTGCAGGAACAAGAGAAGTGCGAGCGCATTCTACGTACCTTTTCGATCGAGACAATCTATCATGCTGCAGCCTATAAGCATGTTCCACTTGTCGAGCACAATCCTATCGAAGGTATCCGAAACAACGTATTTGGCACCCTAAGCATCGCCAAGGCGGCGATCGCCGCCGATGTAAAGTCTTTCGTGCTGATATCGACTGACAAAGCGGTGCGACCTACAAATGTGATGGGGGCAACTAAACGATTGGCAGAATTGATTTTGCAGGCCTTTGCCCGGCAAAAGCCGAAAACGCGATTCTGTATGGTGCGCTTTGGAAATGTGCTGGGCTCGTCCGGTTCCGTAGTGCCCTTGTTTCGCAAGCAAATCATGGAGGGGGGGCCGATTACAATCACCCATCCAGAAATTACTCGCTACTTCATGACTATCCCGGAGGCTGCGCAATTGGTGTTACAGGCCGGAGCAATGGGCGAGGGCGGAGAAGTCTTCCTGCTTGACATGGGTGAGCCAGTCAAAATAATCGATCTTGCGAAGCGTATGGTGCATTTAAGTGGATTGGAGATTCGGAGCGATTTCAACCCTGACGGAACGATCGAGATAAAGCACGTAGGATTGCGTCCTGGCGAGAAGCTTTATGAAGAATTGCTAATCGGGGGAGATGTTGAAGGCACGGAGCATCCGTTAATTATGCGTGCGCAGGAAGCCGAGATCCCTTGGGCAAGACTGAACGATATGCTGCTGGATTTAGAGGATAGCTGCAATCGTTTTCATTATGAGCGAGTGCGTGAATTGCTGCTAAGCACAGTCTCTGAGTACTCACCTCAGTGTGGCATTGAAGATTTCATTTGGCGGGAGCAGAATCATGCCGCTAACTCGATTGGCACAAAAGTTGTTAACCTCGGTGCAAAAAGCATATGACATGTCCGCTTTTACTTGCTTTGCATGAGTGAATCGCCCCCGGTTTCGTAGACACTTCCGAGCCTTACAATTTGGCTAAAGGAAGGTGTTATGAGCGGCAAGCGGTACACAGAAAAATTCAAGGTTGAAGCGGTCAAGCAGGTGAGCAAGCGCGGCCATCTGGTGGTAGAAGTGGCCAGCCGTCTTGGGGTAACGACGCACAGCCTGTATCAATGGATCAAGAAGTACAGCGTATCCGCGCCTGAACGAGCTGCAGCCCAAGACCAGCAAGCCGAGCTGCGTCGCCTGAAGGCAGAGCTCAAACGGGTGACCGAAGAGCATGCCACACTAAAAAAGGCCGCCGCGTACTTTGCCAAGACATCCGGGTGAAGTACGCATTTATTCGTGAGCATGAAACACAGTATCCGGTGCGTCGACTCTGCAAGGTCATGATGGTTCACACCAGCGGTTATTACTCTTGGCACCTGAGGCCAGAGCCCATTCGCAGCATCGAGGATCGCCGCCTGCTCGGACATATCAAGCAGTCCTGGCCGGAAAGTGGCGTCGTCTACGACTATCGAAAGGTGTATGACGATCTGGGAGATCTCGGTGAAAGCTGCGGCCGCAATCGTGTCCACCGATTGATGCGCAAGGACTCACTGCACGTGCAGACGGGCTATCACCGACGTCCCGGGCATCTCAAGGGGGCGCCTCCGTTATTGCGCCGAACCACTTGTAACAACAATTTGATGTCGCCGAGCCGAACCGCGTTTGGTTTACCGTTATTACGTACATTCGCACGCATGAGGGCTGGCTACTCCTTGCTGCAGTGATCGATCTGCTTTCGCGTCAGGTGGTCGGCTGGTCCGTGCAGCCCCGTATGGATCGGGAGCTGGTTCTGAATGCCTTGCTCATGGCGGGATGGAGAAGGCAGCCCAAAGAAACCGTTACGGTCCATTCAGATCAAGGGAGTGGAGTTGCCCGTATTAAATCGGACACCCTGCGGCTAACTGGGCGCGGATGAACACCCGAGGGGATTTCATCTTCAAGCCCTTGTGCGGGTGCGACTCATTGTAATCGTCGAACCAGCGATCCAGCTGCGCCAGGACAGTAGCA
>DASRXG010000042.1:0-12590 GCA_035654275.1 Noviherbaspirillum sp.
ACTGACCAAGGACCAGATCCTCGAGCTGTACATGAACCAGATTTACCTGGGCGAGCGTGCCTACGGTTTCGGCAGCGCGGCGCGCATCTATTTCGGTAAGACAGTGCAGGAGCTGACGATCGCGGAAGCAGCCATGCTCGCCGGCCTGCCGAAAGCGCCGGCAACCGCCAATCCAGTTGTCAATCCCACGCGCGCACGGCAGCGGCAGCAGCACATTCTCAAGCGCATGCGCGAACTCGGGCATATCACACCCGCGCAATATGAACAAGCGGCGAAGGAAAAGCTGGTCATCCGCAGCAAGGGTTACCGCTTCGAGACCCACGCGGAATACGCGGCCGAGCTGGTGCGCCAGGTGATGTACGAACGTTACAAGGACGATGTCTACACCGCCGGCTACACGGTCTACACGACGTTGAACAGTGCAGACCAGGATGCCGCCTATGCGGCCGTACGGCGCGGCGTGATGGAGTACGACCGGCGCCATGGCTACCGCGGGCCGGAGGCCTTCGTTGAACTGCCGAAGGATGAGGACGAGCGCGCGCAAGTCATCGACGAAGCTTTACTCAAACATCCTGACAGCGACGACCTGCAATCCGCCGTCGTGCTCGCCGCATCGCCGAAACTGGTGCGCGCCGAGATGATTTCCGGTGATGTGATCGAACTGACCGGTGAAGGGTTGCGCTTTGCCGCGTCGGCGCTGTCATCGAGGGCAAAACCTCACATCCGGATCCGTCCCGGTTCCATCATCCGCGTCACCCGCGACGGCAAGAAGCGCTGGTCGATCACGCAGATGCCTGAAGTTGCAGCTGCCTTCGTTGCGCTCAATGCGCGCGACGGCTCATATCGCGCGATGGTTGGCGGTTTCGATTTCGCACTGAACAAGTTTGACCATGTGACGCAGGCCTGGCGTCAGCCCGGGTCGAGCATCAAGCCTTTCATTTATTCCGCGGCGCTGGAAAAGGGATTCTCCCCGGCGACGGTGATCAACGACGAACCGCTGACGCTCGATGTCGTGGATGCCGGCAACAAGGTCTGGAACCCGCAGAATGACGACGGCAGCTACGACGGTCCAGTGACGATGCGTACTGGCCTGAAGAAATCCAAGAACCTCGTGTCGATCCGCATCTTGCAGACGATCACGCCGCAGTATGCGCAGGAATACCTGGGGCGCTTCGGTTTCGATCCGGCTCGCCATCCAGCGAACCTGACCATGACGCTCGGCACCGGTGCAGTCACACCGCAGCAACTGGCAAGCGCTTATGCCGTATTTGCCAACGGCGGTTACCAGGTCGCGCCTTACCTGATCCAGAAGGTGGTCGATGCGCGTGGCGACATGCTGTCCGAGGCGATTCCCGTGCCGGCCGGTGAAGAGTCGATGCGGGTCATCGATCCGCGCAACGCGTACATCATCGATAGCATGCTGCGCGATGTGGTCAATTCGGGCACAGGCTACGCGGCCAGCCAGCGGCTCGCTCGGCGTGACCTTGCAGGCAAGACAGGAACCACCAACGATTCGGTGGACGGCTGGTTTGCCGGATACGGCGGCGATGTCGTCGCAGTCGCATGGATGGGTTACGACAAACCGCGCTCGCTTGGCGGGCGGGAATTTGGCGGCACGGTTGCACTGCCGATGTGGATCGACTACATGCGCGTGGCATTGCGCGGCAAGGGGCCTTTCCAGGAAAAGATCCCTGCCGGCGTAGCGCAGGTCGACGGTGACTGGATGTACGAAGAGTACGTCGAGGGCGAGGCGGTCCGTTCCGTGGGCGTCGACGAGGGCGGCGGATTTTTCGACCGCCTGTTCGGCAACTGGCCCAAGGCACCGCCCGGTAATGCACCGCGACAACCATCGCCGAATGACGACCTTTATCGCGGCGGTTGAGGCCCAACGTCCGGGCGGACTTTAGGCCAGAGACCCTTGCGCACCGGTTGCCGGTTCATCGCTCGCCTGTTCTTCGACAAAGTCATCCTTGTAGCGCACAGCGCAATCCGGACAGGCGAAGTCCTCCGGAAGCGATTCCCAGCGCGTCCCCGCGGGATAGCCCTCGCGGGGAGCACCTGTTTCTTCGTCATATACATATCCGCATGCGGGGCAGGTATAGCGTGCCATGTCAGGCTCCCATAGCGCGTGGCGCAGCCTGCAAACCATAGCGCCGGATCAGACTTGCTCTGCGTGACGGGTCAAAGTTGATCCTGGCGGGATCGCCGTTCACGACTTTCAGCAGGCGGGGATCCATGACGCGGAACCACAACGGCGGCACATAGGCAATCAGGAACATCGCCGCATACCCTCCCGGTAGCTGCGGCACGGCGTCGAAATGACGCAGTGACTGGTAGCGCCGCACCGGATGGGCATGGTGGTCGGAATGCCGCTGCAGATGGAACAACGCCCAGTTGGAAAACAGCTGGTTGCTGTTCCAGGAGTGATGCGGCTGACAGAGCTCGTAACGGCCATTAGGCAGTTTTTGGCGCAGCAGGCCGTAATGCTCGACATAGTTGGCCGACGTGAGCTGGAAATTGCTCCAGAAAGCGGTCAGCAGCATGAACGGAATCGCCCCCACGCCGAGCCATGCAATCATGAGCGAGAAGAAGACGGCCGTCAGCAACAGCGGCTGGAGGATCTCGTTACTCCATGTCCAGGGGGAGCTGCCGCACCGCGCCAGCCTGTCTTTTTCAAGCGCCCAAGCACGCCGGAATCCGCCTGGCATCTCGCGCAAGACAAACCGGTAGATGCTTTCCCCCATGCGTGACGAAGCCGCATCTTCCGGTGTTGCCACATCGCGGTGGTGGCCACGGTTGTGTTCAATATAGAAGTGCCCGTAACCGCTTATCGCAAGCGTGAGCTTGGCGAGCCAGCGTTCCAGGTCGGGCCGCTTGTGGCCTAGCTCATGGCCGAGGTTGATTGCATAGCCGCCGATCATCCCTGTCGAAATCACGCCGGCCAGCTGCGCATGCCATGGCAAATCATGGCTGGTGAAGAACCAGATGCCATAGATGTAGCCGAGCCAGAGCAGCGGCACGAGGGCGTATGTCACATAGCGGTAGTAGCGGTCGGCTTCCAGGCGCGGCACGACTTCTTCCGGCGGATTGCTCCGATCCTCGCCCAGCGCCCAGTCGATGATCGGAATGACGACATAGACCATCAGTACCGGTGCCCAGACAGACCAGTCCTTGCCGGTCAGGTAATAAAAGGCCGGGCCGGCGGCCGTCAGGGCGGGCACGAGCAGCGACAGCAGCCAGGCGTAACGCTTGCGGTCGCGGTAATACAGGGGTGACGACGGGGAAAGGCTTGTCTCCATGCTTGGTCTCCTTGTTGTGTTGTTGTTTCGCTATTGCGAAGCATCGTTTGATACGCCGCAGACCGACACCGCAAGAAATGGCAAGTTATCGTCATAACGTGACAGCATGGCGTAATAGGCCGGTTATCCGTACCGGCGCAATTTCCAATGTAAAACGATGGTCATACCCGCTTACTGGCAGGAACCGGTTTTCCACCCGACATACGCGCGGCTGTTATGCATGCTGCTGCGGCAACGCGGCGTGCCGACACAGAGCCTGTTGGACAGTATTGGCCTCACATGGGCGGAGCTGGTGAATTCCGGGCGGGATACGAGCTTTGCGGAGATGCGGAGCCTGGTTCTGGCGGCGCTCCGGTTCGCGGGCCAACCCGCGCTTGGCATGGAGCTCGGTGCCCTGATCCCGGCGTCGGCACATGGCCCGGTCGGTTATGCAGCACTGGCCAGCAAGGATGTCGCCCAGGCGGTTGATGTCATTACGCGCTACGGCAAGCTGCGGGCCAGGGCGATCGAGTTCCGCCTGGTCCGGCGCGGGCCGCAGTTCGGCCTGCAGATACGTGAATCCTTCGACCTTGCGGATGTGCGCATCCCTATCCTCGAAGCCATACTGATGCTGGTCGTCACGCTGTTCGAGGCCTTGCTTGGCCATGCCTTGGACGAGGTGGAATATCGGTTTCCTTATCCCGCACCGCCGTGGGCTGAACGCTACACGAGCAGGCTGAACGGCAAGGTGCTGTTCGATGCCGGGCATATGGAAATCCGCATGCCGGAGATTGTGCTCGCCGAGCCTTGCCTGACATCCGATGCCATCGTTTATGCGTCAGCCGTCCGCGATTGCGAGATGGCACTCGCAAGGCTGACGGCGGAGGAAGATGTGCCGGCGCAGGTCAGGCGGCAATTGCAGGGGCGGGATGAAGGCTATCCGAGCTGCGAAGAGATGGCGGCGCAACTGCACATGTCGGCACGCACGCTGATCCGCCACCTCAGCCGGCACGGGACCAGCTACCAGGCGCTGCTCGATGAGGTCCGAAAGGAAAGGGCGCACTGGTACTTGCGGCATACCGGACACCCGGTAGAACAGATCGCCGAGCGGCTCGGCTATCTCGACACATCCAATTTCAGCCGCACCTTCCGCCGCTGGTACGGCACATCTCCCAAGGCATATCGTCTTGCAGGGCCGCAATCCGCAACGCCGGAAAGTACGCAGGGAAACTGACTGCGGCTCCTGCGCAAAGACTTTTCCCGCGAAACACGGTATCTTTTCGGCCTATTACGCTTGTTGCAATGGTTGTCGGCTTGGCATCGTGCCGGTACGGATCGTGCATGGCTACGGCAAGCTCGCTATAAGGGTGTTGCGTGACAACGGAAAATACGAAAAACAGCCTCAAGGCCCTGACGCTCGCCGCCATCGGCATCGTCTACGGCGATATCGGCACCAGTCCCCTGTACACGATGAAGGAAGTATTCGCGGAGGCCCACGGCCTTCCGCTGAATCCTGCCAACGTGCTGGGCGTCGTATCCTTGATCGTCTGGGGCCTGATCATCGTCGTGTCGCTGAAGTACGTGATCCTGATCCTGCGTGCCGATAACCGGGGCGAGGGTGGCATCATCGCCCTGGTTGCGCTCGCCCTGTCATCGGTGTCGCAGCAATCACGCTGGTTTTATGTGGTGCTCATTGCCGGCATGATCGGTACGGCGATGTTCTTTGGCGACGGCGTCATCACGCCCGCGATTTCCGTGCTGTCGGCGATAGAAGGGCTCGAAGTGGCGACGCCGGCGCTGAAGCCGTACGTGGTGCCGACGACCGTCGCCGTGCTGGTCGGCCTGTACATGCTGCAGCACCATGGCACGGGCGGCATCGGCAAATGGTTCGGACCGATCGTGCTGGTCTGGTTCCTTACACTGGCGACAATGGGCGTCATTAATATCATCGAGCGGCCGGACATCCTGACTGCCTTGAATCCCATTCATGCCGCGCGCTTCCTCGGCGCGAATGGCTGGCTGGCCTTCATTGCCTTCGGTGCCATCGTCCTGGCGTTCACCGGCGCCGAGGCCTTGTATGCGGACATGGGGCATTTCGGCAGGAAGCCAGTCCGCCTGGCGTGGTTTGCGGTCGTGTTTCCGGGGCTTGCGCTTAATTATCTGGGGCAGGGGGCACTGCTGCTTGCTAATCCGGAAGCGGTCTCCAATCCCTTCTACCAGCAGCTTGGTCCCTGGAGCATCTATCCTCTCGTCGTGCTCGCCACGATGGCAACAGTCATCGCATCGCAGGCAACCATCTCCGGCACCTTTTCCATCGTGCAGCAGGCGATTGCGCTCGGCTTCCTCCCGCGCATGCGGGTGATGTACACCTCCGAACGTGAAATGGGCCAGATCTACATTCCCCTGGTGAACTGGCTGCAGCTGACAGTCGTGCTGCTCGCCGTAATCGGTTTTGGCTCCTCGTCCAACCTCGCGTCCGCCTACGGCATCGCGGCCACCGCGACGATGCTGATGACAACCATCCTGACCTTTTTCGTGGTCCGCTACCGCTGGCGCTACAGCGCGCTCCTGGCGTGGGCCGCGACCGGCTTCTTCTTCACCATCGACATTTCCCTGTTCTCGGCGAACACCGTGAAAATCATCCACGGCGGCTGGTTCCCGTTACTGCTCGCTGCTGTGATGGTCACTGTCATGCTGACCTGGCGCGACGGGCGGCGCCTTGTATATGAAAACCTCCGCAAGCACCTGATTCCGTTGGAAGATTTTCTTCAGTCGCTGTTCGTCAGCCCGCCGGTCCGCGTGGAGGGCACTGCGGTCTATTTCCGTGCGGAGGGCGACGGCGTGCCGCATGCGATGCTCCACAACCTCGTCCATAACAAGGTCCTGCACCAGCGGACGGTCTTCCTGACAGTCTTTAACGCCGATATTCCTTACGTTTCACCCTCTGAGCGCGTCAAGGTCGAGGTGCTTGGGCATGATTGTTACCAGGTCAACGTCCATTTCGGCTTCAAGGACGAGCGTGATATTCCGGCAACGCTGCAGCTATGCAAGGAATACGGCTTGGAGTTCGAAATGATGTCGACCTCCTTCTTTATTTCACGGCAGAACGTTATTCCCAAAGTCGGGGCAGCGATGGCACTGTGGCGGGAGTCGATGTACGCGGTGATGTCCCGGAACGCACGCGACGCCGCTGATTACTACCATGTGCCGAGCAACCGGGTTATCGAACTGGGGACACAGGTAGAGATCTGAGTCCTTTGGGCAACATGAGCTGGATATTTTTACAGCCCTGTTTATTTGTACAGTAGTTGTGGTACAGTAACACTTCGTTCATTGCTGTTGAGAGAGGAGGACTGCCATGGCACAACTACACAATCCTTTGGCCCCGCGTTTCGGTCTTGAATATGCTCCGATGTCGTTCCTGTTGCGCTTGGGCCGGCGCGAAATTTTCGTCTGCCGCGACTTCCGTAAACGCTACTACCATGTCAGTCCGATCCTCGACTGCAGCACCGGCATCGAGGCAGGGCACCTGGAACTCTTGCTGTTCCGCCGCTGGCTGGTCATTCTCTCCAAGGCGCGTTAAGCCGCCATCCTTCTTCCGAGAAGTAACGGCCGCTACAAGAGCGGCCGTTTTCCTGTTCAGCTCCATAACGCTCATCACTAGCGTAAGCCAACCCCGGCATCCAGCTGGTTGAGTCGATACGCTCTTGCAGCTCAATGCCTTTAGGCGCTTAAGCTATTAAAGGCGCGTTTCTTTCTTCGTAAATTCAACTGCTTACAGGCTTAATTTCGAGTGACACATAAGAATCGAACGACAATTCGCTCTTTCTTTTCGGACATTGTTTCCTACTATTATTGACAGGCAGTCAAGGTCGTTGATTCATCTCATTGCCGAACCCCGTTATTAAAGCAATGCTCAAACCCTCGTGTCTGAGTTTGACGCGTTCAGGGATGACCGAGTTAAAAATACCAAGGAAAACATTCACAGGAGACATGCCATGAAACCAGTCGCACAGATTCTTCGTTCGAAGGACCACAAGACCGTCTACACGATTTCCCCGGATGGCACCGTGTGGGAGGCGCTAAAACTGATGGCGGAACGGAGCATCGGCGCGCTCGTGGTCACGGAAGGCTCGAAGATCGTCGGCATCGTTTCCGAACGCGACTATGCGCGCAAAGTCGTTCTCAAGGGCCGCTCCTCCGAAGACACCCGCGTACGCGACATCATGAGCTCCCCGGTCATGTACGTGACCCCGGAGCACACCAATGAAGACTGCATGGCCCTGATGACCGAAAACCGGCTGCGCCACCTGCCGATCATGGAAAAGGGCGAGCTTATCGGGCTGATCTCCATCGGTGACCTGGTGAAAGACATCATCTCCGAACAGCAATTCATCATTGAGCAGCTCGAGCATTACATCCGGGGTGAGCGCTGAGATCTGAGGGTGGGGGGCATCAAGACGGGAAGTTTTCTCGTCAGTCCCCGCCTACGCGCTCCTGCAGAGGGGTAATTGACATTAATTCAACATGAAACGGCGGCTTCATGGGTCTTCCGGACGACTTGGTTATGTTAATTCTTCAACCTCCTTGGTAGGTGCGCGGCTCACTTCATGCAAATAGCGTCTTGGCAGAAACCGAAACGTTTCTGCAAATCTGTAAGATGAAAGCGAGAGCCAAAGTAGTCTTCAATCGCATCACTCCGGACCTCAACAACGACAAATTTATCTTTAGTGTCAATTACTTATAGTGATTCAATAGAAATGACATTAAATAATATGCTTTAACTTGCGCATCATGCGGTTCCGTACCAAGGCTGGATCGGAATGGCCGGCCTACTTGGACTAAAGATTCGAAAATACGCGGACTCGAATTTGCCGGCAGACTTTCTCAGTTTGGAAGATTGCGGACAATATGGCGATACGACGTCAAGGCGCGATAGCGATTCTTAAAATCCACAGAGGCCGGATGTCATTGGCGTGTCGATTGTCATATCTGTAGACAGCTCCGACGCAGCATGGAAGCGCTCAAACGCCTGACTGTAGATTGGCAAGTCCAAAGAACGACGCTGGCGGTAAGATTCGGCAGCACGCTGTAGATGGTGCGCTCAGTGGTAGGAGTAATACGCGTTCTGGATCATCGTAAGTGCCACTGGCAAGGCCTTGTGGCTCTTCAAGTCAGCCACTTGATCGACCTTGGGCACATAACCCCAGCGGGAGGAACGAACCATCCGAATGTACTTGATATCGAGGTCGCCAGCCTGTTCGAGTGTCTTGATTGCTTCCTTTTCGATCTCATGCACAAGGCGCCAGGTGAGAACGCGACCCTCAGTCCGATGTCGTTCGGCGATAGAATTCACGGCCAGCGCAAGCCGTTCCTTGACGGCGTTAAGTTTGTATCCTTCAAAGAGAGTCATTCGGTTCATCATGAACGAGTCAATCCAAGTACTGTATGGGTGTACAGTATAAATCAAAATCGACTCGAGGGTTCTGATCTAGCTCTAAAGCCATAATGCGCATAATTTATATTATGTAAAATACGGTGCGGGGATCACGGGCTGTGCAAAGTCCGTGAGCGCTCTAAAGCGCAGAGTGTCGGCACGTGTCACACGCATCGCTGTACTTTATCGTGATGAGTCACGGAAAAGGCAGCGACTTCCTGTCCCATGCTTCGACATGGCGACGTCGGCGCCACGTTAATCTACACCCATGTACTGAACTTCGCCGCAGGTACAATCTCCGGTCTACTAGACGGGCTACAACCTTCTCCGCCCCCCCAGAAAGCCGACAGGACGTCATTTTCCGGTATTGAACGCATGATCAGCGGTTCAGCGGTCGACCGGCGTTCACCGCCTGTTATTCAGGAAAGAGTGAATTCAGCTTAATGGCGGGAGGAAAACTTCTCCGTTAGCTGCCGCAATTTCTCGGCACGCTGACGCTCCTGCTTTTCCGCCAGAGCCTGTTCCTTGCGTTTTTCAGCCGCCTTCTTGAAACGCTCGCGCAACAGTTCGGACGCATGCGTGCGATGCGCTTCCGGCACGTCGCCGGCCGGGTTGCCGTCCAGGTCGAAACGGCACTGCGCCTTCTCCATTGCCTTGAGATACCGCACCGAATTGGTATGCAGGCCAAGCGCAATGCGGAGCACCTTCCTGTTCACATCGGGCATACGTGCGATCACTGCCTTGTCGATGCCAACGGCAAGCGGCACGGCATTACGGAACACGTCGAAGGACTGTTCAAGTTGCTTCAGGAGGGAACGAGCGGCGTGAAGGGGATTGGTGTCAGCTGAGGTCATGTTGAAAACTGCGTAGATGCGATGCGACGCCAGCATAGCACGACTGCGCTTTTCCTCTCACTTAGCGAGCGGCCAATAAAAAAGACCGCCGAAGCTGCCCGAATCGCATGCTTTTGCAAACGCCGTTGATGGGAACGTTATTCGTTCCCTTTTTCGCTTTGCCCTTCTCCTCCACTAGCTATCGGTGATGTCAGGATTGTCGACATTGAGCCAGATAAGCTCGCTTGGTCAACGTTCTCCCAGCGGCATGCGGCTGTATCAGATCTACCGTCGCAACGACTGCCTCAATCTGCGGGCACAGGTTTTTTACCCGCTCGAGCTTTTCTTCATTGGTCGCCATGTACCTTCAAAAGCTCTTGTACGTGGAAAACAAAGAATTATGAAAACAAACAACGAACTACTTCATCTAGATCAATATTTCTTTACCGAAAGTTTATGTCCCACTAACATATTACCGCTTTCCCAACATTGACTACAGGCAATAAAATCAGAACATGAAAAAGTCTGCCCTCCTTTCTTCCCTGCTCTTATCTCTTATGCTGACGGCTTGCGGTGGTGGAGGCGGAGGCGGTGGCGATTGGGGAAATCCTGACCAAAACAATAATCCGGGCGGAGGCAGTCCAACGACGACCAACTCCACCGCGCAAGGGTTCTACAGCGGGACCACATCTTCCGGTTATGAGCTCAAGACGTTGGTGCTTGAGAACGACCATTACTGGTCTCTTTACGGCTATACGGTCAACGGACTATTCGATGCCTACGGTGTACTCCAGGGCAGCGGCACCGCGAATAACGGAAGCTTTACGTCGACAAATCTGCGTAACTTCGATTTCAATGGCGTCATTGCAGCTTACTCACTGAGCGCAAGTTATCAAACCGGCGCAAGCCTCAACGGTTCCATTACCGACGGCACTGGCACAATCACCTTCGCCAGCAGCGTGCCTCTGGCTTCAACTTACAACTACAACATGGCCGCCAACCTTGGCAATCTTGCGGGAGCCTGGCCAATGACCGATCTCGATGGTTACGGGGTCACCTTAAACATCGCCGCAAACGGCACATTCAGCGGCAGCTCGGGCGGTTGCAACTTTAGCGGCACGCTAGCACCGCGCGCTTCTGGCAAAAACGTATTTGATCTCGCCCTAGTCTATGGCGGTGCGCCATGCCCTGCTCCCAACCAGGCGCAAACCGGGATTGCCGTTGAATATCTCGTTGCTGGCGGACGGCAGCTGCTCATGGCGAGTGTCGACAGTAGCCGCAGCCGCGCGACCGGACTCGTCGGCGTCCGCTAATTGTATGAACAGGGCACTCTCCTAGGTTAGGTTCTCGTTCGGAGAGTGGCCCACGCTTCGAGGAAAAACATGAATAAAAATCTCGCAATCGTATGTGCTTCCACCACCCTGCTCTCTGCATGCATTTCGCTTCCACAAACGCCGGCAGAAGTTCGTGAAGCCGGCAAGACCGGAAGCACATTTTTTACCCTCGAGAGTATCGAGGTCCAACGACCGTTCCCGGAAGTGGCGCGGACATTCGCAAAGAAGGCACCAGAATGCCTGGAATTCGCACTGACCTCGACGTCGAAGCCGGTATTCGGTATCGGTTCACAGACAAGCACTTATGCATGGGGCAAGCCGACCCTCCGCATCGACAAGGACAAGGCCGAGCTGCATTTCCAGGGCAAGTTCGTCAACATGTTGGGCAAGGTCCCACCTGACGGCTGGTATTACATGGTGGCGGACGCATATCCGCTCAGCAAAAACAAAACCAAAGTGGATATTTACTGGGCGCGCGCTCCTTTGGTCGTGGAGGCTGTCAAAGGCTGGGCCACAGGTGAGAATCTCGGCTGCCCCGATCCCACCCAGATATTTTGATTTGCCTACCCGACAAGTGACACATCAGGTGCGTCATCAATGAAACGTATTCGTTACGCCATACCAGCCTTGCTGCTAACTGTTCTACTGGGCGGTTGCTCCGGCATTCCAACTTATTCCGACACGCTTCCGAAAAACCTGCACGTGCGCACCGAGCTCGACTCCGGCTCCGCCCTGAGAAGCGTCGTTGCCGAATTCGACGTCCATCGTGTGAACGCAGCCTGTCAACTCAAATACGAAGGCCGGGTATATCTCTACGACGCATCGACCGATGTCGGCATCCCGGTCGATGAGCTGATATATCTGGATTTCATCTTCGCCAGCAAAGCGTTTCTTTCCTCGCATATCAGCGGAACGCGATACAGGACGCTGATTAATCCACGGTCGGGTTACGACTATCAGGCCGAGGTCAAATACAACAAAGGGATTTACAGCGTTGTCATCCGCGAGGCTCGGCATGGCAGTTCGAATTATCGTGTTCTGGAGCAAAGGCCGCTAGGCGAGTGCAAGCAGACCAAGTCCGATAAATAGTAAGCAGATGTAGTGGGCCGGTAACGACATTTAACTTGGCATTCGAAGCGGACGCCTTCGTTGTCGTTCGATGCCGGCGTTGAGCCTCTTTAACGTACAGGGACTGATCTATGGGCGCGAAAACCTGGATGCTCGTGCTTGCAAACTCCAATGCGCGCGAGGCTCTCGCCGCAAAGCCTCAACTGGATCGGGAGGCAACTGCAAAGTTTGTCACCGCCTTGTTCCCGGGCGAGAAGCTTGAACTGGTCGGGGACGGCGATCTTTCCTATACATGTCCACCCGACGACGAAGTGCACATCGGATGTTTTCCGGGGGTTTCAGTTATTGCGGCAAAAGAGTTCGGTATTGACTACCCATCTAAGCTGCCACCGAGATTCTTGGCTGCCGCCGGTAACGGCGTTGTCACCCTTCATGCTATGCACAGCGTCGTTGATTGGTTCGCATATGCGATCTGGGTGAATGGAACATTGGTGCGTTCCCTAAGAGCGTCTAACAAAATCGAATAATTGCGGTCCAATCGTCGTTCCAGCAAGTTCTGTGGAGAGGCAACATGGCACGCGAACTGGTTGATGATGAATTATGGGAAATCGTCCGTCCCTTGCTTCCGCCGCCGCCACCG
>DASRXG010000043.1:0-5574 GCA_035654275.1 Noviherbaspirillum sp.
AGTCTCAGGTACCACCACGACATATGCTAACGCTGTTCCGCAGGGAAATTCATGACAGACGAAGACAACAATAAAGAAATCGCGTCGTTAATGCGAGCTGCGAGTGCTAGAGCCCGAGGATATGCAGATTTCTTTGGATGGGCTACGGACCGAGACTTGGAAGAGTGGGGCGTTGTATTAGCATTGTCTGAGTCATTGAAAAGAAACGATGCGTCATTCTTCTCTGACTTGCAGCGACGGGGAAGACCAAATGACCCGCCTGATTGCGAGGTGTTGAGTCGAGACGGCGCGAGAATAGCTGTTGAAGTTACTGAGCTTGTCGATGGCCGTGCAATTCGTGCATTTAAACAGGGGCATGTATATGATTGGGCTGAATGGAGCAAAGAGAAGTTTCTAACTGCCATTGATCAGCTTCTTGAAAGAAAGGATGACCGTTTTCCTGCATTGAAGGACGCGCCGTATCCAGGTGGTTATCTTGTGGTAATCCATACTGACGAGCCAATGCTATCGAGGGAAAGAATTGCAGAGCTCCTGCGCGGCCACCTATTTAAGAAGCCAAAGTATATTTCGAGGGCGTTCTTAATTCTTTCGTACGATCCTCACGTCCAGTACTATCCGTATTTCGAATTGAAATTCCAAGACTAGGTTTTTCTGCGGCTGGCAAAGCATATTCTGCTTTACTAGCCAATTGATCGGAGCTGATCGCATCCGGCCACCGTGTCAGGGAATGACCTCGCTAGAGACATACCTCTTAACCAGGTTTGAGAGGTTTCGATTTTTGCGTACGAGTTGAACCCGGTAATCAAGCTGTTCTTCAAATAGGTAGCAAGTCTCGACGTTCGTGTTTGCGTCACGTCGAACGGCAGCTAGCGCAATAACTGAGTCCTCCACGGGTTCTACACTTTTATATCGATTTATGGCGTCGCGGATTATCTTGTCTGATTTTTCGATCACTGGTTGAAGCTGGCTCCGGGCTTCATTGTGTATCTTGGCAAGTCCTTCTATGTACTCGCGCATCAGGGATTTAATATCGATCCGATCCCCTAATGACCCTAGCTCTTCCAATACTGAAGCTTTAAACTTTCCGTCTTCTTTAAGTTGGGCCGGCATGATATATGGTGTAACGCCGTACAACAATTTCTCTCGATCGTTAATCCAATTTGCGCTATAGGTTACTCCGTGAATCGGATAGCCCCTGTGCTGCACGTAGTTTCGAAGTGCCTCCATTGCGCGATAACCAAGAGAACTATCATATTGAGCGCTTATGAAGGGCTTGATTATGGTCGCAGCTTCTTTGCCGGCTGTTCCTAAGTTGTTTAAGTGGTGTTGGGTATGGTCTAAGTACAGTCGGCACGAGCTTAGTAGATTGACAATCCGGCGGTTTACTTGACCTCGCTCTCCCTGGAATGCTGTCCACGTTTGTACACCCCGCACCATTTCTCGTGCCGTAAGGTCCAGGAGATAAGTCTCAAATTCCAGATAATTATCAACTACAAGGTCAAACTTCTCTTCGATGAATAACGACTCCAATAGAACATCACGTCCTGAGCGTAAATTCGCATATTCTTGCTCGCTGATCAGTACGAATTTCGACGAGCCAAAGACCAATCGAGTTAGACCGTATTCCATGTTGAGGACCTCGACTTGTGATTAATGAGTAGGGACTGAGTGAAAATTTCGTACCGATTTGGGCCGCTACTGCGCGATGCACTAGTGCATTGAACTGTAAAGCGATCGGTATCAATGTCGAGACGATATCGGCCAACCTCTGCAATTTCCATCGCGTGCCCTATCGATGCCAAGTCGCGGCAGTCGTCCATGTTTGGACATCTCGCCTACCATCCGCCTACTGGAAGTCAGAAAGCAAAAAGCCCAGTCCGAAGAACTGGGCTAAGTGCTTGAATTATTTGGGGTGGCCGATGGGACTCGAACCCACGACGACAGGAATCACAATCCTGGACTCTACCAACTGAGCTACGGCCACCACTGAGTGCTTTGCCGGACAGCATGTCAGGCAAGCCCGTCATTATACAAACTTCTCTGCAAAGTGGCAAATTTCCTGTTTTCAGCCCGCCGCGCCGACTTGGGTAACGGGCGTGGCGAGGTGGAGCAATCGGGAAAACGCGGTCTTCAGCGCGGTTTCGCTGCCTGTCGTGAACGCCGCGATCTTGCCCGGGCCTTCCTGCCGCAGGAGCCCGCGCTCGCTGAGCAGCCGCACCAGTTGGCGCGCGATCGGCTCGCCGGTGTCGACGATGGCGACCGGGCGGGAGGTGAGGTGGGCGACGATTTCTTCGATCAGCGGCAGCACGAAGGGGTAGTGCGTGCATCCGAGCACCAGGGTATCCGCTCCCTGCTCGATCAAGGGTTCGATGTAGCGGCGCAGCAGTATCGCTGTCTCCGCTGATTGCAGCTCGCCTTTCTCTACCTGGTCCGCCAGGCCGATACAGGCTTGTGGAAGAAACTGCACGTTGGTGGCGGCGCTGACCTGCTCGCGCAACAGGCGGAATTTTTCGCTTGCCAGCGTGCCCTTGGTCGCCAGCACGCCGACGCTCCCGGTCTTCGTAAGCGCCGCCGCCGGCTTGAGGCCGGGTTCAACACCGACCAGCGGGATGTCCGGATAGCGCGCCCTTAACGCCTTGATTGCCGCGGCGGTAGCCGTATTGCACGCCACCACCAGCGCCTTCGTCCCGTATTGCATCAGGAACTCAGCGATTGCCAGCGAGCGTGCCACGACCTCGTCTTCCGTCTTGCCGCCGTAGGGGGCATAGCCGGAATCGGCGAAGTAAAGCAACTGCTCGTTCGGCAGGCTGGCGCGGATGTACTTCAGCACCGACAGGCCGCCGATGCCCGAGTCGAAGATGCCGATGGGCTTGTCTGACATGGGAGTTGGAATTGCAGGGACGAGCAATTTTACACCGGGCAATGCCTGCGCATTGTCCGTTGAACCGCTGCCGGCAGCGCCACTCCTACGCTCATGGTCACTTGACCGTTTGTCATTAATGACTGGCAACCCAGGAGAACGAAGATGATCAGACTCGCAATCATTGTCGGAAGCACCCGTCCCGGCCGCAAAGCGGAAGATGTCGCACGCTGGGTCTACGAGATCGCAAGGCAGCGCAACGATGCGCAGGTGGAATTGGTGGATATCCAGGACTTCAATCTTCCGCTGCTGGACGAACCGGTGCCGCCGTCGATGGGGCAGTACCAGAACGAGCATACGAAGGTTTGGGCGGCGAAGATCGCTTCCTTCGATGCCTTCGTGTTCGTCACGCCGGAATACAACCACGGCACGTCGGGCGCGCTCAAGAATGCGATCGATTACCTGTACGCGGAATGGAACAACAAGGCCGCCGGCTTCGTCGGCTACGGCAGCGCGGGCGGGGCGCGCGCGGTGGAACACCTGCGGCTGGTGATGGGCGAGCTGATGGTGGCGGATGTGCGGGCGCAGGTGATGCTGTCGCTCTTCACCGACTTTGAAAACTTCGCCACGTTCAAGCCGGCGCAGCATCATGAGAAATCGGTGACGGCGATGCTGGATCAGGTGATTAGCTGGGGGACGGCGTTGCGGAATGTGAGGAAGTAGACTGGTGGGGCTTCTCGTCGCACTTAACGACGCTGGATTCCGGCCTTCGCCGGAATGACGGGGGTGGGGTGCGGTGTGTGTTAACTGAGCGGCCCGCATGCGGGCGCCGGTGATCGATTTCCCCCATTCACTCACCCCGTCATTCCGGCGAAGGCCGGAATCCAGCGTCGTCCTCCGCGCCACCTCCGCAACTAAAAAGGGCCGCATCAAGCGGCCCTTTCTCCAAACACCTGCAGCAATCGCAGCTTACTTCACCGCGACGGGAATCCCGCCCAGGCTGCCCGAGGCGATGCGCTCCGCCCACTCCTTCGGCCCGGTGTTATGCACCGAGATGCCGTTGGAATCGACAGCCACCGTTACCGGCATGTCCTTCACCTCGAACTCGTAGATCGCTTCCATGCCGAGGTCTTCAAAGCCGAGCACCTTGGCCGACTTGATCGCCTTCGATACGAGGTAAGCCGAACCGCCGACCGCCATCAGGTAGGCCGATTTGTGGTTCTTGATCGACTCGATCGCCACCGGGCCGCGCTCGGCCTTGCCGATCATGGCGATCAGGCCGGTCTGCTCCAGCATCATGTCGGTGAACTTGTCCATGCGGGTGGCGGTGGTCGGGCCTGCCGGGCCGACCACTTCGTCGCGCACCGGGTCGACCGGGCCGACGTAGTAGATCACGCGGTTGGTGAAATCGACAGGCAGCTTTTCGCCCTTGGACAGCATGTCCTGGATGCGCTTGTGCGCGGCATCGCGGCCGGTCAGCATCTTGCCGTTCAGGAGCAGGGTCTGGCCCGGCTTCCAGGACGCGACTTCTTCCTTGGTCAGCGTGTTCAGGTCCACGCGCTTGGACTTCTCGGTATCGGGCGTCCAGCTCACGTCCGGCCATTCGGAGAGTGACGGCGGCTCGATGTAGGCCGGGCCGGAGCCGTCCAGCACGAAGTGCGCGTGGCGGGTGGCGGCGCAGTTCGGGATCATGGCGACGGGCTTGGAGGCAGCGTGCGTCGGGTACATCTTGATCTTCACGTCGAGCACGGTGGTCAGGCCGCCCAGGCCCTGTGCGCCGATACCCAGCGCATTGATCTTCTCGCACAGCTCAAGACGCAGTTCCTCGGTCTTGTTCAGCGGGCCGCGCTTCTTGAGTTCGTACATGTCGATGTCTTCCATCAACGATTCCTTGGCCATCAGCATCGCCTTCTCGGCGGTGCCGCCGATGCCGATGCCCAGCATGCCCGGCGGGCACCAGCCGGCGCCCATCAGCGGCACGGTCTTGAGCACCCAGTCGACCAGCGAGTCGGACGGGTTGAGCATGACGAACTTGGTCTTGTTCTCGGAGCCGCCGCCCTTGGCCGCGACTTGCACATCCACGGTATTGCCCGGCACCAGTTCCATGTGCACGACGGCCGGGGTGTTGTCCTTCGTATTCTTGCGCTCGAACTGCGGATCGGCGACGACCGAGGCGCGCAGCACGTTGTCCGGATGCAGGTAACCGCGGCGCACGCCTTCGTTCACCGCATCGGTGATCGAACCCTTGAAGCCCTCGAAGCGCACATCCATGCCGATCTTCAGGAACACGTTGACGATGCCGGTATCCTGGCAGATCGGGCGGCGGCCTTCGGCGCACATGCGCGAGTTGGTCAGGATCTGCGCGATCGCGTCCTTCGCTGCCGGGCTCTGCTCGATCTCGTACGCGCGTGCGAGATGCTGGATGTAATCCACCGGATGGTAGTAGCTGATGTACTGCAGCGCGGCGGCGACCGATTCGATGAGGTCTTCTTGCTTGATGATGGTCATGGATATTTCCAATTAAACAACGAGTTGGCGTTCGTGTAAGGCGCTGGGCGGGCGGCGCACACTCCAGCGGCAACCCGCTATTTTAGCCCGTAATGGTTTCGCGAGACTTACGCGCCGGGTCAAACTCGGGTGAATTGTTTTGGTGGGTTTCGCTGCGTGTATAGCCGGGGGACATAGGTAACACCTGTCGGGAGACATGGGTAACA
>DASRXG010000044.1:0-3442 GCA_035654275.1 Noviherbaspirillum sp.
ACTCGCGAAGCGCTGGATCTGGCCCTTACCAAGGTAATCGGCAGAATCAGCAATAGCGACGCCAGAGGCTGGTTTGCTCATTGTGGCTATTCCATTCAGTAATTTGAAAACCGCTCTAGGAAGGGTGCTCATCCTTCCTGAGGAGCTATATAGCTCCCCGATTTTCCCCCATGCTTTTCCAGTAAGCGAACGTTGGTGATTTCCATCTCACGGTCGATCGCTTTACACATGTCATAAATCGTGAGAAGCCCAACCTGTACGGAAGTAAGTGCCTCCATCTCAACACCCGTTTTCCCGTATGTTTCCACCTGTGCCTTGCAAGTGATCGAATGTTCTGAAAGATTAGTGGAAAAATCGATGGTCACGCGGGTCAGTGCCAATGGATGACAGAGCGGAATCAAATCGCTTGTACGCTTCGCCCCCATAATTGCTGCGATTCGTGCAATCCCTAGAACATCGCCTTTTTTTGACGTTCCGAGTTGAATGACTCTCAGCGTTTCTTCTTTCATCCGGATTGTGCCCATTGCTACAGCGGCGCGATGTGTCTCATTCTTTCCGCCAACATCAACCATATGGGCTTGGCCGGCAGCGTCGAAATGAGTCAGTCCGTCATTTGTGGGAGCAGTTAATTCACTTTTGTTCTTCGTTGGCATCGCACACCGTATTTATCGGTTCAAAAATGATTGCTAAGGAAGGGTATCATAGGATCGTGAAATCAAAATTTTCTTTGCCCATTACGAACTGCACGATGCGTCTAGCTAGCATTAAGTTTCTTGCTCTCTTGTCTGTATTCTTGATTGCAGCTCAGTCAACATTTTCCCTTGCGCAGAACCTGCCGAGCCTTGGTGACACCGAACGCGAGGCACTTTCTCCTCTCATGGAGCGCCGCCTAGGCGAGCAGATCATGCACAGTATCCGGCGTGACCGCGACTATCTAGACGATGCGCCTGTTACGGAATACCTGAACAATTTCGGTTCCAGCCTGCTTGCCGTTCGTCCAGAGGTTCGTGGCGAGGCAGCCTATGATTACTTCTTCTTCGCTGTGCGTGACCCGATGCTGAATGCGTTTGCATTGCCTGGCGGATTTATTGGCGTGCATTCTGCGTTGATTCTTGCAGCGCAAAACGAGTCTGAGTTCGCTTCGGTTATTTCGCATGAAATCGGGCACGTCGCGCAGCGCCATATAGCGCGAATGCTGGGTAAGCAGCGGCAGGATTCATTAATTCCGCTGGCCGGTGCGGTTCTTGCGGCGCTGGCGGCGCGGTCGAGTCCGGATGCGTCGGCGGCGCTGCTGCTAGGCGGCCAGGGAATGGCGCTGCAGCGGCAGCTGAATTTCAGTCGTGATGCCGAGCGTGAGGCGGATCGAATCGGGCTGCAGATCATGAAAGAGGCTGGCTTCGAAACCACGGGGATGATCGCTTTCTTTGGGCGGATGCAGACGGCGACACGCGCCTATACAGATGCTGCGCCTGTTTACCTGCGTTCGCACCCGCTGACGACGGAGCGGATTGCCGATATCGAGGCGAGGACGCGAGACCAGCGTTACCGTCAGCGTGCCGACAGTCTCGACTTCCATCTGATTCGCGCGCGGGTTCGTGTGTTGCAGGATCCTTCGCCACAGGGATTGCGAAGCGCTAACACTGCGTTTGAAGCTCAGTTACAGCAAAAAAATCGCGTGCAGACGGCGGCAGCCAAATATGGTCAGGCATTCGTTGCCTTCAAGGATGGTGCATACGAAAAGGCGCAAGAGTTACTGCGTGAGGCATACGCAGCCGCACAAGGGCCTTCCGCTCCTATACAAAACCCGGTGCTGACCAGTCTTGGCATCGATATCAAACTCGCCGCTAATGAGGTGCAAGAAGCGCTGAAAGAGGCAGATTCGGCGCGTGCCAAATTTCCGCTATCAAGAGGTATCGCTCGCCAGTATGCGGATGCCTTGATGGCGGCAGGGCGGTATGAGGAGGCGGTGAACTACTTGCGGGACCAGGTGCAGTTGTACCGTCAGGAGCCGAAGCTGCACGATATGTTGGCCAAGGCATATGCAGCACAGGGCAAGCAGGCATTGCTGCATCTTGCGCTCGCCGAGTCCTACGCACTCATGGGAAGCATGCCGGCGGCGATTGATCAGTTGGGGATTGCGCGCCGTGCACCGGATGCGTCTTTTTACGATCAGGCAGTCATTGACGCGCGCGAACGCGAATTCAAGGCACGCTGGCTCGAAGAGTTGAAGGAGGGGCGGCAGGAGCCCTGAAAGCATCTAACATACGCCGCTTGCAGCCTTGTGTCTTCTTGTGCACACCACGTACTGTCTGCGCCGCCGCATTTTGCCACTAGCATTCTGTTACACGTCATAGGAAAGCGGCAGGCTGATACATTTACGCTGCGTCTGGCTGCGGTGTCGTGACAAATCCAAACTGATTCGCTGCCGCGTCGCGCCGAATCGGGCGAACAGGCAGGTGTGTACCGGCATAGTCGAAGGTAAGTCCTGCGACGCGATCAGGCTGTTCGAGCCACTCCAGGAGCTGCTCCTCGCTGGCCGGTTCTCCTGCGACGCACAGTCGTGGAAGACATTGCGCCATGTCCCGATCATCCATGAGCGCGACAATATCCCCTCGCTGCAGCAGCAATTGACCGTTCTCTGTGAGCCATGCGGAATCGAGGACCGAAAGTGCTTCGCCGGTATGGACGATGAAGTTTCCTGTACCATCGGTCCTGGCAATATATGGCGTCGCTTCCAGGTTCACATATACCCGCTGAGGACCGTTCTGAAAGTACCAGCGGCCTTGGTCGTCATGCAGGTAATTGCGGTTGATGAAGCCGACAAGTGCCGAATTGGTGATCTTGTCTCCGGCAAGCTTCAATGCCTGCGCGCGCTCATCGCGCATGCGCCAGTTGCCACGGGCATCCAGCACAAGCCAGCCATAGCAGTGCGGGACATTCGGCCATTTCGCCATTGCCTGTTTGACGATTTCGTCCATATTGCAAATCCGTGTGATCCGATCCTTTAACTCGCCGCCTGCAGAAAGTGCAGCATGCGCTGCGGCAGCCAGTCGATGCGCCCTAGCGGCCCACCTACCGCGAAACCGACGTGTCCGCCTTGTTCAGGATACTCCAGCGTGACATGTGGCGATGCCGTATGCGGTAAATGCTGTGCCGGCAAAAACGGATCGTTCTTCGCATTGAGCACCAGCGTAGGAACGGTAATATCCTGCAGCACATGTTTCGCACTGGCGCGATGCCAATAATCATCCGTGTCGCGGAACCCGTGTAAAGGTGCAGTGACGATATTGTCGAACTCGTAGAGGTTCCGAGCGCGCAGCATGGTCTCGCGGTCAAACAGCTGCGGAAACTGCTTCAGCTTCTGGAGGCACTTCGGCTTGAGTGTTTGCAAGAATACGCGGGTATATACCATGTTCAACCCACGCGACAGCGCTGCACCGCC
>DASRXG010000045.1:0-9287 GCA_035654275.1 Noviherbaspirillum sp.
AAAGCAGGAAATGGAAGCGGCGGCGGAGCGTCGCGGCGCGACCTTGCCGTACATGAATACACCGGATTTGATTTGAACGGCTGCGGCGGAACAGGTTTTTCCTCGCTCCGGTCAGAGATGGCATCCTTTTACTTCCATGAGCGAAACCGGACGCGAGTGCTTTCCACTCCTGCGGATGCGGGATAAACTGCGCGCCCGCATCTCGCTTTTGCCGCATCATCAATGACCGATCCTGACCTGAATCCGCAGCCCGTATCCCCCCCCATATCGGCGTTCGCCGTGCCGCTGCTATCGCTTGCGGCGTTCGGCAGCGGCGTCTCCTTGCGCGTGACCGATCCAATGCTGCCGCTGCTGTCCGGTGAGTTCGGCGTGTCGCTCGGCGATGCCTCACTGGTGGTCACCGTATTTTCCATTGCATACGGACTGTCGCAGCTTTTCTTCGGGCCGCTGGGCGACCGCTACGGCAAGTACCTCGTCGTTGCCTGCGCTTCGCTGGCCTGCGCAATCGGTGCGGTACTGTGCGGACTTGCGCCGGGCTTCGACATGCTGCTGGGCGCGCGGCTCCTTGCAGGGGCTACCGCTGCTGCGATCATTCCCTTGTCGATGGCGTGGATCGGTGATGTGATTCCGTATCAGGAGCGGCAACCGGTGCTTGCGCGCTTTCTGATCGGCCAGATCCTTGGACTGTCCGCCGGCGTGCTGGTCGGCGGGCTCGCGGCGGACGCAGGCAACTGGCGCCTGCCGTTTTTCCTCGTTGCGCTGGTGTTCATCGTCGTCGGTATCGCGCTGCTGATGCTCAACCGCCGTCTTCCTGCGCATGCGCGAAAGACGCATCGAGCCGAAGGGAAGGTGGCAAGCCGCATGGCAAAGGAGTTCCGCCAGGTCGTCTTCCGTCCGTGGGCGCGGCTGGTACTGATGACGGTTTTCCTTGAAGGCGCTTTTCTCTACGGCGCATTTGCTTTTATCGCGTCGCATATGCATCGCGTGCACGGCCTGTCGCTGGCATCTGCCGGTGCGCTGGTGATGCTGTTCGGCTTCGGCGGCTTCCTGTTTGCGATTCTTTCGGGCGTGCTGGTGCGCCGTCTCGGGGAGGCCGGCCTTTCGCTCTGGGGCGGCATCTGCGTTGCCGCATCGCTGCTTGTGATTGGGCTGGCGCCCATGTGGTGGTGGGCGATCGGCGGCTGCTTCCTTGCCGGGCTCGGGTTCTACATGCTGCACAACACGCTGCAGATCAACGCCACGCAGATGGCGCCGGAACGCCGGGGCGCGGCGGTATCCGCATTCGCCTCCTGCTTCTTCCTCGGACAATCTGTGGGGGTCGGTATTGCCGGCATGTTGGTTGAACGGCTCGGCACTGGCACCGTGTTGGCGGTCGGCGGCATTGGCGTGTTGGTTGTTGCGCTCCGCTTCAGCAGGAGATTGCGGAGCCGCCCGGCGCAGTGAATCATGCCTTGCTGCGCTATCTCAAGGCTGCTGGCGGCGCGAACAATATGATCGAATAGTCATCAATGGCGGCGACCATGGCATACGAACAGGACTGGCATACGGAAGTGTATAAAGGCATGGAAGTGCATGTGACGGCGCTGCCGCGCGACGATGTCGGAACGAGCTGGGACTACACCGTTCGCATCGCGCAGCCGGGCGACGACGCCGGTTCGCAGAGCGAACTCGCTGCGCAGTCCGGCGATGAGATCGACTACACAACCGAAGAAGCTGCACTGGAGGCGGGTTTCGTCAAAGGATATGCGATGGTGGATGAGTTGCTGAAGTAGCCACTGAGGTCTCCACCTTCGAAAAATTCCCCTCCAATGGGCGTTGTACACGCCGTGTTCCCGTCCGCAAGAAGCGCACGCTTGTGCTCTTCCTAATTAAAGGAAAGCCAGGCAACTTATTCTGCATCAAGAAATTCCCGCTCTTCTTTTCCCCTGAAAAATCAATGACTTGATCCAGGTCAATTGCTTGGCACGTGGATTGCTATTGCAAGGTGTCAATTAAAAATTGGCACCGAACGTATCGTAATCGCACTCACAAGGGAGAATAAAAATGACGTACCTGAAATGGTCGGACGACCTCGCCGTCGGCAACACTTTCATCGACCATGATCACCAAAAGTTGATCGAAATGGTGAACCGCCTGCATGCATTAATGGCGGAAGGAAAAGGAAAGGACGTGCTGGGAAAGGTGTTGCACAACCTGATCTCCTACACCAAGGAACATTTTCGTCGCGAGGAAGACCTGATGCGCACCATGCGCTATCCAGACCTTGCCGCCCACCATGAAGAACACGAGAAATTATTAAATCAGGTACTCGATCTGCACCACAAGTTCGAGAACGGTACGGCGACCCTGTCGATCCAGGTACTCCATTTCTTGCGCGACTGGCTGATCAACCACATCGGCAAATCCGACAAGGACCTTGCGGAAGCATCGCGCGCCTTTGGTTGAGCTTGCCGTACCTTGTAATCGCATGGCGCGGGGGAGGGGAGTGGAACGCCCGTTCCGCTGCCGTGCGGATCAGTTGGACAGTGTGCTGTTCTGGCTAAGCGCGGGCAGTTCTCTTGCTTTGGGATGCGCTTTTTCCGTCGAGAACAGCCTTCCGAGCGGCGCCTCCACATGGCGGTGAAAGAGCGCTCCGACTGCAATGCTGGCAGCCCAGGCCAGCAGCACGCCGATGCCTTGCGCCCATGCTTCTGCCGGCATGAAGCGCGTAAAAGCCGCATTGATCACCAGGCACACCGGGAAGTGGACAAGGAATAGCGAATAAGAGATGCGGCCGAGGAAACCGGTGACCGCCAGATCTTGGCCGGGAAATCTCATGCCCCAACGGCAGGCAGCAACCAGTACCAGAGAGGTCCCGAGCCCGACGGCAATGCGGCTGCGGAACTCGTATTCCAGCGCGATGCCGCCGAGGAGCAGGACCACAGATACCAGCACGGCTGCGGCAAGCGTGCTGCGTTTTGCATCAGAAGCCCACCAGGCCAACGCTCCGAGGCCATAGCTGCCGAAAAAGTAGGGCGCCCACACGTCCCAGCCCGCATCGAGGTTGAAATACATCAGCGATGCCCCTGCGCCGAGCGCGACCAGTGTCGGCACCAGCCAAGTGGGACGCCCACCTCCGGACAGCACAGCGGCGATCAGAAGCAGCAAGGCCATGAAGCCATACAACTGGAAATCGATGGCGACATACCATGCACCCGCCGACAGGGACTCAAAGCCGAGGATTCCGTGCAGCAGCAAAGCATGCGCGGCGACTTGCGCCAGCGTCGGTGCAGCGGAAATGGAGTCGTGTGTCATCCAGCGTGCCGCCAGCGCGGACGCAACAACGGCCAGCGCCATCGCCACCATGAATGGTGGCACGAGCTTGAGGAAACGGCGGACCAGGGTGCTGACGGGTTGTTTCACACCCGGTAATCCCTTGGGCGACAGCGACTTGGCGGCAAGGAAGCCGCCTATTGCCAGAAAGGCATGAACCGCGATCCGTGCCTGGCTTTCCAGCCATTCCACCATTTCTGGCACGATTGGACGGACGTAATCGATCATCGGACCATAGAACGCAAGATGGTGCAGCACAATCAGGTTGGAGGCGACGGCTTTTAACAGGTCGAGAAAACGGTAGTGGCTGGGGCCCATGGTCGGCATCTGGGTAGAGCGAAATGCAAAAAAGGCGCTATTTTCGCACTACTTTCCGAAGTGGCGCACCGATTCGCGCAAACCGGAAGCTCTAGTGTCTTCAATTAGAATTGGTTGAATAAAAACAGTGAAATGAACGACATGTATCACCTCGACGGACGCGTTGAAATAGTCGCAAGGCACCCGGCCTTGCTCCGTCTTGCGGCTGGTTTGACTCACATTGCGTGAGGTTTATTACTCAACAAACGTCTAGCTCAGGGCACTAAGGCGTGTTTGACAAGCTATTGCGCGGCTCAGGTTGTCGTCTACGGTACTGACGTACCACACGTACTTGTGCGCTCCTCGACGTGAAACTGTTCGCTACTCCGTCAAACACAGCCCAAGGCCGCCGCTAATGCATTGATTTTTCGCCGGGATTTTTCCCTTCCGGCATATGATGTTCGATCACCGCGTTGATTTCCGCTCCGAAAAGCATGACCGCAGCGGAGATGAAGAAATACAGCAGCAGGACGATGATGGTCCCGATACTGCCGTAAGTGGCGTTGTAGTCGCTGAAGTTGCTGACATAAAAATTAAAAGCGACTGATGCCGCGATCCACACGAGAACAGCGAACGCGGCACCCGGAGTGATGAAACGGAATTTTTGTTCCACATCCGGCGCGATGTAATAGACGATCGCCACTACCAGAATCAACAATATTAGTGCCGCAGGCCAACGCAACCAGGTCCACAGCGTGACAAACAGATCTTCCATATGGATGTAACGTGCCACCCACTGCACCGCTTCGGGACCGACGACCAGCAAGACGGTGGCGAGAATCATCATCGCTGCCAGCCCAATCGTATAGAGGATCGACAACGGGTACAGCTTCCACGCCGGACGGCCTTCCTTCACATCGTAAGCGACGTTCAGCGCATTCATCGTCGCGCGTACCGCGGCCGAGGCCGACCAGAGCGCCACAATGACGCCGATCGACATGATGCCGCCTTTCTCCTGCTGCAGGTCGCTGATGACCTGGTTCACCGGCTCCATCGCCTGTTGGGGGAGGACCAACTGCGCCTGCTCGCGCAGCCAGTCGAAAAAACTGCTCAGGTTAAGGAAGCCGAGCAGTGCGATCAGGAAGATGATGAACGGGAAGATTGAAAAAAATACTTGATAGGCGAGCGCCGACGCATAGGTCGTCATATCGTCATCAAGAAAATCATTTACTGCTTCCTTAACGATCACCATCGGGCTGATGCCACGAAGACCGGGTATTCGCATGGATTGGCAAAGCCTTCTTTAAAAACGCGTGAGCATCGGCTGGATCACAGGGATTGTGAGCCGGAGTGCCATGCGGCACTCAGGCCCTTCTTTTCCTGATCCGAGCCGTCTGGGTCAGTGATGCTGGCCGTACGACTGGTTATCGAAAGCCCGTTTTGCAAAGTAGGTTCCGGCAAGCACCGCACCTGCTGCAACGAGCATGGAACTAGTCGGGAAGCTGCGCGCCGCGTTAGCGGCGAATTCACCAGCGCGCGGCGCCATCAATTGCATGCGGCGTTTGGTCATCTCGGTGCCCAGTTCGCCGAGCCGGTCGGCCAAGAGGCGTTCCGCCTGCGGCAGCAGGGTTGTCTCTTCATCCGCCACGTGGTGCAGCACGTCACGCATCAACTCCATGAAGGTATCGTCAAAGCCGGGATCGGTCGGCTTCATTGCACGCAGCTGTGCGATCAGGCGGCGCATTTCCATGTGCTGCGGCACCGCCTGGTCCAGCACCGTCGAGGTGGCTGCCACGCCTCGCATGGCCGGGTAGAAAATTTCCTCTTCGAGCTGCGCATGAATTTCCAGCGCAAGACATGCAGTATTTACCAAGGCCTTCTTGGTTTTCGGGTTGGACGCGATTTCGTATTGATGGAATGTTTCCATCACCGTTGTGTGATCCATGCGGATCATGTTGGTAATGGTGGGTGACAACGAATTCTTGATCGATTTCATCTTTGCATCCTCCAGTCGGTTGGTCGCGTGGCTACCGGATAGAGCAAACAACATACCCGCTTCATTGTCAGCCTGTGACGCTGTGGATCGTCGTCAGGCTTCCATTGCTGCAGCGGCGATTTGCGCACGTAACTTTTCATCCGGCAAGCGGCCGAAGCCCGCACGCATGTTGTCCCGCAGATGCACCGGATTGGACGTGGCGGGGATTGCGCAGGTCAGGGCAGGGTGGCTGACGACAAACTTCAGCAAGAGCTGCGCCCAGCTTTCGCAGTCGAGGTCGGCCGCCCATGCGGGGACAGGCTTGCCACGCAATCGGCGAAACACTTCACCCCCTGCAAACGGGCGATTGGCGATTACAGCCACGCCGCGCTCCTTCGCCAATGGCAGCAATCTCTGCTCAGCTTCGCGTTCGCCCACAGAGTAGTTAATCTGGATGAAATCGATCGGCTGCGATTCGATGACCCGCGCAACACCTGTGTGCCCACTCGCAGTGTAGTGCGTAACACCGATGTATCGCACACGCCCTGCGCGCTTCCACTCGCGCAGCGTTTCCAGATGCTTGTCCACGTCCACCAGGTTATGTACCTGCATCAGGTCGACCGGATCGGCACGCAGCTTTTGCATGGAATCGTCCATTTGCGCGACACCTGCCGCTTTCCCTTGTGTCCACACCTTGGTGGCGATGAAAAACTTTTGCCGCAGGCCGAGCTTTGCACAGAGCTCGCCGGCGACCTGCTCGGAGCGGCCGTACATCGGCGAGGAATCGATCAGCTTGCCGCCCATCGCCACGAACGTCTTCAAGACCTCTTCCAGCGGGGCACGCTCGGCAGTGCCTGCGCCGACGTCGAATGTCTGCCATGTGCCAAGGCCGATCACGGGCAGCATTTCGCCAGAAGAGGGAATGGGCCGGCGAAGAACTGTACTGGCATCTATTGCATCTCTGTTTTTTGGCGCTGCGACTGTGCCAGTTGCATATCCTGCCGATCCAAGCCCGGCAGCCGCAGCGGCAAGCAGCCGCATTGCGTCACGTCGATTCATTCCTGTCATGTCGTCCTCCTAATCGGAATCCTGTTACCAGCCACAGCAGCGCCACCGGCAGTCCAACCAGGGCCACCGCATCTAGGCCCGCGCCCCTGACTGCGGCAATGACCCAGGAACTCGCGGCATCCCCGGCGCGGTAAACCGCGGTATCGATGAAGTTCTTGGCCTTGTAGCGGCTTTCGACATCGACAGTGGTGTAAATCATCTCCCGCCCGGGTTTGCCGAGCGCATATTCACCCGCACGATGCAGGGTCTGTACGGAGGCAAAGGCGATTGCGCCGCGTAACGTCGTCAAGGCGGTCAGGGCCGACAGTCCGGCAATCATCAGCGCCGGCACGGCAGAGAGTGCCACGCGCAAGCCAAAATGCCCGACCAGCTTGCGCGTGCCGAGCAGTTGCAGCGTCAGCGCGACGGTGTTGACCGCAAGGTCGACGCTGGCAAAGAAACGGGTGCGCTCGCCGGATGTGGAGAATGCCTGCCCGACCTGATTCACCAGTTCGATATACAGGACTGTCGACACGGTCGTGTAACACAGCACAAGCAGGGTAATGCCGCGCAGGTCTTTCACTCTTGCCGTGAGCGGTATGCCTGCAACGATGGAGCCCCCCAGGGGACGCACGTGGGCCTGGCCATCGACGAGTTTGCATCGTCTTAAGGCCACTACGAATGCCGCCGCCAGTGCCAGCAGGACCGCAGACAACAACAGCAAGGATGCGCTGTCTACGTGGCGCGCGAGCGTCGCAGTGATTGCAGGTCCGGCAAGCGCACCGGCGGTGCCGCCGGCCGCCACGTAGCCATACAGGCGATGCGACTCGGCCGTGCTGAAGCAGTCGCCAAGCGTGCTCCAGAATAGCGAGACCACGAAAAGATTGAATACGCTGAGCCACACGAAAAACGCCGCGGCACTCCGAGGGCCTGAGGCGTAAGCGAACAAAAAATGAAAACCGACCAGATTCAGGACCAGGAAGCCGTACAGCACCGGTAGCACGTAGGCACGGGGCATCTTCCTTACCACCCAGCCGAAGGCGGGAACCACGGCCAGCGTAAAGATGAAGGTGGCGCTGAACAGCCATTGCAAACGATGTGCGCCGTATTGCACCGCCATCTCGTCCCGTACAGGACGCAGGATGTAGTAGGCGCAGAGGATCAGAAAGAAGGCGCTAAAGGCAAGCGCGACGCGCCGCAGTTCGCCGGGGTGGAACAACGGTCGTCCGCCCCGTTTGTCTGAAGAGAGCCGAGGCGGCAATGGTGGCGAAGCATCCGCTTTTCGTGCGTCGTCATGCATGCTGTTATCCAATTGATATGGATCTCGCACCGACATTACATGGAGTACAAGAGGAGTACAAGACGGAAGACTGGCGTTGCCGTCCGGGAGCGTGCAGCAGGTATTTCTTCCATTTATCTATCTGCGGTTCCTAAGGCATGCGGTCTTACATTTGGCATGTATAAATTACAACGAAGTGCGTCCAACCATCAGCATTGGAACTAATCAAAATGGCAAGCGCCAAAGTTAATTCGTGCAACACAAAGGAAAGGAGAACCTATGGCAACGCAACAGCTCAGAGAACGTTTCTCGCAAGTTGAACAATGCATCGATAACGCCGCGCAGATGTGCGAAATGAGCAGCGACGTGCCTGAACGCCTGCGTACTTGCCTGAGCGAACTGGAGCAGGAGTCCGACCATGCGATTCAGGTGGCGGAACAGGACCAGAGCGACGAGCAGATCCGCCAATGTGTGTCGAAGCTGGAAAAGATCGGCGACCGCGCGATGCAGGCCTGCAGCCAGGGCGGCTATGTCGACCAAGGACTCCAGAATGCCGTGCGCCAAGCGCGCAAGGCCATCTCCAGCCTGAAGCAACAGATTCACTGACAAAGCCGGACATCAACAAAACAGGTCGTCTTCCGGAGCCGGGTTGCCGGCTCCATCCCATCCATGATCCGCGCAGCCTTGGTGCCTCGGCATCAGATATGGCAATAGTGACAATACACACTTTGTAACGAATCCCTTCACCGCAAATACATACAAAGCAATGCTGTTACAGTTCCGTTGCTACTGTATTCAGAGGGGATTCCAGTGCGCTGGATTTCGTTGCTTTTATCGCATCTCGCACGATGGTGGCGGCGGCCGCTTCATCAACGTATTGCTCAAGCCGTGCTTGCCATGGCCGCTGCCGCAGTGTTTGGCGTCGTGCTGCTGGTCGGCTACATCGTCCTGATCGTCATTCCCACACTACCTGATCTTGACGCGCTGACTGATTACCGTCCCAAGATTCCGTTGCGCGTCTATACCGCTGACAATGTGCTGATCGGCGAATTCGGCGAAGAGCGGCGCGACTTCGTGCCCATTGCCGAGATGCCAGCGATCATGAAAAACGCGGTGATCTCCATCGAGGACGATCGCTTCTACGAACATGGCGGCGTCGATTATGTCGGCGTGCTGCGGGCAGGACTCGCCAATCTTGCCAGCAGCCGCTCGCAAGGCGCGTCGACCATCACGATGCAGGTGGCGCGCGCGTTTTACCTGAGCCGCAAGAAGACGTATACGCGCAAGATCAACGAGATCGTCCTTGCCTACAAGATCGAAGGAAAACTGACCAAGGACCAGATCCTCGAGCTGTACATGAACCAGATTTACCTGGGC
>DASRXG010000046.1:0-2428 GCA_035654275.1 Noviherbaspirillum sp.
CAGCGGTAAAGCTCGCAAAGGAGATCAACGGCAAGATTATCGGCATCTCGATCGCGGAACCGCATCCGTCCCCGCTGCTATCCGACAGCGATTTTTTTGGTACGAGTCACAGGGTCGACAGTAATGCGCACGACCTGGCGATGGAACATGTTCAACAGGTCGCCGAAGCGGCCGCCGCCGAAGGCGTGCCATGTGAAACCGTTTTCTTGCACTCGTTCAAGCCCCACGAAGAAATTCTGAAGACCGCAGAAAAATACCATTGCGATCTTATCTTCATGCCCCTGTTCGGCAGGAAAAACTGGACCGGCCTGTTCCTGGAAAGCGAAACGCAAAAAGTGCTGATGCACGCGACCATTCCGGTGCTGGTATTCCACTGAGTTCCACTGCTCGGGAAATCCGGTTTCTTGCGGCGGAGCTGCCGGCCCCGTTCTCTCCGAAATCAAGCCCGTCTCTCGCCATTTACTGGCTGTTCATCTTCGCAATCATATGGTCCATCACATGCGTATGTTCATGCTGCGGACTGAACAGGATAAATTCCGCGTCTTCTTCCACCTTGACGGTGTGTCCCGGCGGCCAGTAAAACAAGTCGCTGGCGCTGGTCACTTCCTTTTCTCCGTTCGCGTAGGTGGTGGTGATTTTTCCTTCGAGGACGTAGCCCCAGTGCGGCGCCTGGCAAAGGTCGCCTTCCAGGCCCTGCAACAGCGGTGAAATGTCCATCCCGGCCGGAAGAGAAAAATACTCGCCGCTGATCTTGCCGTATCCCGCCGCATCTCCAAAATCGGTCTGCTGGCGGGCGGTGGCTCCGGGAATGCCAATCTTCACTGGCACGTCTTGCTTGGCGATATGCATGGCTCATTCCTCCATCGTGGTGGTTGGTCCAGGATTTCAGGATGAGCGGCGTCTTGAAACCTGGCTATGGAAAAGCAACAAACAAGGTCAGGTTTCCTTTCTGAGAGTGGAACAGCATTACCGATCCTTCACGCTAGATCGGGTACGCTGCCGTTTCAAGGTGAATGTCCCTTTGGTTTGTTCACGGTAGAACATGGCTTCGGAAGGCGATTTGCTTTTCGATGCAGCGAGCTAGTATCAAAACAATTCGACATCGAATTCAGCACGCAGCCGACATATCAATCGCACCGGAGACATCGATGCATCCGGATCACGCAGAAAGACCTCGCCAGACCGAGCAATGGCCGAGCCTGGATTTCGACGCATGGAAGGACACTTGTGCAACCCTGCAGATGTGGACACAGATTGTCGGCAAGGTAAGGCTTGTCCGGACACCATGGGTCAACCACTCCTGGCACGTGCCCTTGTACGTGACCGCGCGCGGCCTGACAACATCGCCCATCCCCTGCGCGGCCGGCGCTTTCCAGATTGATTTTGATTTTGTCGATCACAAGCTGTTGATCCAGGCGAGTGACGGCGCTGCCGATGCCATGCCGCTTCATCCGTGTCCGGTCGCCGATTTCTACGCGGAGCTGATGTCGAAACTGGGCGCGCTCGGCCTCGGCACAAAAATCGCCACGATGCCCAATGAAGTCATCGATCCCATTCCCTTTGAGCAAGACCGCATGCATGCGGCCTACGATGCGGAATACGCCAACCGGTTCTGGCGCGCATTGGTGCAGGCGGACCGCGTGTTCAAGGAGTTCCGCGCGCGCTTTATCGGCAAGTGCAGTCCGGTGCACTTCTTCTGGGGAAGCTTCGACCTGGCCGTGACCCGCTTTTCCGGGCGGCCGGCTCCGGAGCATCCCGGAGGAATTCCCCATCTTCCGGACCGTGTCGCGCGCGAAGCCTATTCGCACGAAGTCAGCAGTTGCGGTTTCTGGCCCGGGAGCGAGGCGTTGCCTTATCCGGTGTTCTACGCATATGCCTATCCCGAGCCCGCAGGATTCGGCGCTGCATCCTTCATGCAGGACAAGGCGAGGTATGACACGGTCTTTCGCGAATTTATTTTGCCGTACGACGAAGTGCGGCAGGCTGACTCGCCGGAGGGATTGTTGCTGAGCTTTTTGCAAGGAAGCTACGAGGCAGCGGCCAACCTTGGGCGTTGGGATCGGCCGGCGCTCGAACGTGCGATGCCATGGTGATTCGTGTAGCGGTGGAGGGGACGAAACGGAGCGCGGAGCAAACGTAGGGTGCGCTTTGCGCCCCGCTGCGAAGAACCCATGATCGAACACGACGACCCCCGCCAATTCTTCACCGTATCTGATTGCGAGAACCCCTTGTTTCCGGTGCCGTTGCTTCCCGTAACCGGCATAATGAACGCATGAAACGTGAAAAACTTGATCAGTTGCGGAAGCAATTCATGAGCGGGATCTGGATTGGCTCCGGGCTATTGGTGTTTGGTGCTTATGAATGGCAGCCGGTGTTTTTGGTGCTCGGAATTTTCCTGCTTGGCGTATCGGCATTCCGGCTTAAAAAA
>DASRXG010000047.1:0-8994 GCA_035654275.1 Noviherbaspirillum sp.
ACTTGGTGCGCGGGATCGTCCACTGCGCGGCGGCCTCGTCAATCTCGATCCAGCGGGCATCGAGCACATTGCGGCGGCGTGCGCCGGTCAGCAGCAGGAAGGCGACGATCGGCCACAGCATCGGGCAATTCTTCTGTTCCCGCGTCGCGTCCATCAACTGCAGGACCTGCGCTTCAGAGAGGAACGTCTGCCGCATGCTGTTTTCCTTCAGCAGCGGCACTTCGGCGGCGGGGTTGGTGATCACACCAGGAAGCCGCCAGATCTTCAGGCACAGGTTATATAGATGCTTGACCAGAACCACCGGGCGGTTGGCCGTGGCCGGCACGCAGCCGCTTGCCAGTACGCGCTTCTGCAGCTCGGCAATCTCGCCGGGGGTGATCGCATACAGCTTCTTCTTGCCGATGTACGGCAGCACATGCATGCGGAACATCGCCGCGTCATTGCGGCAGGAAGTCATCTGCGCCTTGTGCGGCAGGTAGTAGTCCCTGACCACCTCTTCCAGTGTCGGGCAGTCCTTCATCTGCTGCTTTTCCTGGCCGGGGTCTTCGCCCAACGCAACCTGGCTCAGCATCTTTTTGGCCTTGCTGCGGGCTTCGGCTACCGGCAGCACCGAGCCGTCGCCAATCAAGAGGCTCCTGCGGGTATTGGTGCCGGGTTGGGTATAGCGGATGTAGAACGAGGCCACGCCGCTTTCGCGAACCTGCAGGTAGAAGTTGCTGACGTTGGTATCCCATATCTCGGTGCGCTTGCCGGCGCTGCGCGCCTTCTCCAGCAAGGGCTGTGTGATCAGGGCTTTCATGTCACTCGCCTGCGGCTGCGGCTAAAGGAACGGCATGCAAGTACGACGGCGAGCCGGCAGCGCGGTACAGGCGTGTGACGGTCTGTGCCTTGGGCGAGTTGCCGCTATCGCTTGCTGCATCAGGCTTGCCGCCCGATTGGCTCGCCTGCGATGAGGCCGCGTTGGTGCCGTGAGGGGGGCGCGATGCCCCCGCGAACCCCTGCGGCTTACCCCGCGAAGTGGCGGTCGTACCTGCATCCTTCAGGCGCTCGATATCGATCAGGCCGGGAACGAAGGGGGAACCGCTGGTTCCCTTGCCGTCATACAGCAGCTCGTATTCAAACGACTGGCCGCGTGCGCCGCGATGCACCAGCACGTATTCCATCGCGATCAACCGTTCCAGGTGGATGCGGCATTGGGTGTCGGACAGGCCCGATACCCGGCGCACGTCGGTGCGGCTGAACCGCACTTCCTGTCGGGCGATCGCTTGCGATTGGGCTTCGTATTCCACCATGCCATGCAGCGCATCGAGCACGCGCCGCGTCTGCGGCGGCAGCTCATCCAGGCTGCGGCCAAGCACATCGTTGGCAAGGCGGTTGGCGGTGTCGATATCGGCCAGCGTCACTTCGATGTAGTCGATCGTCTTGCCGCCTGCCTGCACGGTTTTTACCGGGCGCTGGTACTGGTGCAGCAAGGCGATGGTGTCGATCAGCGTGAGGTATTTTTCATGGTCGCGGCGGGTGCGCGTGCGGTCGTCCAGGAAGGTCAGTTGATCGGCATACGGGTTGACCACGGCCAAGGGGCGCAGCAGGCGCTGCGCATTTCGGTGCAGGGTCAGGATGCGCTGCTTTTGTTCCTTGCGCATCAGGCCTTCCAGCGTGCGCTTCTCGCGCTGCAGGCGGTGGATGGCGCGGGTCTGCTCACGGCTTTCATTGACGGTCAGGACGATGCAGCGGTTCATCAGCTCTTCGTCAATGTCGATCGCCGTCGTCGTCAGGAACATCATCACCGGGCCTTCGACGCGGTATTCCTGCGTGACCAGGTGGCCGCCCTTGGGATCATTGCCAGTGGAAGCAATGGTCAGTTCGCCTTCGGACTGCAAGAGCTTCAGCGCGTAGCTGGCGCGGCTGGCGCCCTCTTCCTCCACGATCGCGAGGATCTTGTGCTTGAGGTTGGTTTCCCCCATGTAGAACAGGCTCTGCCCGGTCATGGCACTGTACTTGACGCGCTCTTCGTCGGGCATCATTGCCAGCACGGCATCCATGAGCGAACTCTTGCCGGCTGCGCTGGAGGACTGCACGACCACGGCCAGTGGCGCATCGAGCCGGCGGCTGGTCGCGGCCAGATAGCCCACCAGTTTATTGGTGGCCTCGCCCACGATGCCGCAGGCCTCGAAGTCATCGGTAATGCGCTGCATCAGGTCGGGCGAGCGCAGCAGGTCCAGTGCCGCTTCGCGTTCCGCGGCGTCCATCGGGGTCGGGGTGGCGGGCTTTTCCTGGGCGAGCGCATCGGGTGCGCTGCGCAGTTCTTCCAGCTTCACCAGCACGCGGCCAAGGTCGGCCTTGATGGTGCCTTCCTGTTCGCTCAGCTCGGCAGCGGCTTGCGTGATGTAGGCCTGCCGTGCGCGGGCGTTGTACAAGTCCAGCGTATCGACGTGGAAGGCATCCTTGGCCGATACCTGCAGATTGATTTTCAGCACGTCATCGGTCTGGTTCTTCTGCAGGCCGCGCACGCGGTAGCGGCGTGTGCCGCTGGTAATCAACACTTCGTTGTCGTGGACTTCAGCCTTGATCGCAGCCGGCGCGGCGGGTTGCGCAGGCAGCGCAAGGCGCTGCGGCGCTTCATCCTTGCCCATCCAGGCAGCGTTCTTGACCAGCAGGCCGAGTGCGTGGGATGCCGGCGTGACCTTCAGTGCGTATTCGTTGGCATCCATCCCATGCGGGAACTGGATGCGGTAACAGGCAATGCCGATCGCGTTCAGGCGCTCCGCGAGTTTTTCAGCGGCGCGGTTGCCAGCCTCATCATTGTCGTAGGCGATCAGCACGCGTTCGGTGCCGTGCCGCTGGAAGGCGTCCAGGTGGTCTTGGGTAAAACCTTCGACGCCATAGGCGGCGGTCACGTTCTGGAAGCCGGCGCACCAGAACGTCATCGCATCGATCAGTGCTTCGCACAGGATGATTTCCTTGTGCGTGCGCAGGGCTTCGCCGTTCCACACGCCGGCATGCGGTCCCGGCAGGTACAGGTGCAGTGGCGTGCCTTTGCGCAGGTCGGTGCGGATCTTGCGGCCGTAGATCTCCGTCACGTTGCCGGCGTCATCGAAGATCGGCACGATCAGGCTGCCGGCGAAGTGTTCATGGCCGGTGGCGCGGATCAGGCCGATGTTTTCCAGGCGGGTGCGGATCTGTGCGCCGGCCTGCCGGGTACGCTCGGGGAGCTGCACGCCGAGAGTGCGGTTGGCGTATCCAAGCTGGAAGCGGTCGATCAGATTCGGGTGGTCGAGGCCTCGCGACTTCAGATAGTCCATCGCCTCGGGCGTGGCCTTCAGTATCTCGTGGTAGTAGGCGACGGTCTGCTGCAGCAGCGCGGCGTCGTCCGCGTCGAGAGCCACCGGCATGCGCTCGGGGCTTCCCTTCTTTAGCGGCTCGGCAGCGTGAGCGGCTAAAGAAGGGTCGCCATCCAGCATTTCGACGGCGCGGCGGAAGCTCACGTCGTGGAACTTCATCACCCAATCAATCGGCCCACCGCCACACTGGCAACCGAAGCAGTGCCACAGGTTCTTCGATGATGTGACGACCAGGCTCGGCTCGCTGTCTTCATGGAACGGGCAGACGCCGATCAGATCCTTGCCCGATTTCCGCAACTCAATGCCGGCAGAGGCAACCAGCCGTTCGACCGACACGCCATTCTTTAGCCGCTCCAAGGTTGCTTCCGGGATTCGGGGCATAAATCGGACTTTCGTAAAAACTTGTCAAGAGGATTGGGGTAAAAATAACTGGCTTGATCATTACTCTAAAACAGAGTACTGTCAACTCTGTTTTTAAAAACAGGGGTTATCTTATGAGGCTACAGACGCAACTTTGGATAGATGCAATGGCCTCGAACGACAAGCCGTTCTTCGTGGAATTGGGTAAGCGAATCGCGCAACTAAGGCGCGAACAAGACATGACGCAACAGCAACTGGCTGAAGCGTTGGGTATTGCACAGCAAACGCTGGCTCATTACGAAGTGGCACGCCTGCGCGTGCCGGCATCGATGCTGCCAACCTTGGCCGAGATCTTCAACGTGCCGGTTGATGTGCTGGTCGGACGCAAGGCGCCTACAGTCCGTGGGGGGAAGCGCGGACCTACATCTCGCCTGGAACAGCAGATCGAAGAGATCAGCCAGCTTCCCAAGACGCAGCAGCGCTTCGTCACGCAAATGCTCGATACCGTGCTGGCGCAGGCGAAGCAGTAACCCCCTCTTAGCAGCTAAGCAAGAACCGTTTCTTAACCCCGCGCAGCGGGGTTTGGGGGCGGTTTTCTTTTTTGCAAATACAAGCCGCTGTATCACAATGTCATACAGCCCCTGCTCTGTGTGAGTCATTTTGAGTTGGGCGGCGAAACGCCTGTCATGCGGAATGCTATGCCGTGGTGAGTAGATCTGGCTGCGGAATTCGATACCGGAATGCCATGCCGTGGTGGGAGATCTGGCGTGGAATGCTATGCCGTGGTGGTGAGATCCGGCGCGGAATGCCATGCCGTGATGGGGAGAACGACCGCTGAGGGGTCATTTATGTGGAGTAAAGGGCTTTATCCCATATTTATGGGTGCCTTAACCTTTCCGATTACGCTCTAATGGCCCGCGTTTCTCAATCCACGTAATAAATCAAATGGACTTCAAGGAGTATCGGTTTCTCATGGCGGCAGGGGTTGTCGTCGCAGGCGGCGGATTTGTCGCAGGCAGATTTGACGCGAACTTCGCCGCCACTTTCGCATGGGGCACTGGCGTCTTGCTCTTCCTGGCAGGAGCGGTCGGGTCGCTGTGGCACCGTGACTAGCACCCTCTGCCGCACCAACACCACTCTATGGTCATGCGGAATGCTATGCCGTGGTGAGTAGCTCTGGCCCCGGAATTCGACGCCGGAATGCCATGCCGTGATAGGTAAGAGAGCAGCCGCTAGCGGGCAGGATCTTCGGAGCTACCGCTACCGAACTCACGGCCAACGGGCGGCATGAATTCCCAAGCGTATTCCTCTTCTGTCATCCAGTGCCGTGACTGCTTGAAGGTCAGCACTTGAGCATACAGCCGTCGCTTTTTCAGTCTTTGCTTCATTCGCCCTGCTCCCAATGTCAGATCATCGTGGCACGGCTTTCCCTCGATCGCAAGGGCGTCAAGCCGGCCCCGCAGGGGTAACGTCGTCCGCCTGTCTTACAGCGAGGGTTTGTTGGCTCGGGTCGCAGGATTGCACCGGGTTGCCGCGACAAGGCGTCGCGCGGATGCGTTAGGCGGTCAGCGTGGCTACAGGGGCCAAGGCTGGCGACGGCTCCCGTACCCCGCCGATTCTTGAAGACAGGTTTTAGTCACGTTTTCCACGGCCGGCCAGGTAACTGTTTGGCGTCTCAACTTCCGCCTTGAACTGGCTTGCTGGCTTGTTTTTCTTACCCAGGAATCCCTGATCCGCGCCGAGGAAGTTCTCGATCACTGTCGCATCAAGGTATCTATCCACGAGTGCCTGCACTTCCGGCTCAACAGACCTATACAGCATCATGTAAAGACCTGCCATCAAACGCAGTTCCACATCGCCATCCTTCTGTCGTGCCTGCTGCCGCATAAGGTTTTGCAGGGCGTGGACCGTCTCCGTCAAATACCCGATTTGCTCATGCATGCGGCCAAGCTGCTCATCGTTTTGGGTCGGCTCACCTAAACAGATTTCACGCAAATGGCGGCTCAAGTTGGTTTCGCCGGCCACCATCATGCGGTAGCGGATCGCCGCTTCCTCTTCGAAACTCACCTTGAAGGACAAAGTCGGCATGTATACCTTTTCTTCCCAGAATAATGTTTTAAATTAAGGAGTTACCTGATGCGGTATTACCGCTGGTAAAAAAAGTATACCGCCGAAGCTAGAGTTCATGCGGGTTTTGGGCACATTTGTAATGTGCGTATGGTGTGTATGAAGCGAGGACGGCTGGAAGCGCGCCGAAACATCCCATTCCGGCTACCGTCGATGCCCTGACAACGGGCTTAAAGAGCGTATCCCATCATCGGTACGACGTCTCAACGCTAAATTCGCGCTAAAAAAAGGCTAAATTCCCGCTAAATAAAAGCTAAATAAAGGCTAAAAAAACAGCAAAAAAACGCTAACACCTGCAATCAGGCGCCAATAAATGCAACCCGATGCTCGCATCGGGTCGCCAACAACAGCGAGCACTGGATTCAAACCAGGATATGCTTTTTTCTTGTAAAGGGATCGAACTAACCGACGACCATGCCG
Organism: Noviherbaspirillum sp.; assembly: GCA_035654275.1. Taxonomy (GTDB): domain Bacteria; phylum Pseudomonadota; class Gammaproteobacteria; order Burkholderiales; family Burkholderiaceae_D; genus Noviherbaspirillum. Next base: position 6,249 of record DASRXG010000047.1, read on the forward strand.
GGCATGCGGGACGCTTGATTGCCGGCGGCACCACGTTGGAGTAATGCTTACAAGACCGACCACTGAATCCAAAAAAATCCCCACTCTCTTTTAAAGAGTGGGGATCTTAGATCATTCACTCCCGCCGAAGCGGGAGTTCATGAAATTACGACAGCGTGAACTGCGCAGCAGCAAACGTGCCGGTGCCTTGAATCACACCAACCAGATCCACCATAGCGCCGGTCAGGGTCGTCGCACTAGCAGCAACGGAGTAGATGTGAGTTTCGTCAGTACCAACAACTGCAATCACAGCCGTATCGGTCGCGGCATCAACAGTGGTGTTGAACTGGCCAGTACCCGTACCAAACAGAGTAGTGAAGTCAGCATCACCGTAGTCCTTACCATTGATGGCGGAACCCAAGGTGATAACAAAAACGCCTTCTGCGCTCAGAGATTGGTTAGCCGAACCCGTGGTCAGCGTGAGGGACTTGCCCGTACCGTCCGTCAATGCATCGACATTCAGGACATCACCGGTAGCACCAAAGGCAAAGTCCTTGATCACGTCCTTACCGTTCGCGGCGAAGGAGGCACCAAACGTGAACGTATCTACACCAGCGCCACCAGTCAAAACGTCATTACCAGCACCACCAGTGATGACGTCAGCACCAGCGCCACCGTCGATAACATCAGCCGCATCACCGCCGGTCAGAGCGTCAATACCGCCGGAGCCGGTAATCTTCACACCGTTGGTGCCGCCGGTTGCAACCGCAACTTTCAAACCGTTGGAGGTCGCTGCAGCCAAAGTCATACCCGATGCATCGATTTCAGCAACCGAGTTAACCAGAGCGACAGCAGTAAGATCCAGAGCGACGTTACCAGTCACAACAACCTTGTCAAGGGCGGTCGAGGTGTTGGCGATATCGAGCGTGTACGAGGTCGTAGTACCAGCGGCACCTGCGGCTGTCAGGCTCTTGGTGTTAATGTTGAGGATATCAACGCCAACTGCATTGATGACGCCAACAGCGGAAGCACCACCAGCAGCAGCATCGTTCAGAACAACATTCAGCGTATCGCTGTTGTTTCCTGCCAGAGTTGCATCAGTGATTTCAACAGCCAGAACGTCAGTAGCATCACCGGCAGCATCCTGAATTTCAACGGTCACACCAGAAGCAACCTTCGACAGCGTGGAAGTCGCAGCCGGGTTGATACCAGCGGCGAACACGAAGCTATTGATGCTATCAAAGCGGCTTGCATCAAGATTGCTGGTCAGAGCATCGGTGACCTTGAGGACTTCGATACCTGCCAGGTTGGCGTTCAGAGTGGCCTTGTCAGTAGCAGACAGAGCTTCAACGGTCGTCACCGATGCCTGGGTAATTTCCAGAGTATCAGTGCCAGCACCACCATCAAACTTGTCAGCCTTAGTAAGAGCCGCACCGAAGTTCACGGTATCGTTACCACTGCCCGTAGCAACCGTCACATCCTTTGCGGTCGTGTCATCTTCAAGCTGGATGGAGATGTTACCAGTTGCCGATGCTGCAGCAACAGTGGTCAACAGAGTACCTGCTGCATTACCAGCGGCGTCAGCGTCAATGGTGACATTGCCAGCACCAGAAATGTTCAGGGTTGCCAGCTTTTCATCGTTGGTCAGATTGACAACGCTGTTGCCAGCAACAGTCAGATCCAGGGTTGCAAGAGCTGCACCTGCGAAATCAACAGTTGCAGCACTGCCGGCAGCACCCAGCTTATCAACGGTCAGTGCCATCGACGTTGCAGTAGCACTGGTAACCAGATCAGCAGAAATATTGCTGTTCTTCAGTGCAACAGACTGGCCGCTGGTGACGGTGAACTTGCTCTTGGCAGTCACAGCACCATCAGAAACCAGGGTCTTCACATCAGCCTTGCCAGACACGTCAAAGTCGCCAGCATTACGAGCATACAGCTCAACAGTCTCAATACCAGAGTATGCAGGCGCAGTAGTGGCTGCACCATACAGCTTCAAGGTATCAGTACCGCTGCCGCCCACAACTTGGTCAGCAGACGAAGAAGTAGCGGCGTCACCGATGAACACATCGTTGCCGGCAGTACCGGTCTTGCTGTCAATTGCCGTAGTCAGCGTGAAGGTGGAACCAGCGGAAGTTGCCGCAGCAGCCTTCGCAGCCTCAACCGAAGAAGCGTCCTTAGTAACACCATTCAGAACCGTAGCAGCTTGAGTTGCATCGTTGCCACCCAGGTCAACAGCGTAGTACAGGCCAACGGTAACCTTGTTGGTGAACAGGGCCTTGGAATCGCGAGCAGCAACGGACAGCTCGTCAGTGCCAGTGCCGGTGAAGGAGGTCACTGCGGTGATCATTTCGTTGATCACAGAACCCTTGGACTGGCCAGCGTTCAGCTTGGCGGCCCAGTAAGCCAGGCCGTCAGCGTCAGCGGTGCGACCCAGAACGTTGGTGTAGAAACGGCCGATAATTTCTTCGTTCGTCAGGAAGGTCGGGTAGGTAGCGCGAGCCGGCTCGGTGTTGAACATATCTTGTGCAACTTGAGCAACGCTCTTGCCAGCGTCGAGTTGGTTAACCCAGTAGCCCAGACCATCACGCTCCGGAGCGCGGCCAAACAGGGCGACGTAGAGGTTAGCAACATCAGTACGCATTTGAGTGGTAATTGCCATGTAAAAACTCCCAAAAAGGAAAAGTTAAGATCCCAGCGAAGCCAGCTTTTATTGAAGTTCAGCCAGTTGCTGTTGCGTATGGTATTGAGTCGGGTAAAGAATAAA
>DASRXG010000048.1:0-3650 GCA_035654275.1 Noviherbaspirillum sp.
TTGAGCAACTAGGCTGGCATTGGCATCCAGTAGCAAGACGGCGTCAAACTGAAGTCCTGCAACATACTCAGGCATTGAAAGAACAACTCTCTGCCTATATCTGCTGATTGCAGATATTTCATCTCGTGCAGCCACCACAATAAAGCCGTCTCCAAAAATACCGGCTTTCGCGTATATATCAAACCGCTGAGGATCCATGCAAAGCACGGCAACGCGACCGCCTTTTTTGTCCCGCTTCAGCAACGCCCTGGCCTGAGCGGAAGCTGCTCTTGCCATTTCATCGCGCGATTTACACAGTACAGCTTTTGGGGTGGGGCCATCTGCGACCTTCGAAGGACCGAATCTCAGTCCCCATTCCTCAGCAAGATCATCCGCAGGGAAATGCTGATTGAGCCTGTGAAGAAATGAAAGAATCTGAGGAGTATATCGGAACACGTCAGTCAGCTCAAACTGCTGAGCATTCGTGCTGAGTTTAGCTTCATGCCAAATGTTATCGCGGTCAATTCTATCATAAGGGAAGAAGCTGTTTCTTGGAGACTGGCGAGGATCATATGCGACAGCTACCTTTTTGGGACCCTTTCCATCCTTCAGCAGGTATCCAAGAACAGGACGCTCTTGTCTATTGAATAGATGCAGTTCATCAGCGAAAATAAAGTCAAATCCTTTTTTTGATCGCGCTGATCCCCATCTAAAGGAGTTAAGGTATGCGTGAAAATCCGCGATGAACTGATCCAAGCTTACTACATTCATATCAGACAGATATTCTCGGAAGCTCCGATAAATCTCCAGAACCACCAACTTTTCCTCGCTGGTTTGCGCAAGCCCTCGCGGGCCGGGTTGCGCTTTACGATACCGCTCGGCGATGTCATCAATTTCTCTGACCCCAAATGTCTCGAGGACGGTTGAGAACTCGTCTCCCAAGTCGCAGCAGAAAGCCTTATTTAGGTCGCTATTTTTTGGCGCGAGAAAACCCTGTGCAAATCGATCCGTCCAGCTATCCACTTGCTGCTGGATCCAAGCAGACGAAGCTGCTTCGTCAACGCACGACTGTATGAGTTCGAATTGAAGTTGACGTCCAGTGCTTCCATCCAAAGAAAGAGGCTCTACATCTGCTTCTATGTTAATAAAATCATTTGCAATTTCATGTAGGGTTGTGATGTGAACATCAACGTTGTCTGCTAATTCGGCGACAACTCCCCTTTCATCAGCAAGCATCAGGTAAGACCGAATGTTGTCAGCGGTTTCTTGGCCGTGTGCCAGGAACAACGCTCTGACAGGTGCCTTGTTGTCAATGTATGAATAAATTTCCTTTAGGAAGCGAAGTGTCAAAACCAGTGTCTTGCCAGTGCCGGCTGCACCCCGGACGCGGAGTGGCCCATCAAGAGATGCATCAAAGAATCTCATTTGCTCCTTCGTGAGTTTGCTATTTACCCACGAACTGTATGGCACGCTCTGAACGATGTCGCTGTCCGGAAAGTTCTTCGTGAGAGAAACCGATATCTGCCCGGCCTTGGTTTGCATCACGGGAGCAGATTGCACTTTAAGCGCCTCCTCCCAATACAGGACGGCAGTCTCAAACAAATCAGCATCATACCCATCGCGAACCAATGGCGCATTACTGGATGTATTAAGCGCATATGCGTAAATATGACTTGTTCCCTCAGGCGATGTGTCCATATAAACGCGCGCCGAAATATTAGTTTTTCTCCTGTTTGACTGAAAAGATACTAAGCTTCCGCTATGGAATACGCGCCACTCAATGGGAATGCGCACATTCCTCCTTTGAAAGCTTAAAGCAGCTTGCAACGTTCGATAAAAACATTCCATGCGAGCTTGCTCGGGTAATTCCGCGAATAGACCGCTCGCGCCCGCTTGTATCACAAGCAGCCTACCATTCTTATCTGCTTTGTCGCTGATAATATAAAGATAATCAGCGACCTTGACTTGACGAAGACCTTGTGTGTCGGGTAGCAACACTAGATCGGTAGCCCAGGATTCTGGCAGCACGCCAGATATGGTCATTTTGTTAACAGCATCGAGATCGATGACAACGGCTTCCATATCACTCACCTGGGATCAGTTTTGCGGACACAGTGCCAAACAATGCTTTTTGCTCTTCGCCTCGTTTATCATCAAGCCCGATTCTAGTGAACAGAGCCGCAAATTTCTGCAAAAAGTCCATTTTATAGTACGGCCCAAGCCGACATACCCGTAAATATAAATTAGGATCCTTCACCCACGATATACGATTTAATACAATGTTTTCGGCAGGCATTACTGAAAACCGTCGCATGTCGCTTACAAATCCAAACTTTTCATCTTCTCTCATTTCCGGATCGAGGCCAATAATATCTATCAGAGGCCATGTATCTGCCCGGTCCTTCTGAGCCAACCCATCCAATGCCCCAACAATAATGCCTCGACGGTATACAGCGCCTGGTTTCTGGACCCTTTCAACTTTCTCATGCATATCAAAGTATTGAGAGAGCGCTGCTCGTATGGTGTCTACATTGTTGTCCTTCTTTTCTGAAGAAAATTGATGAAGTTGCAGTATGAGTGCGCGTAATTCAATTGCGCGCGCCAAGGCATCTTTGTCCGCACCGCCACTTTTATCGAAATGGTTTACTAATTCACTCTCTGACCACGACATTGCGTGTCGTGCAGCAATTGGCTTGCCTTGAGCTTGGACGAGTGCTTTTTCTAGTTTTTGCCGACAGGACTCGTCTAGTGATTCAATCTGGGCCGGTAGCCAGACGTCCTTCACATAGGTCGGTAAGCCTACAATTGGAACGAATACTAAGTTCGGTCCGGTTTTCCGTTGAGCAAGATCGCAGTCAGCGCTGATAATTACGCCGAAGCGGCGCCAAGGATCCTGCCAATTCTCTGTGCCGGGATGGGCCGCAAATATGTCACCCTGCCTTAATTCGCTTGCGTCATGCGCGTGTTCGCATTCCATAGGGTGCTCGTGAGTCCTGCCTTTCTTGGGTGGTTGTCACCATGCCACGCGGGAATAAGCTTGACAACAATGAACGCACAGAAAGGTGCATTGGCGGCGTCTAACGAGCGGCGGTTGAGGGGATTTGACCGCATGTTTGTGTAGGTCGTTTGGGTTGGGAAGTTGAAAGGTGCTACCGAGGTGCAGGAAAATTTGATTGCGGTTCAATGCTAAACCAAAGAGTCAGCTCCTACCCACCGCTGATCGCCGTCATGACGACCACCTCCGCTCCCGGCGCCAGCCGCGTCTCCAGGGTCGCGCGCTCCCCCGCCACGAAGACGTTGATGTGGCGGCGGATGGCCGGGGTCGAATCGCACAGGCGGTCGCGCATCCCCGGCCAGCGCGCGTCCAGGGCGTCCATCATCGCCGCCACCGTCGCGGCCGGCAACTCCACCCGCCGCGCCGCGCCGGGGAACAGCGCCAGCAGCGGCGCCGGCAGGCGGACCACGACCAGGGGCGCGGCGGCCGGGGCGGGGGGCTCGGGCGGCATCGGCGGGGCTACCCGTCGAGGACCAGCGTCTCGACCGACAGGATCGCCGGCAGGTGCTGCGCGACGCAGGTCCAGCCGTCGCCCTCCTCGGCGCTGGCGTACAGCGCGCCGGTGCTGGTGCCGAAATACACCCCGGCCGGCGCCAGCCGGTCGGTCGCCATCGCC
>DASRXG010000049.1:0-50604 GCA_035654275.1 Noviherbaspirillum sp.
GGACTGCTCTGTTTCGTCTTTCGCAAACGCGGCTTTCGGGCCGCGTTTGTTTTTCTGTGTTCGAATTAGCCGCGGGGCAAGTCATGCAAGACCAGAATGCTTTCAATGAATTTGGCATGCAGGAAGTCAATGGCACGTCGATTGATGCAGCCCTTGCGCAAGCGGGTGACAAGCTCGTATGCGTATTCTTCTGGGGCGAACAATGCTTCAACTGTGATGTCGCGAAAAAGGCAATGCTTGCGCGCCCTGAGCTGATTCGCGCGCACGGACTCACCTGGCTGCATGCGAATGTTTACGAAGACCGGGAACTGGGTATGCGTTTCGGCCTGCATGGCATACCCGTCTTCATGTTTTTCCGGGACGGGAAGAAACTCGGCCGCGCGACTGGTTGGCACGGATACGCGCAATTTGAGGCGGCGGTCGCAAATGCACGGCTCAAAGCCGCCGGAAAGCCGCTCGCCTGAAACCGGGCGGCCATCGCAGCTTTTCCTTACGCTACCGCCACAACCTCCGCATTTCCTTCCTTGCGGACGACGTTGACGCCGACATTGTTCGGATAGCGCTGCAGCATCAAGTCCAGCGTCGCACCATTGATCAACAGGTCGTGGATCTCGATCTTGTCGAGGAAAGGCGGCAGCTGCGGGTGGCGGAAGCGTACTTCGGATTTCTGCGGATTGAAGCTCAGGCCGAGGCAGGCCTGCAGCAGCGAGAATACACAAGCGGCAGCCCATGCCTGCGGTGAGCAGGCGACCGGATACAGTGTCGGCCCTTCATCGGGGCGCCTGTCAAAACCGCAGAACAGTTCCGGCATGCGATTCTGGTCCATGTACAGGCTGGCCTCGCGCAAGGCGCTGAAGACCTGCATTGCCTTGCCAGTAAAACCATAGCGCGCCATCCCTTCAGCGATGATGGCATTGTCATGGGGCCAGACCGAACCATTGTGATAGGCCATCGGGTTGTAACGCGCTTCCTTGACGGGAATCGTGCGGATGCCCCAGCCGCAGAAGAAATCGTCGCTCAATAGCTGTTCCGCAACGCGCTCCGCGTATTCCGGCGTGGCGATGCCGCTCCATAGCGCATGGCCGGCGTTGGAAGAAGCCACCCTGCATTGCTTCTTGTGCCCGTCGAGCGCAAGCGCATAGGTGCCGATTTCTTCGCACCAGAATACCCGGTTGAAGCGCTCCTTCAGGCGCATTGCGCTTTCTTCCAGCTCCATAGCCAGCCGAACTTCGCCCAGCAGTGACGCCAGTTCGGCCGCCCGCAGTTTTGCGTCGTACACATACCCCTGCACTTCGCACAGCGCAATCGGCGCATCGGCCAGGCGGCCGTCGCGATGGAATACCGAGTCGTAAGAGTCCTTCCATCCCTGTTGCACCAGCCCGCTTTCGGTGTAGCGCGCATATTCGACGAAGCCATCACCGTCGCGGTCGCCATAGTGGTCGATCCAGTGGAGCGCATTGCGTATGTTGTCCCAGATGCTGCGGATGAAATCGAGGTCGCCGGTGCGCGCGTAGTAGGCGCCCGCCAAGCCGACGAACAGAGGCGTCGCGTCGACCGTGCCGTAATAACGGCGAAACGGGATTTCGTTCAGCTCGGCCAGTTCGCCGCGGCGCGCCTCGTGCAGGATCTTGCCCGGTTCGGCATCGCGTTCCGGATCCATTTCGGTTGCCTGCGTCGCCGCAAGGAAGGCGAGGACGCCCTTGGCCATTGCCGGGTCGACCCAGAGATACTCATGTGCGGTGAGGATGCCGTCGCGGCCGAAGGTCGTGGAATACCATGGCAGTCCGGCGAACGGATAATCACCGTCCGGCAGCGAAGTGGTGAGCATCACCAGGTCGGCGGTGGAGCGATCCAGCCAGCGGTTGAACAGCGGGTCGGACGAGCTGACCTTGCAGCGCTTCTGCAACCGTGTACCTGTGGCCTGTGAAACCTGCGTAAAGGCTTCGAAATAATCGGTCGGACGCGGCGCTGCCAGTTCTTCGTCTTCGCAACTGATCGTCACGTACACATGCGCTTCGCCCTTGGGCGGCAGCGTGATGCGATAGTCGATGCGGCGGCCATCGATCTTTGCCGGTGCCGGATTGCAGGTGATGCGTGTCTTGCGGATATTTCCGTCCACGCCCTTGTAGCCGAGCAGCAGCTCGTTTTGCGAGATACGCGGCTGCATGTATTCACCGCGCTTCTTGCGCTCGAAGCCACGCACTTCGAAAATGTCCTTGTAGTCCGCCTCGAACTCCATCGACAGCGTGGTCTCGACCAGATCGAGGCCGAAGTTCACGACACGCACATGTTCGTAACAGGAGTTGTTCCACAGGAGCTTGGCGCGGAAGACATGCATCTCGCCTTTCGGCACCCGGTTCCTGCCCTCGGGATGCAGGTCGGGGTTCATCAACTCGATGATGAACAGGCCATTGTCGTCCTTCACCGTCGAATTGAGATACATCGGGCGCACGCCCTCGATCAGCAGCTCGTGGTGCGACAGGAAACAGGTATCGCCGAGATACATGCCTTCCTCGCCGAGGCCAATCGACTGGATGTCGCCGAAGCGGTCGAACATCGCGAAGGTATTGTCATGCTTGAGCACGCGCCGGCGCTCGTCGGCCGGTGATGCGGTGGCGAGGATATACCATTGCTCGCCGACTTGGACTTTTTCAACCATGGGCTTCTCCGGTCAATTCGTGTTCTCCTTTACGCCCGGTAAAGCGAAGGCGGCTTACCCTTGTCCTTACCCTTATGCGGACAGGATCTGCTGGTAAGCGCGAAGGTAGTTTTTCGTCATGTGTTCCACCGTGAAGCGGCGCTCGAATACCTGGCGACAACCTTTGCGGTCGATGGTGTGGATGTTCCTTGCAGCGCGCACCGCTTCGTCCTGATTGCTCACTACAAAGCCGGTGACGCCGTCTTCCATGATCTCCGGCACAGAGCCGTGTCCGTACGCGATCACCGGGGTGCCGCAGGAGAAAGCTTCGATCATGACAAGCCCGAATGGTTCGGGCCAGTCGATCGGGAACAACAGGGCGCGCGCACGTCCCATCAACTCACGCTTCTCCTGTTCGCTGGCCTCGCCGACATAGTGCACCAGCGGATGCCGCAGCATCGGCTTGACGTACTCGTTGAAGTAAGGCTCATCCGCTTCGTCCAGTTTTGCGGCGATGTAGAGCGGCACGCCACACTGCTTCGCAATATCAATCGCACGATCAATGCGCTTTTCGCGAGAAAGACGTCCAACGAAAACGAAGTAGTCCTCGCTTTGCGCCTGGAACGGATAAAGATCTGCAGGCAAGCCGTGGTAGACCGTTGCGCACCAGTTAACCCATGTTAAGGGCTGGCGTTGATGGTCGGAAATCGAAATAAACGGGATGCCGGTGAACCGGCGATACAAAGGCGCGCGTTCTGCCAGGTCAAGCCGTCCATGCAAGGTCGTTACATGCGGCGTCGACATTCTTTTGAGTATGGGAAAGTGCAGGTAATCCGTATGGAAATGGATGATGTCGAAGGAGGCCGCCTGTTCGACCACCTGTTCCATCTGAAGCAGGTGGTACGCGAGCCACGGATGGTGCACTCCAGTCGGACGGATGCTGTGTTCGATAGACGATACGAGCCTGGCTGAAGTCCTCGAATCGCCCGACGCAAACAATGTCACCTCATGGCCTTGCCGCACCAGTGCTTCTGTCAGGTAGGAAACGACACGTTCAGTACCGCCATAGGCTTTTGGAGGAACGCTTTCAAATAGCGGTGAAACCTGGGCGATCTTCATGCCTCGCAGGAGCGCTTCGCGGCGCTTCAAGAGCAAACATTCCCTGAGACAGCAGCAGCGTTAATTGGTGCCGCACGTTGCGGCCATGCATTAGATAGATAAAACGCGCCCCTTCCCGGAAGACGGAAAGGCTGGAGGAATCACAGAAGGGGCATTAAGTGGCGAACTCAGGATGGCCATGAGAGAAATGAAGCTAGGAAAGGGCATCCTCGGCTGATTTTCCGTGTTTCCCCAATAGCACAGCCAGCTCGCCTGCGGGCAATGGCTTGCTGAAGTAGTAGCCTTGCATTTCATCGCAGGCATTCTCGCGCAGGAAAGCCTCCTGCTCCATTGTTTCCACGCCCTCGGCCACCACGGTCAGGCTCAGGGTCTTGCCCATCGCGATGATTGCCTCGGTAATTGCTTTGTCTTCCGAGTTGGTCGCGATGTCGCGGATGAACGAGCGGTCGACTTTCAGCGTATCGATCGGGAAGTTCTTCAGTTGGCCGAGCGAGGAATAACCGGTGCCGAAATCGTCGATCGCCAGGCGCACGCCCATTTCCTTGATTGCAGCGAGCAGCTTCAGTGCATGCGCCGGATTGTGGATCACCATGCCTTCAGTGATTTCCAGTTCCAGCAGTTGCGGCGCCATGCCGGTGTCGGCAAGGATAGCCTTGATGTCGTCCAACAGGTGTTCGTCGCCGAATTGGCGCACCGACAGGTTGACTGCCATGCAGATCGGCGGCAGACCCATGCGTTGCCATGCGACGTTCTGCTGGCAGGCAGTACGCATCACCCATTTGCCGATCGGGACAATCATGCCGGTTTCCTCGGCAATCGGGATGAACTGCGACGGTGGCACTGAGCCCAGTTCGGGGTTGTCCCAGCGAAGCAGCGCCTCGACGCCGGTAATGCTGCCGGTGGCGAGGTCGCGCTTGGCCTGGTAGTGCAGCGTGAGTTCGTCATTCTCCAGCGCGTGCCGCAGGTTGTTCTCCAGTACGAGGCGCTCCAGCGACTGCGACTTGATGTCCTTCGAATAAAACTGGAAGTTGTTCTTGCCCTCTTCCTTCGCGAAATACATCGCGATGTCGGCATTTTTCATCAGCGATTGCTCGTCCTCGCCATCCTGCGGATAGACGGCAATGCCGACGCTGGCGGTAACGCGGCATTCGCGGCCCATCAGCATGACCGGCTTGATCGCAGCCGACAGGATCTTGCGCGCCACCGTGGCCGCCTGCTTCGCATCCTTCAGGTCCTGGATCAGCACCACGAACTCGTCACCGCCCAGGCGGGCAATGACGTCGCTGGCACGCAGCGTCTTCTTGAAGCGCGCAGTGACTTCCTTGAGCAGTTTGTCGCCCGCTTCATGACCGAGCGTGTCGTTGATGAACTTGAAGCGGTCAAGGTCGATGAACAGCACGGCAACGCCCTGCTGGCGGCGCTGCGCCATCGGGATCGCCGTGTTGAGCAGATGGCTGAACATCACTCGATTCGGCAGGCCGGTCAGGCCGTCGTGGGTGGCGAGATGCTGGATGCGCTCTTCGGCCACCTTCTGGTCGGTGATTTCGCGCGACACGCCGCGGTATCCGGTGAACCGGCCTTCGCTGTCGAACACCGGTTCGCCGCTGACGCTGATGTAATACGGCCGGCCGTCCGCCAGCTCGCGGTGCATCACGACGTCGCGGAACGGCGCATGCGCGGTCAGCTGCTCGCGATGTGCCTGCCAGCTGCCGTCGATGTCGATCTCCAGTTCCGTTTCCCACGGCCGTTTGCCGACGAAGGAATTCTGGATCGAGCTGGCCTTCTCGTGGCGGCCTTCCATGCGGGTATAACGGAACTCCGTGTCCTGTTCCCAGTACCAGTCGGAGGACAGGTGGGTCAGTGCGCGGAAGCGCGCTTCGCTTTCGCGCAGTGCCTGCTCCATCTTGCGGCGCTCGGTCACGTCACGCAGGATGCCGCGGAAACCGACAATCTGCCCCTTGAGGTTGCGCACCAGCTGCACCGAACCTTCGCCAAAGCCGTGGCTGCCGTCCTTGCGCACCATCGGCCAATCAAAGCTGTTGGCCGGCACGCCGGTACGGTACACGGTATTGAAGATGCCGAAAATCGTGTCAGCGACTTCCGGGGTCTGGAACATGCTGCTGCTCTTGCCGATCATTTCCTCGGCGGTATAGCCGAGCATGCGGCACAACGCGCCATTGCACATCACGATGTCGCCGTGCAGGTCCACCTCGTAGTACGCGTCTTCGATCGTTTCAAGGATGCCGCGGTATTTCTCTTCGCTTTCGCGCAGCGCCTGTTCCACCTTGCGGCGTTCGGTCACGTCGCGCAGGATCCCGCGGAAACCGGTCGGTTCGCCGTCGAGGTTGCGCACCAGTTGCACGGAGCCCTCGCCGACGACGGTGCTGCCATCCTTGCGCACCATTGCCCAGTCGAAGCCATGCACCGGCGTGCCGGTACGGAATACTTCGCTGAAGGTCTTGAACACGTTATTGGCCGCTTCCGGCGTCTGGAAGTCGCGGTTGTTCCTGCCGACCAGTTCCTCGGCGCGGTAACCGAGCAGGCGGCAGAACGCGCCGTTGCACATCACCACGTTGCCCTTCAGGTCGACCTCGTAATAGGGGTCTTCGATCGTCTCGAGGATGCTGCGATACTTCTCCTCGCTCTCGCGCAGCGCCTGCTCCATCTGGCGGCGTTCGGTCACGTCGCGCAGGATGCCGCGAAAGCCGGCCGGCTCGCCGTTCAGGTCGCGCACCAGTTGCACGGAGCCCTCGCCGACCACGGTGCTGCCATCCTTGCGGAGCATCGCCCAGTCGACGCGCCTGGCCGGCTCGCCGGTCCGGTATACCTCGTTGAAGGCCTTGAATACATTGGCAGCTGCTTCAGGCGTCTGCAGGTCGCGGTTGTTGATGCCCTCCATCTCGCTCATTTCGTAGCCGAGGAGGCGGGCGAAGGCGCTATTGCATTGCACGAGTGTGCCGCGCAGATCCACTTCGTAATAGGGATCCTCGATAGTCTCGATGATGCTCTGGGTTTGGGCTTCGCTCGCGCGCAGGGCGTCTTCCGCATCGTGCTGCGCCTTCTGCTGCGGTGCGCGGTTCATACAAGCCTCCGTCGCAGCAGCGGCGTTGCAGGCATTCTTTTTCATGTTGATTGTCCCCGGGCTGCAGTCTTAATGATGCTGCTTCAATGTATGTTTGCGGGTAATTATTGCACTATGGCAAATCCCCTGCAAAGGCTTTGCAACCGTGGATTTTCCGGCAACACCGTCAGCCCAGTTGCCGGCTCGTGTGTGCCCACACTGCCTGCGGCTCGCTGCGAGCAAGCGTGCGTTCCCATTTGGTCCCGCAGGCATGGCAGATGTAGTACTCCACATGGCCGCTGGCGGTCCCGCCATAGTTGATGCCCACCTGGGAATGCAGCAGCAGGTTCGCATGCGGCGAGGTGTTGACGGATGCTTTGTAGAGGGCGGCGCAATCGGGGCAGGCTGCCATTGGTTTCTCCGCTAAAGGCCAGGATCCGAGTTGGTGTGGTCGAACTGGCGTAATACCTCGAGAGGGATATGGTCCAACGCACTGTAGTTCGTGCTTTCCAGAACAACTTGAGGCGCGGCGCCGGCCTGGTATGCCTCGATCCAGCGGATCGCGCACAGGCACCATTGGTCGCCCGGCTTGAGGCCCCGGAACCCCCATTCGGGCACGGGAGTGCTGAGATCGTTACCACGGCTGCGACTGAACTCCAGGAACTCTTCCGTCATCACGGCGCACACGACATGCGTGCCGACATCGTCGACATTGGTCTTGCAGCAACCGTCGCGGAAGAATCCGGTCAGCGGGTTGAAGGAACAGGGAACCAGCGGTTCGCCAAAAACATTTTTTGCCGGGGGAGAAGAAACTGGAATCATGGATATCAGTATACGGCCCTCGTTGTTTTGATGTCGGCGCCCGACAACAGCCCGGCGAGCAGGGCTTGCATGCGCTGCCAGTGCGAGCCCTCCCAGAACACACCATGGCAATGGTCGCAGGTGATGAAATGTTCGTAGCGCTCGAATACACCTTCCGGAACGCGGTCCCGCACATTTGCCTTGGCAATGGGCTGCAGCGGCATGTTGCAGTTCAGGCACAAGCTGAACGGGCGAACGCTGCGCGCAAGATCGAGGCGTTCAAAAATCTCGCGAAATTGCTCCGCCGGCTTGAGCGCATGCAGGTAACAGCCATGTGTGATCTCGCGCCGCTTCAGCAGTTCGCGGTCGCGCGTGAGGACGATACGTTCTTCCTCGACGGACAGCCGGACGATCTCATCGTCCTGATAATTGTTGTCGTACAGCGTATCGAACCCGGCCATGCGTAACAGGCGCGCCAGACCGCCCATATGCGCATCGGCGATGAAGCACAACCGCCGCAGTGGGTGCTCGCGCACGCGCAAGAGCGGTGTGATGTCGAGTGCCTCGCATTTCGGGTAGACGGCGACACGGTCGCCGTCCTGCAAAATCCGGTCGAAGCCGACCGACTCTCCATTAACAAGGATCAGCTCGACTTCGGTATGCGGCACGCCAAGCGCCTCGATCATATGCTTGGTGGTTGCGGCACGCGCGCAACGCGCTCCGAATTCCTGCTTGCGCCGCTCCGGCGGCAGGAAATCGTTCAGCTCCTCGTAGAAACGGAATGTCGCGGTGACCATCCTCGGATCCCCATTTCCCAGCCTGGCTGGCGTGCCCGGAAAACCGATTATGCGCCCGACGCAGCCCGTCCGAAAGCGGACCGTTTCGGCTTGCCTTTCGCGCTGCATCAAAAAGGCGGGAAATCGGGGGCAGACACTGGGCCTTCGCAGCGGAAATTCGCAAGTACTTTCCGCAATCCAGGGACAAAATAACAGCAATACTGCTACGCAACATTGAAAATCCGGCAATCTAGTTGCCCATGGATAACTTGCTGGTTACTATGGTGCGGAGAACGTCCGTATTTAACCGGGAAAGATTTTTGTCCACGCTCCGGCTTATGCCGCACCGTGGGAGATTTGAATTGCATTGCCCGGCAGGGCTCATTACGCCACTAACACCATGGAGCCGTTGTCTCGCTTAAAGCGCATGGCCAAGTTGCCCAGCCACTGGTCCCGCACAGTCGTGGGATTGTCGGTGGTCGTTGTCACGCTCGCCGCACCGCTACTGCCAAACTGGGTAGTCGCGCTGCTCGCTTTTTGCCTTGGCGCGCTGGTGTGGCTGGCGATTACCGCACCCCGGCAACAGGCCGGTCTTGCCCTGCGCAACTCCGAGCGCAAATTCCGTACGTTTGTCGAGCAGACGCTGGTTGGCCTGTATGTCGTGCAGGACGGCCGCGTTGCTTACACCAATCCCAAAGGCGCGGAGATGCTTGGTTACGACAGTCCCGAGCAAGTGCTGGGTCTGCCGGTCTCCGAGCTGACAGCTCCCGAGGACCTGCCGCTGCTGCAGGAAAACCACCGCCGCCGGCTGTCGGGCGAGATCGACAGCGTGCGCTACACCTATCGCGCGATCAGGCGCGACGGCAGCCGTATCTGGGTCGAGGTGCACGGCAGCGTCTGCGATTACGAAGGACGCCAGGCCATCATGGGCGTGGCGCAGGACGTAACTCAACGGGTCGAATTCGAACGCCATTCACGTCTGGCCAACCGCGTGTTCGAATCGGCCAGCGAAGGCATCGTGATCACCGATGCCCAATGCCGCATTGAAGCAGTCAACCCCGCCTTTACGCGCATTACCGGCTACAAGGCATCGGAAGCTACCGGCAAACTGTCGCGCATGATGACCGGCCATGGAGCGCAGGTGAACCAGGTGATGCTGGAGCAGCTGGCGCGCGACGGTTACTGGCAGGGCGAAATGTACGACCGCCGAAAGAATGGCGAATGGTATCCGGCCTGGCTGTCGATCTCGACTGTGCGCGACGACGCCAAAAACATCACCAGCTATGTCGGCGTGTTCACCGACAACACCCGTCGTAAGGAAGACGAAACCCGCCTGCAGTTCCTCGCCAACCACGACAGCCTGACCGGCCTGCTGAACCGCACCGGCATGCTGAACCGCTTTGCGGCGGAAATTGTGCGCGCGCGTGAAGACGGGAGGCACCTCGCGCTGCTGTTCGTCGACCTCGACCGCTTCAAGACTGTCAATGACACCCTTGGCCATCTGGCCGGCGACCAGCTGCTGATGGACGCTGCCGCGAGGATGCGCGCGCACCTGAGCGACGATGCCATCGTCGCAAGGCCGGGCGGTGATGAATTCACGGTGCTGATCGAAGATCCGCCCGGGTCCGGCGCGGCAGGCAGCCTTGCCGAGCGCCTGATCGACAGCATGTCCGAGCCCTTCCTGATCGACGGGCAGGAAATGTTTGTCACCGGCAGTGTCGGCATCGCCTGTTATCCCGACGATGGCGCCGATGCTGCAACCCTGCTCAAGAATGCCGACGTCGCGATGTACCGCGCCAAGCTGCGTGGCCGTAACACCTTCCAATTCTTTACCAGCGACATGAATACCCGGGCGCTGGAACAGATGCTGCTCGAAAACAGCCTGCGCCATGCACTGGAGCGCGGCGAGTTCACGCTGTATTACCAGCCGCAGTTTGCCACCGCAACCGGCCAGCTCGCCGGCGTCGAGGCACTGATCCGCTGGCGACATCCGGAACTGGGACTGGTATTGCCCGGCACCTTCATCGAACTCGCCGAGCAGAACGGCCTGATCGTGCCGATCGGCGCGTGGGTATTGCGGGAAGCCTGCCGCCAGGGACGCGCGTGGCTGGACGCCGGCTGGCATTTCGGCCGCGTCGCGGTCAACCTGTCGGCACGCCAGTTCTCTTCCGGCGACCTGCTCGACACAATCCGCAATGCGCTCGACGAAAGCGGCATGCCGGCCGCGATGCTCGAACTGGAAATTACGGAAAGCACCATCATGCACAACCCGCTCGATGCAGTGATGCTGCTCGACCGCATCCGCGACATGGGCGTTGCGTTATCGATCGATGATTTCGGCACCGGATACTCGTCGCTGGCGAGCCTCAAGCAGTATCCGCTCGACAGCCTGAAGATCGACCGCGGTTTCGTCAAAGGTGTGCCGCACGACCTCGACGATGTGGCGATCACGGAAGCAATCATTGCAATTGCGCACAAGATGCAGCTGAAAGTCGTCGCCGAAGGCGTGGAGACGAAGGAACAGGCAGCTTTCCTGCGTGCGGCCGGCTGCGATGTCGCGCAAGGGTATCTGATGGGCCGTCCAATGGCAGCCGAGGATCTGGTGCGCCAGTTTTCAGGTGCAGCGGCCGTCGGCCTTAGTACCTGAGCCTGTTAGCCGCCATAAGGAGCCAGTTGCCACATCGTTACTTCCTGCAGTCGGCCCAGCCTGACGCCTTGCAGGGATCCTTCCAGTGTCCACGACACGCTTAGCACGCATGCATTGACCACAGCCCAGGATGAGCTTGCGGGTCCGCAATTGGCACCCATCTCGTTCTTGTCTTCTTCCCTCTCCCTGCCAAACTGCTTGCTGTTGCACTGACAGGAGGGGTGATGCATGCGCTATGAGCTCTACTATTGGCCCGGCATACAAGGGCGTGGCGAATTCGTGCGTCTCGCGCTGGAAGAAGGCGGCGCGGACTATGTCGATGTTGCACGCCGTTCTGCACGCAATGGTTTGGGTATGCCGGCGATGATGAAGTTGCTGGAGGGCGAACATGTCGTGTGCCCGCCGTTCGCACCGCCATTCCTGAGGGCCGGCGACCTGTTGATCGGACAGACTGCCAACATCCTGTTGTTCCTTGGGCCGCGGCTGAACCTGGTGCCGAAGGACGAGGCCGGTCGTTTATGGGTGCATCAGTTGCAGCTGACGATTGCCGATCTCGTCAGCGAAGCGCACGACACGCATCACCCGATTGCCAGCAGCTTGTATTACAAGGACCAGAAACCAGAAGCCTTGCGGCGCGCGGCCGACTTTACACAAGCGCGCATACCCAAGTTTCTCGCCTACTTCGAGGCTGTCCTTGCCCGCAATCCGCATGGCGACACATTCTTGACAGGTGACAGCCTGACCTACGCAGACCTGTCGATGTTCCAAGTCATCGCAGGCTTGCGCTATGCATTTCCTCGCACGATGAAGCGGCTGGAGCCGGACTGCCCGCGACTGGTCGCATTGCACGATGCGGTCGCTGACCGTCCTCGCATCGCTGCCTATCTTTCCTCGGCGCGGCGCCAGCCGTTCAATCAGGAAGATGTCTTCCGGCACTACAAGGAGCTCGATGTGAGCTCCTAGTCGGATACGCAGTGATGCTAATTGGAAGCCTCTGTTGAGGCCTTGGTGAGTATTACGCTGGGGCGATACCAGACTTGGCGGCGAGCCTTGCCGCTTTCTGTGCTTCTGTTTTCGCACGTACGCGTGCCGGCGGCAGGCGGCGCAGTGTCCGCAGTGCCTGCAGGTCATGGATCACGATCGCGCGCTGGTCGACGGAAATCAGGCCGATGGCGTTGAACGCGGAGAAGGTACGGCTGACGGTCTCTAGCGTCAGGCCGAGGTAGTTGCCGATTTCTTGGCGAGTCATGCGCAGGTTGAATTGTGTGCCGGAATAACCCATCTCGGTAAAGCGCTCCGACAGCAGCACGAGGAAGCGTGCCACGCGTGCTTCAGCACTCAGCGAGCCGAGCGTGCCGACCATCGCCTGTTCGCGCACCAGCTCGCGGCTCATGACGCCGTAGATCGCGCATTCGAGTTCAGCATGGGTGCGGCCCAGTGAAGAAAAGGTCTTGAACGGCAGCAGCACGACGTCGCAGTTGGTCAGTGCCACGGTTTCCGTTGCGTATTGCTTGCGATGGATGCCGTCGATGCCGAACATGTCACCCTTCATCGGGAAGCCGAGCACCTGTTCATTGCCGAGGTCGTCGATCATTACCGTCTTCAGGAAGCCGGAATAGACGATGTACAGTGTGTCGAAATACTGGCCAATCGTGTGGATGCGCTGGCCGGCCTTGAACTGCATGTGCTGGAACTGGAAATCATCGTTGCCGACCTTGGCGGGAATGCGCAGAAGATCGCACACTTCCTTCAGGCTGGACCAGAGCTTGGCCTGGCGCTGCCAGGAGCTGCCGGATGCAGTTGTGGGTGAAGAAATGGTACGGGCTTCAAGGGGGTGCGTAGTCAGCATGTTCTTTTACCTTATTCAAAATTATTAGGAGGTATTTATTCGCTCAGCACGTCAGTAACGCTGTGTGCCATCCACTGGTGTCAAGTGGAATGACAGCGCATGAGCGATGAATAAGGTTTGATCTTCCTCACATAGTTCGGAAGGACGCGCGATGTCCCTTGCTCGCTTTCACTGAAACGCTGAACGCTGTTGCGCATTACCAAGATGCTTTTGCGATTGCGCAATCGATGCTGTGCATTATGTCGATCACGACCTCGTCGGGTAATCAGCGGACGGATGAAAAAAAATGTCGGATAACCGAAGTCGACGTCGGACTTTTCCTACACGGTGTCCGAAAGATATGTGCTTTGTATGCGGTGCAAAATGACAAAAGCCCGGTGTGCACAGGCAACCGGGCTGTAGTCCTGCTGCGACGCAGCAGGAGTAGGGGCGACGGGACTTCTTATACCCTGCCTGCCGATTCGATCGCTTCCTGCTGGGTTTCGAAGATATGTGAAGACAGTCCGCGGTCTTCCAGTGCCTTGCCCATCTTCATGCGCAGGAAGGTACTGGTCGTATAGCGCGACACATGCGTGTAGTACTTGTCGTGCAAATCCTTCACCATGCTCCAGTAATCGTCGGAGATGCTCTCGTCGATCTGGAAGTCGTCGTAGTTCACGATCACTTTCACCTTGTGGCCGACCGGGATGCACAGGCTCTCCGCCGCATGGCGGATGTCCTCGACATCCTTCTTCGTCATCACGCGCAAACCCTGGAAGTTGTAGAAGGCTGCGCCCTTCTTCGAGTCGTACATCATGCGGTCTTCCAGGCTGATCGACAGCAGCGTGTCCTTCAGCTTCATCGGCTCGTCGAGGAAGATGCGTGCATCCATCAGTGCCGGCTTGTTGACGATGGGCTTGAAGTCCATCTGCGCGAGGATGTCCTTTTCAATGTCGATGCCCGGCGCGACTTCGATCAGCTCCAGTCCTTCCGGTGCGAGCTTGAACACGCAACGCTCGGTCACGTACAGCACGTTCTGGCCGATGCTCGCCGCATACGGGCCGCTGAAGGTTACCTGCTCGATCTTCTTGACGAACTTGCGCGCGCGGCCTTCCTGCACGATCCTGACCTTGCCGCCTTCAATCGCGACCTTCAGTCCGCCGGCCGTGAAAGTGCCGACGAAGACCACGGTGCGGCTGTTCTGCGTGATGTTGATGAAGCCGCCGGCACCGGCCAGCTTCGGGCCGAAACGCGACACATTGATGCTGCCGGCCGGATCGCATTCCGCAAGCCCGAGGCAGGCGAGATCGAGCCCGCCGCCATCATAGAAGTCGAACTGCTGGTTCATGTCGACCACCGCATCCGGATTGACCGCGGCGCCGAAGTTCACGCCCGACGCCGGCACGCCGCCGATTACGCCGGGCTCTGCTGTGAGCGTCATGTACTTCAGGATCTTTTCTTCATTCGCTACCGCCGCCACGCCTTCCGGCATGCCGATGCCGAGGTTGACGACCGAGTTCGGCAGCAGTTCGAAGGCGGCGCGGCGCGCGATCACCTTGCGTTCGTCCAGCGGCATCGCTTCGAGGGCATCGAGCGGCACGCGTACTTCAGCGGAGAAGGCCGGGTTGTAATTGCCGTTGAGGTTTTGCGGATGGTTCTCCGGGCACGCGACCACCACGCAATCCACCATGATGCCGGGGACTTTCACGCGGCGCGGATTGAGCGAACCGCGCTCGACGATGCGCTCGACCTGCGCGATCACGAAGCCGCCGCTGTTCTTGGTGGCGGTCGCAATCGCGAGCATGTCCTGCGTGAGATTTTCGCGTTCCATCGTGATGTTGCCTTCAGGGTCGGCGCTGGTGCCGCGGATGAAGGCGACCGAGATCGGCATCGTCTTGTAGTACAGCTGTTCCTTGCCGCCGAGTTCGATCACACTGACCAGGTCTTCGGTAGTCCTGCTGTTGACCTTGCCGCCTTCGAGACGCGGGTCGACGAAGGTGCCGAGACCGACCTTGGAAACGGTGCCCGGCAGGCCGCAGGCGGTGTCGCGGAACATGTGCGAAATCACGCCCAGCGGCAAGTTGTATGCCTCGACCTTGTTCTCCAGCGCGAGCCGACCGATCTTCGGCACGAGTCCGTAATGGCCGCCGATCACGCGCTTGAGCATGCCTTCATGGCCGAGATGGTTGGCGCCACCTTCTGCGCCGTCACCGGGACCGCCGCCGAACAGCAGGGTCAGGTTCTTCGGCGAGCCGGTTTCAAGGAAACGCTTTTCCAGCGCCTTGATCAGTTCAACCGGGACGCCATTGCTGCCGAAACCGGCGCAGCACAATGTGTCGCCGTCATGCAGGATTGCGATTGCTTCTGCGGCGGATACAACTTTCTTTCTCATGGGATAGCCTTTCGATTATCGGAGCCAGTGAAAAGGCAACGCATGCCAACTTCCCTGGTGAATAAACAGGCCGCGCCTGGGCTCGCTGCCCGGCAAAGTGCGGCTCGTATGCGATCCCATTGTATTGAGTACGTTCACCAAAAACTTTGATCAGGGGGCCTTGACGCACTGCAAAAAAGAGGATGGCGCCACTTTTTTCGACGCGCCGTGCTCGTGTTGATAACAACCGGCGAAAATTCTTATCCGATGCACCACGTATGCACCGGGATTGGGCACAATGAACATGCGGCAAGTCAGCCGGCGTTGTCTTCGGTGTTTGGCGTGGCGCGGTGTTGCCTTGCCACTTTGACGATGGTGTTGCGAATGCTGGTAAGGACGGTCGCGCCATTGAAAGGCTTGACGATAAAGCCATGCACACCGCGCTCAAGCGCGAGTTGCACGGTGGCAGGGTCGATCTTTCCAGAGACGAGAAATACCAGTGCCTTGGGCAAGCCGGTACGAACGGCATCCAGTTTCTCCAGCCCGGCGTCATTGGGCTCGCCGATGTCGATGCATACCAGCTGCGGTCTGAGCTTGATCATGCTGGCAATGCCCGCCGGGCTGGTGGTCGCGTCGCCGACCACATCATGGCCACCGCTGACCAGCACGGATGTCAGCAGGTTGCGCGATATGGCATTGGCATCGATGACGACCACTTTCAACATGATTCGAATCCTTGTGATGGCTTGAGCGACGCCGCAGGCCATGGCAGGCCGCAGGCGCGACTATATTAACAGCAAGCAATGCAGGCTCGGCAAGCGGAATCGGATTTTGGCCTAGAATGAAGCAGCAAGATATTCATTGCCAATACACCGCCCAGTCACTGCCTGCCCCCGGAGTTCACCATGATCCTTCGTCTCGTTCTGTCCCTGCTGCTGTTCGGCGTTGCCGCACCCTCGCTGGCGCAGCAATCCAGCGCATGCCCTTCTATTCTTGACCAGCGCTTCAACAGGTTGCAGGACGATGCATCACAGCACCTGTGCCAGTATGCAGGCAGGGTGGTGCTGGTGGTGAATACCGCCAGCTACTGCGGCTTTACCGGGCAGTACGAAGGGCTGGAGGCGTTGTATGCGAAGTACAACCCGCGCGGCCTAGTCGTACTCGGCTTTCCGTCGAATGACTTCGGCCAGCAGGAGCCGGGCTCGAGCAAGCAAATTGCGGACTTCTGCTTCAACACGTATGGCGTGAAGTTCCCGATGTTTGCGAAAAGCTCGGTGGTCGGCAAGGATGCGAATCCGCTGCATGCGCAACTGGCGAAAATCACCGGCACTCCGCCGAAATGGAACTTCCATAAATACCTGATCGACCGTAGCGGAAAAGTGGTGGGCAGCTACGGCAGCCGCACCGCGCCCGACGACCGGAAATTGGTCGGCGATATCGAGCGCGCACTGGCGCAATAGCGCCACGCGCCCGCTCAAGGTTTGCGGAAAAACCGCTTGCCGAAAGAATCGCGCGGGGTATGATGCAGTTGCGGCACGGCCAGTCAAGGCACGGCCGGTCAAGGCACGTTCGCATTGTGATTCCTTTTCGCGCATAGGAGGCAAGCATGTACGGGAAAATACTCGTTGCTTATAACGGCACGCCAGAAAGCCGGCTCGCATTGCAGGAATGCATGCGCCTCGCTCCCGGTCCTGCGGCACAAGTCCATCTGCTGGCGGTCGTGACGCCGACGCCGATCGTGCTGGCTGGCGAATTCGTCGCCGCTGTGCCCACCCTGGACGAGGAACTGGCGGAGAAGGATGCAATGGCGCAGGTACTGGAAGCCGGGCGCAAGATGCTCAGCGAAGCCGGCCTGAGCGTATCCACGCATCTGGAGGTGGGCGAGCCGGTGAATGTGATCGCCGACCTGGTGCACAAGCATGACATCGAGCTGGTGATCGTGGGGCATTCGCGGCAGAAGCCGTTTGCGATGCGGTGGTGGCGTGGGTCGATGGATGCGGTGTTGGTGGATAAGATTCGGTGTAGTGTGTTGGTGGCGGCAGATCCGAAGCATTCTTGAGGGCGTGCGCTGTCGACGCTGCTATCGGCATATTGCATGAAGAGTGTGCCTCTTCGGTGAATCGTCTACATGGTCTCTTCGTGGAGGCTTGCCGGGGGCGGCCCGGCGGCCGCTCACTTTTCTTGTCTCGCCAAGAAAAGTAAGCAAAAGAATGCGACCGCGCAGCCGCTGCCCCTTCGGGGTTCCCGAAATAGTAAATAACAGAGCGGGAAGCGAAACCAACTCGCCTTCGGCTCAGACATGTTTCGCTTCTTTATCCGCTCTGCTATTCACCCTTTCGGCAGCGTCAGAAGCGGAAATGCTCCACTCTCCGGGCGGATGCTGATTCTCTCGTTAACTCGTCAGGCGATGTAAGCTCTTCTTGCTCCTCCCCCTTCAAGGGGGAGGCCGGGAGGGGGATGGGTTTTTGTTTGGCTACGTACGAAGCCCATTCCCCACTTCCATTTCTCCGCTACGTCCGCGTCCTAAGGTCAGGCCCTCATTTACGACGGGCATGCCGCAAGTTGCGGAGTGATCAGGTTGCGTGTGGCGATCGTGACGGGGTTGTCGTCGACGGTTCCCGTATTACGGGTATAGGCGCAGCCGTACGTCGGATTCGCCACCGTGGACGGGGTCATTACGTCGTCACCTGCCGGTTTCACGCCGGTCTGTTCCCAGGCCACCATCGCATCGAATGCTTCCACCTGTTCCTGCACGGTAAAGTCGCAGTGGCTGGGGGCACGGATGGCGCGTTGTACGAGGAAGGCGCCGTTGCCTTGTTCCTCTGCGCGCTTGCGGTAGATCTGCTGCATGCTGAACGGGACGTACATGTCGCCGAGCGTGTGGATGGAGACGACCGGGATCTTGAACTGGCCGTTGACCTTGGGGATCCAGCGCAGGCCGTCGGAACGCAGGCGGTTGGCATCGTGCGCGGCGGTGAGGTCGGGGATGGCGGCATTGAGCGCGGTTTCTTGCGGCGACAAGTTCGGATCGCTGTCGAGCTGGTAGGTGAATCCGGTGGTGTCGAGCGTGTTCTTGTTCAAGATGCCGTTGACGGTGCCGTCGCTGCCGAAGGTGCCCCACACCACGTTTTGCAGCGCCGTGTTGCCGAAGCCCTGCGCAAATACCGGACGTGCGCCGCCGGTGAGGTTCATGACCACTGCGGCGAGTGCCATGCCTTGCGCGTTCGGCACGGTGCTGAAGGTGGTGAACAGTGCGCTGCGCACGGCAGGGGCGATGTCGGCGAATCGCTCGGTCGGGTAGTTCGCATAGCCGGCGAGGGTTTGCGCCGTGAGCTGATAGGCGGCGAAGTAATTGAACAGTTCGGTGTCGCCCATCACGCCGCACATCGGTACGGCACCGTCGTACTTCTGCTTGTTGACGGCGGTCTTGTAGGTTTCTTCCTCGATCGCAGCGCCGGTGATGTGGCCGCCCATCGAGTGACCCATGATGTAGGTGCGGTGCGGCGAGCGCACGACGCGTCCGCGTTCGGCGGCGATCTTCTTGAATGCGGCGGCGAGCGCGTTCGTGTCTTCCACGCCGGAACGCACGTCGTAGTAGTTCTTGCTGTAGCTCGATGCGGCCCATGCATAGCCGTTCTCGATCAGGTGGCGGCGGATGGAGGGCATCGTGATGCGCAGCTGCGGTATCGGGCCGACATAGCCATGCGCATACATCACGAGCTTGCCGTTCCAGTTCTTCGGTACTTCGATGCGGTAGGCCGCGCCGTTGAGCACACCGGCCCAACGATCGGTTTCCACGGAGCTGCCGGCGAGCGGACGGAAGCCGGGTGAGCCGTCTGCTGCGGCTTCGTAATCGGCGGCTGCCGTCGGGTCGGGCGCGACAAATTCACGCGTATCCTGCACACGCGTTTCTTCCACTACCGCATTGCTCTTCGCTGCCAGTGTCGATCCCGCAGCAGACACCGCATCGTTTTGCCCGCTGCCACAACCGGCCAGCCAGAAAGCGCTGCCTAATACCAGTCCACCACCTTTCAATATTGTGTTTCTCACGGCTCGTCTCCTCGTTGTTTGTTATTTCGTGTTCTGCAATGCAGAACGATGTTTCGTTGCTGCGCTTTGCCCGATGAACATACGTGAAAAACGGCAAGAAAATGGAGCCACGAAACAAGTGTTTGCGCAGGCGCAATTACTCTTTCCGAGTGGCAATGAGCGGGGCGAAAAGTGGCAGGAAAACCGAGCCGAAGTAAGTGACAAGGAAGGACGGCAACGCGAAGGTGCGGTCGCATGACATCTGCCCTTGCGGCAGCGTCGAAAGCGCAAATGCGCCGTTCTCCAGCGAGAGAGGCTTTTCGGTATAACGATGACGATTACTGAAGCGCCCGCCATCGGCGGGCGCTGTCATTGCATGCGTTTGATCAGGATGGACATGCCGCAAGTTGCGGAGCAATCAGTTCACGTATCGAGAGTACGACCGGGCTGTCGCCGATTGTTCCGGTGTTGCGGGTGAATGCGCAGCCATACGTCGGATTGGCGACTGTTGACGGCGTAAACACATCGTCACCTGCCGGTTTCACGCCCGTCTCTGCCCACGTGACCATTGCATCGAAGGCCTCGATCTGTTCCTGTACGGTGAAGTCACAGTGGCTCGGCGCACGGATGGCGCGTTGCACCAGCCATCCACCGCTGCCTTGTGCGTCGGCACGCTTGCGGTAGATCTGCTGCATGCTGAACGGGACGTACAGGTCGCCCAGGGTGTGAAGCGTGACGACGGGAACATTGAATTGACCGTTGAGCTTGGGGATCCAGCGCAGGCTGCCCGCGCGCAGAGTGTTGGCATCGGGCGCCGCAGTAACCTTCGGTACCGTCGCATTGAATGTGCTTTCCTCCGTCGAGAGCGCCGGATCATCGTCGAACTGATAGACGAAACGGTTGGTATCGAGCGTGCTCTTGTTCAGGATGCCGTCGATCGTGCCGTCGCTACCGAACATGCCCCAGACCACATTTTGCAGCGATGTGTTGCCGAAGCCGTGCAGGAATACCGGGCGTTCACCGCCGGTCAGGTTCTTCACGACCTGTGCAAGGAGTGCGCCCTGGGAAGTCGGAACGGTGCTGAATGTGGTGAACAAAGAAGAGCGCACCGCAGGAGCGATTTCCTCGAAGCGATCAAACGGATGGCTCGACTTCCCGGCGAGGGTCTGCGCTGCGAGCTGGTAGGCGGCCAGATAGTCGAACAATTCGGTGTCGCCCATTACGCCGCACATCGGCACCGCGCCGTCATACCGTTGTTTGTTCACAGCGGTGTTTTGTGTCTCCTGTTCGACCGCAGCACCGGCCACATGCCCGCCCATCGAATGCCCGATGATGTACGTCTTGGTTGGGGCGGCAAGCACGCGGCCACGCTGGGCAGCAATCGTCGTGAATGCCCTGGCGAGCTTGTTGGTGTCCTCCACGCCGGCCTGTACGTCGTAATAGTTCTTGCTGTACGTGGAGATCGCCCATGCATATCCGTTTTCGATCAGGTGCCGCTGAATGGATGGCATTGCGCCTTTCAGCTGGGTGTCGGTGCCCATGTATCCATGTGCATACATCACGAGCTTGCCATTCCAGTTCTTTGGTACCTCGATGCGATAACCGGCACCATCGAGTACGCCGGCCCAGCGGTCCGTTTCGACAGTGCTGCCGGGCAAGGCGCGAAAGCCTGCCGAACCGTCCGCAGCCAGTTCATAGTCACTCTGTTTCGTCGGGTCGGGGGCGGTGAAGGTGCGGCTGTCATGCGGGCGCGTTTCGGCAACTGGTGCGGTGGTGTCGCCGGGTGTCTGGCCGTTGCTCACTTGTGGCGCCGGGTCATTGCCGCCGCCTCCGCCGCATCCGGCCAGCCAGAGTGCGCTTCCGATCATCAGCACACTGCTTTTCAAGAATAATTTTTTCATTCGCGTCTCCTCTCGTCGCGTCTTGTCATCCGCGGTTCGCTGCCGCGTCGTTATTGCTTAAATTGCAACATGCAACATACGCGAAAAGGCACGCAGAGAAGAAGCGAAAAGGCACTCGCTTGCGGAACAGCAAAGTTATTTCGCCGGCGCAACAGGTTGCTTCAGGAGGTAAGGAAAGAAAGGAAGGCGATGGCGCGGCGGACGGCCGCGCCTTGGAGGGGGATTTACAGGAAGCGGTCGAGCAGCTTGCGGCTGGCCTTGTCCAGCGCCTGTACATCACGTACCAGATATTGCACGCCGTGGCTGTCCGCGATCAGCAACGTATCGTGCGCGATGCGCCGAATGTCTTCTTCGCCCTTCAGCACGAAGCGTGCATCGCCACGGTCCGTCTCCACATCCCAGGTGCTGGGCACGGCGAAGGTCGACACCTGCTTCAGGCGCTTGATCTCGGGCAGGAACTCGCGGTTCTTCAGTTCTTCTTCGAGCAGGGCGCGGGTATTCGCCGGCAGGTCGGAAAGGCGGTCAATCCACGCCAGTTCATGGCCGTCGCCATCGACCAGCGCGATACCGGATTCCGGCGCCGCAATCGGAAAGGCGCGCACCGGTACCACGCCTTCATGCGTGCCCTCGGCATCGGAAAAAACAAGCTTGCCGAAGGCATTACGGGTCAACTGAAATGGTTTCATGCAGTGCTTTCTGTCGATTCGGTCTTTGCCAGCGCTTCGATGGCCTCGTTTTCCACGAGACGCTGCTGCGCCTGGTACAGACGGTAGTACGCGCCTTCTCGAGCGAGCAACTCCTCATGCTTGCCGACCTCGACGATCTGGCCCTTGTCCAGCACCACCAGCCGATCCGCCTGGCGCAGCGTGGACAGGCGGTGTGCGATCGCGATCGTGGTGCGGCCGCGCACGAGGTTGTCGAGCGCCTTCTGGATTTCCTTTTCAGTCGTGGTATCCACCGATGACGTAGCTTCATCGAGGATCAGCAGTTGCGGATCGATCAGCAATGCGCGCGCAATCGAGATGCGCTGGCGCTCGCCACCCGACAGCGTCTGCCCGCGCTCACCCACCAGCGAGTCATAGCCGTGCGGCAGGCGCAGGATGAACTCATGCGCATTCGCTGCGCGCGCGGCCGCGATGATCTCTTCACGCGTTGCACCCGGCTTGCCATAGGCGATGTTGTCCGCGATGGTGCCGAAGAACAGGAAGGGTTCCTGCAGCACCAGGCCGATGTGGCGGCGATATTCCGCCACCGGCAGCGATCGGATGTCGACACCGTCGACCATGATCGCGCCCTCGGATACGTCGTAGAAGCGGCAGATCAGGTTGACCAGCGTGCTTTTGCCCGAGCCGCTGTGTCCGACCAGGCCGATCATCTCGCCCGGCTTGATCGACAGGTCGACGCCGCGCAGCACCGCGCGGTTGCCATAGCGGAAACCGACCTGCTTGATGTCGATGCGGCCTTCGATTTTCTGCAGGTGCACCGGATTCTGCGACTCCGGCACGGAAGACACATGGTCGAGGATGTCGAAAATGCGCTTGGCGCCGGCCGCGGCTTTCTGCGTGACCGACACAATGCGGCTCATCGAATCCAGACGCGTATAGAAGCGGCCGATGTACGCGAGGAAGGCGGTCAGCACACCCACCGTGATGTCGCCGCGCGAAACCTGCCAGATGCCGACGCCCCACACGATCAGCAAACCAATCTCGGTCAGGAAGGTGACGGTCGGCGAGAACAGCGACCATACCTTGTTCACGCGGTCGTTGATCGCGAGGTTGTGCTTGTTCGCTTCGCGGAAGCGGGCGGCCTCACGCTTTTCCTGTGCGAAGGCTTTCACCACGCGGATGCCCGGGATGGTATCGGCCAGCACGTTGGTTACCTCGCCCCAGACGCGGTCGATCTTCTCGAAACCATGGCGTAGCTTGTCGCGCACGATATGGATCATCCAGGCAATGAATGGCAGCGGCAGCAGCGTCACCAGCGCCAGCCAGGGATTGATCGATACGAGGATGATCGCAGTCATCGTGATCATCAGCACGTCGGTCGCAAAGTCGAGCAGGTGCAGCGACAGGAACACGCAGATGCGGTCGGTCTCCGATCCGATGCGCGCCATCAGGTCGCCGGTGCGCCGTCCGCCGAAGTATTCGAGCGACAGCTTCATCAGGTGCTCGTAGGTGTTGGTGCGCAGGTCGGCGCCGATGCGCTCCGACACCAGCGCAAGGATGTAGGTGCGCGCCCAGCCCAGCACCCATGCCACCAGCGCCGCGCCAAACAGACCGGACAGATACAGCGCGACGAGGCTGATATCGATCTGCTGGCCATTCTGGTAAGGGATCAGCACGTTGTCCATCAATGGCATGGACAAGTAAGGCGGCACCAGCGTCGCCGCGGTGGAGGCAAGCGTCAGCAGAAAGCCGGCCAGCAGCTGGCCCTTGTAGGGCTTGGCAAAACGCCACAAACGGAACAGCGTCCATGTCGACGGCGGCGTATGCACCTCGCGCGTGCAGATCGGGCATTCTTCCTGGTCCGGCGGCAGCGGCGCCTTGCAGCTCGGGCAGACGGCCTGTTCCGGCTCTGCGGCCGGCACGCCGCTGACGGCGGCATCGCGCTGCAGTTCGAACTGGTCGATCAGGCGCAGCGCTTCCGGATTGTGGCCCAGCGTATAACGCCAGCATGCGAGGCGGGCAGTGGCGTCATGCAACTCGAGCGTGCCGACACCGGCGTGGTCATGGTGTGCAAGCTTCAGGTCGCGCCGGTATGGCCATTCTTTCCATTCGCTGTTGCCGGCGACCCTGGCCAGCAGGCGGCGGTCGGTAACGACCACGAGGCCCGGGGCAAAGCGCAGTTGCGGATCGAGGTCGAGTTCGACGCTTGCATGCACGGTTTCGCCGTGATGCAGCCGCGCAGTCACCTCGCCATGCCATGCATCGGGTAAGGCTTGTCGAAAAGACAAGCTGGTTGCAGACTCAGTTTTCATTCAGGGCAGGAGTAATCCAGTGGGCAAACGGACGTTTGCAAAACAGGTGCAGGGCCGTGGCGCGTGGGGCAAAGCATTTCCAAAGCCATCACGGAGCCAGTTTAAAGCGACATGAATTCCACATTAATGCCACATTAAAGCCATGTCGGGCCGGCCAAAGGGGCTAAGTATACCGACACGATGAACGTCTTTTCTGGTAATTTCGCGTGCTCAACAAATTTTCTGAAACAAGTAAACCAATCCCCATGTCGAACGTTAACTACTGATTCCGATCACGACGTTCGCATTCAAGCAATAACGCTCGCCTGCCCTGCCAAATGAACAAGAAATCCATAGAGATTGTCAATGTATTATCACTGCGCGGACCGAACATCTGGACTTATCGTCCCGTCATCGAAGCGTGGGTCGACATCGGTGATCTCGAAGATTCCCCCTCCAATACCATCCCGGGTTTTTATGAGCGCCTGACAGCCATGCTGCCGGGCCTGGTCGAGCACCGTTGCGGTGTCGGCGAGCGCGGCGGTTTCCTGCAGCGCCTGCGCGAAGGCACCTGGCCGGCGCACATCATGGAACACGTGATGATCGAGCTGCAAAACCTGGCCGGCGTGCAGACCGGTTTCGGCAAGGCGCGCGAAACCTCGAAGCGCGGCGTGTACAAGGTCACAGTGCGCGCCCGCTACGACCAGGTCAGCCGTGCCGCGCTGGTCGCCGCGCGCGACATGGTCATGGCGGCGATTGAGGACCGTCCTTATGACGTGGCTGGTTGCGTCAAGCAGTTGACCGACCTGGCCGAAAAAGTGGCACTGGGTCCGAGCACCGCCAATATTGTCGATGCCGCGACCGATCGTCGCATCCCGTACACCCGCCTGAACGACGGC
This sequence comes from Noviherbaspirillum sp., assembly GCA_035654275.1. Lineage (GTDB taxonomy): Bacteria > Pseudomonadota > Gammaproteobacteria > Burkholderiales > Burkholderiaceae_D > Noviherbaspirillum. Next base: position 25,027 of record DASRXG010000049.1, read on the forward strand.
AACCTCGTGCAACTCGGCTACGGCGCACGCTCGCGCCGCATCTGGACTGCAGAGACCGACCAGACCAGCGCGATCTCAGAAAGCATTTCGCGCGACAAGGACCTCACAAAATCGTTGCTCAAAGCCTGCGGCGTCCCGGTGCCGGAAGGCCGGATCGTGACCAGTCCCGAAGATGCCTGGGACGCAGCGCAAGATATCGGCACGCCGGTGGTCGTCAAGCCTTCCGATGCCAACCATGGCCGTGGCGTGTCGATGGACCTGAATACGCAGCAGGAAATCGAAGCTGCCTACAAGCTGGCCGATGAAGAAGGCAGCGACGTCATCGTCGAACGCTTCATCCGTGGCGACGAGCATCGCCTGCTGATCGTCGGCGGCAAGCTGGTCGCTGCGACCAAGGGCGAGATCGCCACCGTGACCGGCGACGGCGTCTCCAACATCACACAGCTGATCGAAACCCAGATCAACAGCGACCCGCGCCGCGGCGAGCATGAAGAGTTCCCGCTCAGCCTGATCACCTACGATGAAGACCCGACGATACTGCTCGTGCTCGAGCGCCAGGGCTTCAAGCCGGAGTCGGTGCCGCCAGCCGGCAAGACTGTGCTGATCCAGAGCCGCGGCAATCTTGCCTTTGACTGCACCGACGACGTGCACCCGGAAGTGGCCGCCGCGGCTTCGCTGGCTGCGCGCATCGTCGGCCTCGATATCGCCGGTGTCGACATGGTGACGCAGGATATTTCCCGTCCGCTCGCGGAGCAGGGCGGCGCGATCGTGGAAGTCAATGCCGGCCCCGGGCTCTTGATGCACCTGAAACCCGCCAACGGACAACCGCGCCCTGTGGGCCGCGCGATTGTCGATCATCTGTTCCCCGAGCGGGACAACGACGGCCGAATTCCGATCGTCGGCGTGACCGGCAGCCGCGGCAAGACCATGGTGGCACGCCTGATCGGCCGCATGCTCAAGCTGCACGGTAGTAATGTGGCGGTTGCGTGCAGCGACGGCTTATTCCTGCGTGCGCGGAAAACAGTCAATGCCGACTGCGCCACTTGGCAGTACGCGAATCGCGTCCTGATGAACCGCGCGGTCGATGCCGCCGTGTTCGAGAATGGTTTTCGCGCAATCCTGACCGAGGGCGTTGCCTACGACCGTTGCCAGGTCGGCGTGGTGACCAATATCGCGGAAGATGCGAGCCTGCCCGAGCTGTATATCGAAGACGCGGACGACATGAAGAAGGTTGCGCGCACGCAGGTCGATATCGTGCTGCCGGAAGGTACCGCCGTGCTGAATGCTGCGGACCCGCGCGTCGCGACGATGGCTGAACTGTGCGACGGCGGCGTCATCTTCTTTGCCGTGTCGCCTGACGTCGACGCACTCGCGCAACATCGCGCCGATGGCGGGCGTGCAGTCTTCCTGCGCGGCGGGAAAGTGATCCAGGCAACCGGCGACAGCGAGTCGGCAGTGTTCGACCTTGCCGAGCTCGGGATTGCGGACCTCGACAAGCGCCCGTACATTGCCGAAAACGTTCTCGCAGCGGTCGGTGCCGGCTGGGCACTCGGCGTCACCACCGAACAGATGCTTGCCGCACTCGCCTCGTACGAGTTCGGTGCTGCGTGAAAAAACCAACCAATCGATTTGAAGACTAAAGGCCCGATGGATACGGGCTGGAAAGCAAAGCATGGCTGCTGTGGTCAAGCATGGCAGCCGTGCAAACAAGGAAAATATTGATGGAAATCTCGCGTATCCGCGCCTTGCGCGGTCCTAACTTGTGGAGTCGGCATACGTCAATCGAGGCTATCGTGTCATGCAGCGAAGCCGAGCGCGACATCAGTGCGTTGCCGGGATTCGAAGCCAGGCTGCGTACGCGGTTCCCGGAGATCAAATTCCTCGAGCCGGCCAGCCCGGGCCATCCCTTCTCGCTGGCACATGTGCTGGAGTCCGCTGCACTCGGACTGCAGGCGCATGCAGGATGCCCGGTCACGTTCAGCCGTGCAGTCGAAACGGTGGAAAGCGGGACCTACCAGGTCGTGGTCGAGTACACCGAAGAGGACGTTGGCCGCCTTGCCTTCGAGCTGGCCGAACAGCTGTGCCGCAGCGCGCTGGAAGACACGCCGTTCGATCTGCAGGCTGCGCTCGAGCGCCTGCGTGAACTGGACGAAGACATCCGCCTCGGCCCAAGCACAGGCTCCATCGTGCAGGCAGCCGTTGCGCGTGGCATTCCTTACCGTCGCCTGACCGAAGGCAGCATGGTGCAGTTCGGCTGGGGCAGCCGCCAGCGCCGCATCCAGGCTGCCGAAACCAGCTGCACCAGCGCCATCGCCGAGTCGATCGCGCAGGACAAGGAACTGACCAAGATGCTGCTCAACGCAGCCGGCGTACCGGTGCCGAACGGCCGCTCGGTCACGGATGCGGAAGAAGCCTGGAAGGCAGCGTGCGAGATCGGCGGTCCGGTCGTGGTCAAGCCGCGTGACGGCAACCAGGGCAAGGGCGTCGCCGTCAACATCCGTACCCGCGAAGAAGTGCTGGCCGCGTTTACCGTGGCACAAGCGATCAGCGACGACGTCATCGTCGAACGTTATATCACCGGCCACGATTTCCGCCTGCTGGTCGTGGGCGACCAGCTCGTCGCCGCCGCACGCCGCGCACCGCCGCAAGTGACCGGCGATGGCGTGCACACCATCAGCGAACTGATCGAACAGGTCAACCGCGATCCGCGCCGCGGCTCCGGCCATGCAACGTCGCTGACCAAGATCCGTCTCGACGACATCGCGCGCGCGACCATGGCCAAACAAGGTTTCAACGCCGACAGCATCCCGCCGAGCGGCACGCTGGTCGTCCTGCGCAACAACGCCAATCTGTCCACCGGCGGCACCGCCACCGACGTGACCGACGACGTGCATCCGGATGTGGCCGCGCGCGCGGTCGAAGCGGCGCAGATGGTCGGCCTCGACATCTGCGGTGTCGACCTTGTCTGCGAAACCGTGATAAAGCCGCTCGAAGAGCAGGGCGGCGGCATCGTGGAAGTGAACGCCGCGCCGGGCCTGCGCATGCACCTGCAGCCGTCGTTCGGCAAGGGGCGTGCGGTCGGCGAAGCGATCGTGTCCACCATGTTCAAGGACGGCGATGACGGCCGCATTCCGGTCGTCGCAGTGGCCGGCACCAATGGCAAGACCACGACCGTCAAGCTGATCGCCCACCTGCTCGTGGCGAGCAAATACCGGGTCGGCATGACCGGCACCGATGGCGTGTACATCAGCAATGTGCGCGAGAACAAACAGGTGATGGACCGCATCGACACCGGCGACTGCAGCGGTCCACGCAGCGCACGCAATGTGCTGATGCATCCGGACGTCGATGCCGCAGTATTCGAAACCGCCCGCGGCGGTGTGCTGCGCGAAGGCCTCGGCTTCGACCGCTGCAATGTCGCGGTCGTCACCAACATCGGCGAAGGCGACCACCTTGGCCTGAACTACATCACGACGGTGGAAGACCTTGCCGTGGTCAAGCGCGTCATCGTGCAGAACGTGGCGCCGAACGGCACCGCAGTGCTGAATGCCGCCGACCCGATGGTTGCGAACATGGCCGGCGTCTGTCCCGGCAGCGTCACCTTCTTCGCCAAGGATGTGCACCATCCGGTGATGGCCAGCCATCGCGCGCAGGGACGCCGCGTGGTGTATGTCGACGGCGATGCCATCGTCGCATCAGAAGGCAAGGATTCCTACCGCATCGCGCTGGCTGACATTCCGCTCACGCGCAACGGCATGATCGGCTTCCAGGTCGAAAATGCGATGGCTGCCATCGGTGCAGCGTGGGGGCTGGGCCTCGACTGGGATACGGTCCGTGCCGGGCTGAAGACCTTCGTCAGCGATGCGCAAAGCGCGCCGGGACGCTTCAATCTGTTCTCGTACAACGGGGCAACACTGATCGCCGACTACGGCCATAACCCGGACGCGATTGCCGCACTGGTGAAAGCCATCGACAGCATGCCGGCCAAACGCCGCAGTGTGGTGATCAGCGGCGCGGGTGACCGTCGCGATATCGACATCCGCCGGCAGACCGAAATCCTGGGCGATGCCTTCGACTCCGTGGTGCTGTACGAAGACCAGTGCCAGCGTGGTCGTGAAGATGGCGAAGTGGTCAAGCTGCTGCGCGAAGGGCTCTCGAATGCCAAGCGCGCGAAGTCGGTGAAGGAAATCAAAGGCGAGTTCCTGGCCATCGATACCGCACTGGCCGACCTTTCCGAAGGTGACCTCTGCCTGATCCTCATCGACCAGGTGGATGAAGCGCTTGCCTATATCGGTCAGCGCGCAACGCAGTAACAGTCAGTAGTCAGTGCGCCGCATTGCGGCGCACTGTGTCAAAGCTGGTCTTCCAGCGTGTCCCACGTGGTTGTCGTACTCAGGTCGGCTACGCCGTCGCCATTGTCATCCAATGCCAGGCTGACGTTCTCCTCGCTGAGGGTGGTCAGCGTTAAGGACGAGCGGTCGCTTGCAGTGACCGTCAGCACACCTGCGTTGGGATTGCTGCCTTCCTGCTGGATAAAGTCCGTGGTGGTGGCTACGGTATAAGGTCCATCGCCAAGTCGTGGCAAATCTTCGCCCGCCAGAACGAATGATGTCCGGTAGGTCAGGACATCGCCATTCAATGAGCCAGACGTATTGAAGCCGGTAAGCCGACGGTCTGTAACGTCGCCATCTTCCACACTGAGCAGTTGCACCGTTGGACCGGTCAGGCTAAAGGTCGCGGTGCGTCGCGCGGTCTGGTTATAGACCAAGGTCAGCGCCCCGTTCGCGGTATTGGCTTCATCGCCCTCGTCATAGCTGAAGTTCGTAAACCTGACTGTCATGCCTGCACCCCAGGCCGATGTGGATGACGGAGTCCCGGTGATGTTATCGAAGGTGAGGTTGATGGCACCGTTTGCCGTGTCATTGCCATCGGCACAGTTATTCGCCGTGATCAAAGCATTATCGCCTCGCGATACCTGACCGGTATCGGCTGCAGTGAGGGTGATAGTGGCAGTTCCGCCTTGTTCGCAGTTAATGGTCAGTGTGTTGCTCAGGCCGGTAGCGCGACTGATGAAGGCAAGCCCGAGCACGCGATCCAATTGCTTCAGTGAAGCATCAGCCAAGTTGACAGCACTTGCGGTTGCAGCATTGGTTGATGCTGGCGAGGAGGAAGAGGTCGTGTCTGTATCGCTACTTCCGCCACACGCGGTCAATAGAAGGGCGGATCCGCACGCGATAGCGGCGGCTCGGCGGGATGAATGGATTTTCATGGCAGGAACTTTCAAGAATGAACTAGCGAGAGGCAGGGCAATGCGAGGAGCTTGTCGCTGCTTTCGGGAAGTGGATATTCAGTCTAGTGTCCGAGGGGGAAATGGCGGGCAGCGCCTGTCGCGATATTGATCCTGTTCAGAGTGTGTGCGAATAAAGGCTGCACATGTCGTATTACGTACACTCCATGACAAGCGATGTGATCGCACCATAAGAGGATCGGAGCACGGCATCGGAGCGCGGCTCTTACCTTGGGCCAAGGTAATCAGGACGCCGCAGCGATCATATCGGCTGTGCAACTGCCGTAAATCGCATGGGGCTGGCCGGTGCAGGCCGCCCAATAGCGGTCGCCATACGAGTAGTGCCACCATTCATTCACGTAATTTGCGAATCCTTCGCGCACCATTGCGTGCGCCAGCAAGCGGCGGTTTGCTGCGGCGGCCGGTGAAAGGTTTGGGTACGCCGTTGCGCAATACGCTGGCGCGACCTTGATCCAGTCCTTCACTTCCATGCCAAAGTCGATGACCGTGCCGGAAGCATCGACAATTTCGATATCGATCGCACCGCCGGTGCTGTGCGGCGGCAGGTTGGGCGTGCCATCCAGATGCACCACCGGCGACACCAGTACCGCCGCCTGCAGGTGCACCTGTTCGTCGTCGAGTTGCGGGTCGCGGGCACGCACCCTTGCCTTCTCTTCGTCGAACAGCATGGCCTGCACCTTCAGGCTGCGCAAGCCCTCATACAGCCTCAGCGAAAGCCCTGGCGGCAGCGCTTGCTGCACACGCAGGAGCTTGTGGTAGACCTCGCGGCGCAGCAGGCAGTAGTCGGGAGCCGTCTCCGGGCATTCCGGCGGCGGGCCATAGCGCAAGCCGCCAGCCTTGCGGATATCGACCAGCGGTTCACCGCACTCGCGGACCGGGACGGAGGATACTGCTCTCATCGCGTGTTCAACCTGCCTCTTTCCTCGCCCGGCCCTGCTGTCGCTCCCGTTAGCGTGGCTGCAAGCGGATCAGCTGCCCCTTGTCTTCATCGGTCAGCACATACAGCAAGCCATCCGGCCCCTCGCGCACATCGCGAATGCGCTGTTTCAGGTTCTCCAGCAGCTTTTCTTCCTTGACGACCTTGTCTCCCTGAATCTGGAGCCGCGCGAGGTATTTGAATTTCAGCGAGCCGACGAACAGGTTGCCCTGCCAGTCCTTGCCGTACTTGTCGCTGCGCAGGAAAGCCATGCCGGACGGAGCAATCGACGGCGTCCAGTGATGCAGCGGCTGTTCCATTCCTGATCGCGCGGTCTCCCCGTCGCCTATCTTCGCGCCGCCATAGTGAACGCCATGGCTGATCACCGGCCAGCCATAGTTCTTGCCAGCCTCCGGCCGGTTGACCTCGTCGCCACCCTGCGCGCCGTGCTCGTTCATCCAGAACTTGCCGTCGAGGCCGAGCGTCGCGCCTTGCGGGTTACGGTGGCCAAAGCTCCATATCTCGCGCAATGCGCCGCGGTTGGCGAGGCTCCTGCCAGCGAACGGATTGTCCGGTGGTACAGAGCCGTCCTTGCGGATGCGCACCACCTTGCCATGATGGTTGTCGAGACGCTGCGCATCCTGCATGCGCTTGAAGCGATCGCCCAATGTCATGTAAAGCGTGCCGTCGTCGTGCTCGACGATGCGGCAGCCGAAATGCAGGTTGCTCTCGAACTTTGGCTGCTGGCTGAAGATGACTTTCACCTGCTCGAGTCGCCGACCGTCACCGGACAAGCGGGCCGACGCCAGCGCAGTTGAATTGGCATCGGCCTCTTCGCCCTTGCCCGGTTCCGAAAAGCAGAAGTAGATCGTCCGGTTGCGCGCGAAGTCGCGGTCGGTGATCACATCCAGCAGCCCGCCTTGTCCGCCCTCATCCACTTTGGGCACACCCTCGATCGGCGGACCCATTTCCCCATTCAGCTGCACCAGTCGCATGCGTCCCGGCCGTTCCGTTACCAGCATGCGACCGCCATCGACAAATGCCAGCGCCCAAGGGTGTTCAAGGCCGCGTGCGATTACTTCAGCCTGTATCTTCGCGCTTTCCTCCTGCGCACTCGCCGGGCAAAGCGCAGCGAACGAGAGCAATGCAGCAAGGAGTGGCGTGCGATGGGGAATGCGGCGGCATGGAGGCATGGTCATGGCTGTTATCCTGAGTCGGTCATGCCGTCATTGTGCCGAAGCGCACGCAATCCGGCATGAAGTACAGCAAATCCGGGCAGGGACGCCATGCCGTGCCGACGTGCGCAGTGCAAGGTGTGCCGTGACGGCTTACTCCAGCGGTGCTGCCGAAGCGGTTTCGTTCGACACGGACTCGCGTGGCTCGCCCTGCTTCGTCAGGTCGAGCTGGCGTGCGATCATTGCCTTTCCCAGTGCTTCGCGCCGGTTCTCGTCGAGCAGTTTCAGCACTTCCGGGAACAGGTGCTCTTCCTCTTCCTTGTGGTGATGTTCGGTCTGTTCCTTCAGTACCTTGAATTTCGGTTCGAAGGATTTTTCGGATGGCTCCATCTCGATCAGGTCGGCCAGCAGGCGCTTGAGCGACAGGTGCTCTTCAAGCGACTCGAGCAAGTCGTCCTCGGTGCAGGCTTCGTGCACCGCCGGATAAAAGATTTCTTCCTCGGCCTTGATGTGGACAGTCAGCCGATCCGCCGCCTGCACAAACAATGCCTTGGTCGCATCGTTGCCCTGGGAGTCGGCAACCTGCTGCAACAGGCTTTCCATCTCACGATGTTGTCCCGTCAGGAACTTCACTGCGTCCGTTTCTGGTTGTGTCATTACGCTGCTCCGTGTTGGTTCGACAAGGTTAGAGACGGGCAAAGTGAAGTGGTTCAGAGTCGCGTCATGCAGATGCGGGGCGCATGCCGAAAAAAGGTGCGGCACGTACAATACTGCGGTCCTGTTTACGAAAGAAAACAATGATTGATCGCAAGCCTCTCGACGCATTTGCAATCTCTGTGATGCTGGTGTTGTGTGTGCTGTGGGGATTGCAGCAAGTCGCTGTCAAGGCCGCCGCAGCAGGAATGGCGCCGGTGATGCAGATCGGGTTGCGTTCTGCGGTGGCGGCCATCCTGGTGTGCTGCCTCATGTGGTGGCGCGGCGAGCGCTTGTCGACGCACGGCGGTATCTTCGGTGCAGGGATTGCGACGGGCGTGCTGTTCTCGCTGGAATTCCTGTGCGTCGCCATCGGCCTGCAATACACGACGGCTTCGCACATGTCGGTGTTCCTGTACACGGCGCCGATCTTTACGGTGCTCGGCCTGCACTGGTCGATTTCCGGCGAGCGTCTCGGCATGCTGCAATGGAGCGGCGTGATCGCCGCTTTTGCAGGAGTTGCAGTGGCCTTTTCCAACGGCTTTGCCGATGGCTCACGCGCATGGGCGGACATGTTGATTGGCGATGCGCTTGGCGTGCTGGGAGGCATCTTCTGGGCAGCGACGACCGTGCTGATCCGGCGCTCCGCACTGTCCGAAGCACCGCCTGCGACAACACTGCTGTATCAGCTCGGCACGTGCGGCGTACTGCTCCTGGGCGTTGCACTGGCAACAGGAGAGGTGCAACAGGTGTCGATGAGCGGCATCGTCTGGGTCAGCCTGTTTTTCCAGGCGGTCATCGTCGCCTTTATCAGCTTCCTGCTGTGGTTCTGGTTGTTGCGGCGCTACCTTGCTTCCCGCCTGTCGGTATTTTCTTTCCTGACACCGATGTTTGGTGTCGGATTCGGCGTGTTGTTGCTGGGCGATCCGCTCGACCTGCGCTTCGTGCTTGGCGCCGCGCTCGTCATGATCGGCGTCGTGATGGTGAATCTGCGCGGCAGGTAGGCACTTTTTCGCCCCGCGATTGCCTAAGTTCTTTCAGTGGCGCAACGCGCCCTGCTTGGAACGTCTCGGGAGAAATTCATGTTGCTTCGCTTGCGCCGTTTGTTCCGTGCTGTCGGGCGCGATATCGTGGTGCTCTGGTATGCCTGCCGTCATCCGACAACGCCATGGTTGATGCGGCTTGGTGCACTTCTGCTGGCGGTATACATTTTCAGTCCGGTCGACATCATTCCGGACTGGCTGGCGATCTTTGGCTGGATCGATGACGTGAGTCTGGTCGCGCTCGGCATCCCTGCGCTGCTCAAACTGATGCCTGAAAAAGCTTTGTCCGATGCGCGTGCCGCCGCCGATGGTTGGCTGTCGCGTCCGTGGTTCCGTCAGCACAAATAACTCATACTCGCCGCATGCCGGCGACGCGGCAGCATGCCGCCTGCCCCTTCCCTAAGGAGCGGCCATCAGTCGAATTGGCCGCTTATCCGTTCGTCCCATCTTCGTTGCGAGCTGTGGCTGGCTAAGCCATACGCCGGTAACCATCTCTATTCCTCCCTGTTTTACCGAAAATCAATAATTCATTTTCTTTGTTGCAACTTTCGGCGAAAATACTGCTACGGCTAGAAGGGTTAATGATGCTCATCTACATAGCCCCTTCCCGAAATATTTCACTACTCGCAAAGGAAAAAAATGCAGTGTCGGAATTGCGGAACGGAAAACAAGGACTCGGCCAAATTTTGCCTGTCTTGCGGTAAGCCACTGTCTGCGACAGCGCCAGCCCCCGCCACAGCCAACGCGGCCGTAGATTGCCCGAAATGCGGGCAAGAAAACAAAGCACAAAGCAAATTCTGTTCAAAGTGCGGTTTCACGCTTAAAGCCGATATGCCGCAAGCCAAGGTTACACCTGCTGCGGCTGTAGAATCCGCGACACCGTTGCCTGTAACACCGGCTGTCGATACGGCTCCAGTGGCAGCCGAGCCGGTGCCGCCGGTTGTTCCTCCAACGATGGTGAAACGCGCACCCGAGACACCGTCCGAAGCCGTTCAGGAAGCCCCCACCATCACGCCATCTGCACCGGCGTCCGCGGACAAGCCTGCTCCGGTAGTTGCACCTGCACCCGAACCCGAAGACAAGCCTGCAGCGGTAGCTGCACCCACAGACAAAAAGACCGGCAAGTCACGCACGGTGATGGTTGGTGCGGCGGCACTCGTCATTGCGATCATTGCCGCGGGCACCGTCTGGTGGTTTAACCGGGCTGGCGATGCACCGGCCACTGCTGCCGTGATGCCACAGCCGACGCCGTCTGCCGCAGCTCCGGCTGCCGCAGCTCCCGCAGCCCCGGCGAGTGAAGCGCCTGCGCCAGCTGCTCCGGAGGCTGCACCGGTTGAACCGGAACAAGCAAAGACTCCCGCTACCCCTATTGAGGAACCGCCGCCCGCGGCGCCCGTAGCGGCCAAGCCCACCCCGCCGCAGCCGGCTGCGGAAGAACTCGAGGCAAAGAAGGCGGCGCAGCTCGCCAAGCGCAAGGCGGCGGAGGAAGCGCGCAAGAAGAAGCTTGAAGAAGCAAAGGCACAGGAAGAAGCGCGGGCCAGACAAAGGGCGGCGGTGCAGCAGCCCACACCTGAGCCGGTACAGCCAGCGGCCGCATCGAAAGCACCGAGTACGGCAGAGCGCGTCGCGCAATGCCAGAGCGGCAATCTGTTCAAGCGTGAGCTGTGCATCTGGCAGGTCTGCAACAACAAGTGGGGCCAGGACGGCTGTCCTGTGTACCAGCCGAAAGATTCGCAGAACAACTATTAGCGCACGTTTCATGCGTGTATGGAGCCTACGCTTAGCCCGCTCCGTACACGCGCGCTACGCCACATTTCCATGTTCTCTACCACCTCACCAATACAAGAAGAAGGAATAAGCATGAGCAATAGCAACAATGAGAAAAAAGCGTCCGCCGCGCTGATGTCAGGGCTGGACTCCCTGCTGGCAGCTACGGATGCCTTCAAAAACGTCCGCGCAATCATGCTGCTGGGCTTGACGCTGGTTGCCGCCACGTTGGTTGGTGGTGTCTTTAGTGCCATCGCTGCGAAAACCTTCAGCTTCTGGCTGGGTGGTCTCGGCTTTCTGCTGGCATTCGTGGTGTTTTTCTACGGACTCAATGCGGTTGGCATCATCATCATGCGCGACGCGCAAGGCGAGGCGTCCGGCACCATGATGGATGCCGTCCTGTTGTCGCTCTTTACCAGCCATCGCTTACTGGGTGTGGCAGTGCTTGAATTCCTGATCATGCTGGCAGTCGTGCTTGCCATTGCGGTCGTTCTTTTCGTGTGCAAGATCCCGGTACTCGGCCCGGTGCTCTTTACCGTCGTGTTCCCGTTGTCGGCAATCCTCCTCGGGCTGCTGGTGTTCTCGCTGTTCTACGTCATGCTGCCGCTGGCGGGTCCGGCAGTCTGGGCAGGCTGCACGGTCTTTCAAGTGATTGCACGTCTGAATGTGATTGCGCGCAAAAAACTGGTGCCGGTAATCCTGAATCAGCTCATCCTGCTGTTCATCACGACATTCAGTGCATCGATCATTTTCTTTGTTGTCATGACGGGTGTGATGTTCACCTCCAGCCTGTCTGCCGGCATCATTGGCTTTGGCGACCTCGATTTGCACAGCCTGATGAATATGTCCGGCAGGTCCGGCCATATGGTGGCCGGCGGTATTGGCGGTGGCCTCTTGTTTGCAGTCGCTGCCGTGATTCCGATGTTGATCCTGATGAAAGGCACCTGCATCATTTATCTGAAAACAACCGCCGACCTGGATTTTGCCCAAGCTGAAGCGCAGCTCGGAAACAGTCTCGATTCCGTCAAGAAAAAGGCAGAAGAAGCGCGCGATCGTGCTCGTCAGCTGGCTGAGCAGCAGCGCAGCAATGCACAGACGGCAGCACAGGCCGCTACGGCAACTGCCGCAGCGTCATCAACCCCGGTGACGGAAAGGGCGCCCGCATGCCCCGGCTGTCATGCGCCAGTGTCACCGGACGATGCATTCTGCGGTGAATGCGGCCACAAGCTGAAGTGAGGGGCCGATGGCACGTTTCTGCACTAAATGCGGCACGCGCAATGAGAGCCACGCACGCTTCTGCGAACAATGCGGCAACCCGATAACGTCAACCGCCACGCCGCTGCCGACTCCACCGGTCGCGGCGGCTGCGACCACCGCCTTCGCAATACCTCGTCTTGGCGGGCGTCGTCTGGCAATCAGCGGCGTCCTGGTCGTGACGCTGGCTGCCGTTGGCGGTGGGCTGGCCTGGTGGCTGGCACCGGAAACCGCATCCGAAGCCAGCTTTGCGCGCGCAATCAATGCCCACTTCGGCAACGATGCCAATGCGCGAGACAAAATTCTGTGCACCGGCAATCTGCCTTACGACAAGGACCCGATTCGTGTTGATGAATTCAACCGGTCGACCCGGCAGTACATGGACATGCTGGTCCAGGCCGGTGTTTACACCGCGCCGAAGCAAGAGTCGTCTGGCGGCTACTTCCCGCGTACGCACTATGTCTATGCGCTGAGCGACGAAGGCAAGAAATGGGTGCGCAACAGCCGCTTATGCCTTGGTGCTGGGCTGCAAGCAAAACAGGTCAGCGGATTCGAGCAAGTGGAAGAGATCGAGGGCAAGCCATTCGCCGTCGCTAGTGCGCAGCTGGAAATAAACGACGAAGCGCCATGGCTTGCGAAGGCTTCCAACCGTGACACGCTGTTGCGAGAACTGGACCGGCAGTCCATGTCAGTCTCCTTGCCAGTGACGCGCGTCGATGGAAAATGGACAGTATCCAACATCAATCCGGCCGAAATGCTGGCACGGCGGGTCACTGCGCTTGGCAAGGCCGGCTCGGATGCGGGAACCGGTGGTGGCTTCTTCGATGCGCTGAAGAGCTTTTTCTCGTTCGGCGCAAGTCATCCGTTAGTCGGCAAATGGCAGGACGAATCAGGCCTTATTTCGCTGGAATTTACGAACGACGCTTATGTGCAGAACGGTGTGTCGATGAAGGCAAAGTTTGAAACCCGGGGCGATCAGGTGGCGATTACGCCGGAGGGCGCAGCGGGCGTCGGGCTGATTCTCAAAATGCGCGACAGCGATACAGCGTTGCTTGACATGGGGCTGGCGTCAGTCACTCTCAAGCGCGTGAACTAAGGCGGCCGCGCGCAGTTTCGGGCTGACAGTCGAGCCTGTCAGCCCGAACCAACCAGGGAATACTGGTTTGAATTGTCGACCAGCCAGCGGCGCGACAGGTCGGTGCCGTACTGGTCCGGATGGAAATCCCTACGCTTGTATTCGCGCCATGGTCCGTACGATTGGCGAATCAGGCCGCGCTTGCCGAACAGATAATGCGCGGCGCTCTTCCAGGTGCTCCACTTCCACAACGTGCCGTCCCGCCGCAGGTTGCTGATAGTCTGGCGCAACGTGTCGGTGAGGAAGAACATCGTCGCGCGCCGGAACCAGATGATGCGCCAGCGGTAATCGCCGCCCAATTCCTGGTACAGATCGAAGGCGGTGCTCTTGTGCTCCGACTCCTCTGCGCTGTGCCACAGCCACATCGTCCTCAGGCGCGGCTCCGCGCCCTCCAGCCATTCCGGATGCGACAGCAGGTACTCGGCAAGGATGGCGGTGAAATGCTCGTTGGCGGCCGTGATCGCCAGCCAGTGGCGCGCATCAATACCTTCCACCAGCTTCAGGCGCTTTTGCGCACGCGGGCCCCAGGCGTTGACCAGCCCGAGCTTCTCGAGATGTGCGTTGAACAGACCGTGGATACGGCGATGCGTCGCTTCCTGTCCGATGAAACCCTGCACCTCGGCCTTGAACTGCGCTTGCCTGTCAGCCGGCAGCGCCTTGAACCCGTTGCGGACCGAATCGATGAAGAACTGTTCGCCGACCGGGAAACTCATCGACAGCGCGTTGAACAAGGCGGAACGGAAGGCATCGCCCCCGCACCAGTGACGTTCGAACGGCGTTTCCAGATCAATCAGCAGGCGGCGGACAACGAGGTCGGTCATGGGGTGTCTCTCCACGGATTTTGGTTTTATCCCGTCCGGCGGGCGTGGTACTGAAGCGTACCACATGAATTTGGGATACATTTTTGTTGCAAGTTATGTTATTTTCAAGTATCAAATTTACAATATTCGACCTGCCGCAATCTATATGACGCTAGCCCTCCGTGAAATCGCTCTTGAAAATTACGTGGAAAACGGCAATAACACGATGCATCGACACCGCCTGCTGGAAGGCATGGCCCACGCAGTCGCAGCAAGAGGGTATGCCGATACCACCATCTCCGATATCGTGCGCGAAGCGGCGGTATCGCGGCGCACTTTCTACGAGCATTTCGCTTCCAAATCCCATTGCTTGATAGCACTGTACGAAGCGGCCAGCCTCAACGCGCTCAATGTGCTACGCGACGCACTCGACCCGACGCGCGACTGGGAGCAGCAGGTGGAAACGGCAATCCACGCCTACTTCGGCTGTCTCGCGCAAAACCCGATGCTGGTACGCACGCTGTTCATCGAAATCCTCGGCCTCGGTTCCGATGGCTTGGCCGCACGCCGGCGCGTCAACGACCAGATCGTCGGTTTCATGCTGCAGGTCATCAACGACGAGGGCAATGGCGACAAACGCACGACGCCCTTGTCGCGCGACATGGCGATGGCGATTGTCGGCGGCATCAACGAGCTTGTGCTGCAGGCAATCGAACGTAATCGCGTGGACAGCTTGCATGAACTGGCAGAGCCGGCGATCCAGCTGGTGCGCGTCGTTACAGGAACGGCATCCAGCCATTGACGCTGCGGACCTTTCACTAAGAACCTGTTTAGTGTTTTTTTGGCAGGCGCGCAGCTACCGGAACCGGCCGAATACTAGGCGCAGGGACGCGTCGTAGCGGTGCTACGGCAAGGAGCTGTAACAACGTAGGCGGCCGATTCCGGTAGCTGCCCGGAGGGTTCTGTCGGGAAGGGCGCATTGCGGTGTTGCACCGCTTGCACAGACGCCCGGTCTGAGCGGCGCGGCGCGCCTTGCACTGCATCCCTTCCTGGCAGAACGCGCCTGCCAAAAAGACACTAAGCAGGTTCTAATGGCCGCACACGGCGCTGCAGCCGTCTATCGATCGCTTCTGAGGATGGGAATCCAGCGGAACTGACATGGTCGCGCTGCCGACCGTTCTCCCCGGAACCGGCGCCGAATTCTCTTTTTTCACGACGGCACGCCATTCCGCCGCCTCACCGCACAACAAACTGAGAGCAATTTTGGCCACGCGCATTTTCTTTGCGTACGGCAAAAGCCGGTGGTGCTGGCACCTTCTTCCCATGTCGGGTTTATTGCTGTCCGCCTCCGCGGGCGCAGCGCATCGATTCGTCCCCGTTCCGGAGCCGAGTCGCTGGATAGCAGCTGCTTGGTTGCCGACATATAGGGAGTTGCTGGCAGTGCACTCGCAGGCCGTACCTGCGATGCAATATCGGTAGAGCAGCGGATCGGTCTGCTCCAGTCTTCCTGCACAACCAGCTTCTCAACCACCGTTCGGATCCGCTGATTGAAGTAGCCGTTGCCTCTCTCTACATGAACGGCTCGGCACAGCTCTTGGGCATCGGGCGGCGCCAGCTGGAGCGCCAATTCCCTGCATTGACCGGACAGACACCGATTGAGGTGCGCCCCACCAGCCGCTTCCAGAAAACGGTCCGTACCTTGCTGCTCGATCCGGCAGCCGATACGACCGATGTCGCGCTGGCACAGGGCTATTACGACCAGGCACATTTCATCCGTGACTACAGGGCTGTGGTCGCGGCCTCACCACGAACTGGCTGCAGGCAGCACGAGCAAAGACGCATTTTTACAATACATCGTGGCGCACTTCCTGAAGAATGGCATCTCCCGAAAACATTTGCGAAGGAGATGCCGTGTTTCTACTGCTTGCTGAATTGAATGCTCACCCAGCCGCGGCCAATGAGCTTGGCTCCATATTATGCGAACTTGCCAGCGCCGCACACCGCGAACCGGGCAACCTCGTCTATGCAGTACATCGTGCGTTGGAAACGCCCGGCAATTTTGTCGTCTATGAACTCTACAAGGACAGAAGTGCATGCGACGCGCATCTTGCGTCCACACCGGTGCAGCAAGCGTTGGCGAAATTCGACGTCCTGCTAACGGTGCCGCCGCGGATCATGTTCTGCGACACCATTGCTGCAAAGGGGCTCGCCGACGCAGTTGCTTGAGGTGACTCAAGCGATTATCCCCAGAAGCATCGAACTCCGGACCTCGTTGCGAATCTTCATTTTGCACCGTGCGGCTTTACGGCAATGACGCCGCCGGTCAATCGAGTTTGCAGGACGAGTGTTGGCTCTCACCTCCCGGCCTGCACCTCGTACCGCCTGTGCGGGAGGGCAAAGGAGCAGACAAGATGACCCGCCTTCCCCGCTTTCGCAACACGCTTGCCACGTCCGTGCTTCCCTTGTTCGGCGCACTCGCGCTCGTTTCGGATGCAGCACATGCAGGCGGCTTCGCGCTCTACGAAATGAGTGCTGGAAGCCTTGGCAATGCACATGCAGGCGGCGCGGCAGTGGCGGAAGACCTCAGTACCATCTATTTCAACCCCGCCGGGCTGACGCGCTTCCAGGGAAGGCAATTCATGGGCGCGCTGTCTGCAATACGCCCGTCTGCGGAATTTCGCAATGCGGGCTCAACCGGAGCAGGAGGTGCGCCGCTCACCGGTGGAAACGGCGGGGATGCGGGCGATTGGGCAGCGGTGCCCGCGCTCTATTACGCGATGGACCTGAACCCGCGCATGCGTTTCGGCATCGGCATCCAGTCGCCCTTTGGCTTGAAGACCGAATACGATTCCGACTGGGTGGGACGCTACCAGGCGCTGAAGTCGGAGCTGAGAACCATCAACATTAATCCGACTATTGCGTTCAAGCTCAACGACCAGCTTTCGCTCGGCGCAGGGGTCAGCGCGCAGTATGCCGATGTCGAAATCTCCCGTGCGATCAATCTCGGGGCGCTCGTACCGGGCGCTCCCGATGCCCGTGTGACGATTGACGGCGATGATTGGGGATATGGCTTTAATCTCGGCGTGATGTTCGCGCCCAACGAGCATGCCCGGTTTGGCGCCGCCTATCGCTCGCGTATCAGGCACAAATTTTCGGGCGACGCCCGCTACACGCTGCCAGCGGGCCTGCCGGCCGCAGTCACTGCGAACCCTGCATTGACCAATACCGGTGCCAGTGCGGATCTCGACTTGCCGGAATCCGTGAGCCTCAGCGGTTACCTGGACTTGGATCGCCAATGGTCGGCGATGGCCGACGTCACATGGATGCACTGGAGCCGCTTCAAGGAATTGCGCGTGCGCTTCAACAACGGCGCGCCGGAAAGTGTCACGCCCGAGAACTTCCGCAATACTGTGCGCGTCGCAGTCGGCGCCAACTACCGTTATAACGACATGTTGAAGCTGCGTGGCGGCATTGCCTACGACCGCAGCCCGGTACGCGACGAATTCCGCACACCGCGCGTCCCCGATGAAAATCGCTGGTGGCTTTCATTCGGTGCGCAATACAAACCTTCGCGGCAAGGCACGTGGGAATTCGGCTTCGCCCACCTGTTCGTCAAGGATGCGCGAATCAACAAGTCCGAACCGCCCGCAGGGGGGACGTTGGTCGGTGAATACGATAGCGACGTGAATATCCTGAGCGTGCAATACAGCCACGCATTCTGATGGGTGACGTGATGCGCGGCGGTTTTACTTCGTCGCCATGCCTAGCTTGCGTTTCATCGCGGCGGTCAGTGACTGCCGCGTCGCGAAGAATTCCTGCCACGGGTCGCCCATGTTTCGTGCAAGGCGGCCCGGTAGCGAAGCAATTGTCCACATCGCTGCACTTGTGACTTGTTCCAGCTCGTCCCATGCGATTGGTGTGGCGACCGGCAATCCGGGACGGGCTCGCACCGAGTACGGCACGACGGTGCTTGCCTGGCGCCGGTTGCGCAGGTAATCCACAAAGATCTTCCCGACCCGGTTCTTCTCACCCATCTTCGCGCTGAACAATCGGGGCAGCATGTGCGCCAGATGCTGCGCGACCGCTTGCGAGAATGCGGCGACTTCATCCCAACCCTGCCGGCGCGAAAGCGGCACAACGAGGTGCAGTCCCTTGCCGCCGCTGGTTTTCAGGAAGCTGCATAGGCCAAGTTCGTCCAGCACTACCTTGGTTAGCCGCGCGCCCTCAGCGACGGACTGCCATGGCAGCGCGGGATCGGGGTCGAGATCGAACACCATGCAATCCGGCCGGTCGAACTTGTCCGCAGTCGCGTTGCAGCTATGCAGTTCGATGCTGCCCATCTGTGCCGCACCGACAAGCGCCGCGATGGATTCGATCGCCATCAGCGGCGCATGGCCCGGATCGAGCTCCGGCGGGAGCATCGTGATGCTAGGGATGACGATACGGCTGCTGTGCTTCTGAAAGAATTGCTCGCCATGCACGCCTTCCGGGCAGCGCAGCAGGTACACAGGGCGATGCTGCAGGAAAGGCAGGATCCAAGGCGCGACCGCATCGTAATAGCGAACGAGCTCGAGTTTCGTGCAACTGCTTTCCGGGTCGACAATCCGCTCCGGATGCGTAATCCGTACTCCTTGCACAATGTTGTCCGATACGCCGGCCTTTGCCCTTGTCCGCTTTTCCGATGTATGCACCGCCTGCTCGCGCTGGATCTCTCTTGCCGGTTTGTCGGCACGGATGCCGTCGAAGACCGCTTGCCGCACCAGACCGTCCTGCGTCCATTCCGCGAACGATACTTCTGCAACCAATGACGGTTTTACCCAGTGCACATGCGCGCGCGGTATGCCGGCCGGTGTTTGCGGGAACGGTGGCTTTTCCTGTTCCAGTGGTTTCAGTTGCTTGTAGATGGCATGCAGGCTATTTTGGTCGAAGCCGGTGCCGACCTTTCCTGCATAGCGCAGGTTGCTGTCATCGTCGAATACGCCAAGCAAAAGCGCACCGAAGAATTTGCGCGTGCCTTGGGGCTCGGTATACCCGGCAATCACGAACTCCTGCCGTGCGCGGCACTTGAGCTTGATCCAGTCGTTGCTGCGCTCGCCGGTGTAGAGCGAATCGCTGCGCTTGCCGATGATGCCTTCCATCGACATGCGGCAGGCGCCGGCAAGCAGCTTTTGCGGCGCTTGCTCCAGCGGCATGCTCAAACGCAGCACGTCATCGTCCGCTTTTTGCTGCATTAATTGCGTCATCAATTGCTGTAGCAACCGCCTGCGCTGCGACAGTGGTGTAGCGCGCAGATCGTATCCGTCCAGATAGAGGATATCGAACACGAAGTAGATGATTTGCGCCGTACCGTGCTGGTCGAATGCATTCTGCAGCAACTGGAAGGACGGCACGCCATGCTTGTCGAGCACGACGATTTCGCCGTCCAGCCACGCGCTCTTCACGCGCAATGCCGCAAGTGCCTTGGCCTGCTGCGGCAGCTTTGGCGTCCAGTCCTTTCCGTCACGGGTAAACAAGGCAACGTCGCCGTCATCGATGCGCGCCAGCAGGCGGTAACCGTCGTACTTGATTTCATATGTCCAGTCGCCGCTTTGCGGTATCGCATCGACCAGCGTCGCGAGCTGCGGCTTGAGTGTCTCGGGCAAGGGCTTTCTGATTGCATGCGGCAATGCGGAGGGACTGCCCTCGCTACCCGGCCTGCCCGTGTCAGTGTTAGTGCCAGTGCGGTCCGGCACGCCGGCAGTGACATCGAATTCTGCGATCGGGCGCGCGCCATCGTCCTTTTCCTTGATCAGCAGCCATTGCTCCTTGTTGCCGCGTGCCTGCAGCCGGGTCCGCAGCAGCGTCCAGCCCCCATGCAGCTTCTCGCCATGGAGCCGGAACTTCATCTTGCCCGCCTTGTAGCCGGCCAGCGGGTCGCCGAGTGGCTCCCAATAACCCGTGTCCCACACATCGACATGGCCGGCGCCGTATTGGTGCTCAGGGATGTCGCCTTCAAAATCGATGTAGTCGAGCGGGTGGTCTTCAACATGTACCGCAAGGCGTTTTTCGGAGGGATCGAGGCTCGGGCCCTTGGGCACAGCCCAGCTTTTCAGCGTACCGTCGAATTCGAGGCGGAAGTCGTAGTGCAGTCGTCGCGCATCATGCTTTTGCACGACAAAGCGCAGCCGGTCGGTTGAGGCCGCAACGGCACCAGCCGGCTCCGGCGTGATGCGGAAATTGCGCTTTGCGTGGTAAGTGGACAGTTTGCCGGACATCCAACGTTCCTCCTCAGGCCATGACGCGCTCGAGCTTCGGCACCGCTCTCGGCATCAGTGCACGGTCTTGGCGGGACGGCTGCGCGTGCGCGCAGCTTTGGGCGGCGGTGCTTTCTGCGTACCTGCCTTGCGCGGCGTCCGCTTGGCAGTGCCTTGCAGGCTGCGTCGCAACAGTTCCGCGATATCGATGACATTCGTGCCTTCTTCCGGCTCTTCCACCTTCACGTCGGAAATTTGTTCGGCGAGCCCCTCGTCGTGCTTCTTCTTCACCAGTGCCATGATGTCGTCACGGAAGGTGTCGCGGTACTGCCCCGGATCCCAAGATTCGGACATGCTCTCGATGAGCTGGGTGGCCATGGTCAGTTCCTTGGGTTTGATTTCCGCCGCCTTCAGGCCTTCCGAGGGAAGATCAACGTCGCCCGTATCCTTGACCTCAGTGGCCCAGCGCAGGGTGTTGAGCACGATGGCCTGCTGCGTCGGGATGAGGGCCGCAAGATGCTGCTTGTTATGCAGGACGATCAGCGCGATGCCGATCTTCTTTGCCTTCAGCAAGGCTTCGCGCAACAGCGCGTACACCTTCTCACCGCCTTTGACCGGTGCAAGGTAGTACGGCGTCTCGAAGAACAGGAAGTTGACGTCGGCTGCGTCGGTAAATGCCACGATGTCGATCGTGTGGGTCGACTTCACGTTGGCCGACTTGATCTCCTCGTCCGAGAGCACCACGTATTGGCCTTCGTACTTCACTGCCTTGACGATGTCGTCCTTGCCGACTTCCTCGCCTGTCTCCTTCACGACGCGTTTGTAGCCGACTGGTTGCAGCGTATCGCGCCGCAGCCAGTCGAAATCGACCTCATCCTGGCGCGATGCAGGGTATAGCGCGACCGGCGCATGCAGCAGGCCGAAGCTGACAGCGCCTTTCCACATGACTCGTGACATGCAGGCTCCTTCGATGAATAAGGTGCAAGGTTTTCAGTTCGACATGGTTTGCTTTGGTGAGTTCTTCACCGCTGCATCACGCTCGGCTTTCGTGCATCATTGGACGCGTTTTGATTCAACGAAATTTTCGGGAGAGCGGAATGCGTTTTGGCACCTTGGATATCGATGATCGCGCGACAGTCGTGGTGATTTCGGACGACGGACAGCAATACCGAGAAGCAAGCGAACTGCTGCCGGGGTTCACCGGCGACATGACTGATTTCATTTTGCGCCAGCCGGCGCCACCGCGGGATGCGGGAACCGGTACCTGGAAACCGATCAACGGCCACCAGTTGCTGGCGCCCATTCCGACGCCGCGCCGCAATATCTTCTGCATCGGCAAGAACTATCACGACCATGTGAAGGAGCTGAGCCAGACCGGATTGGCAAGCGCGCCAGCAGCACCCTTGCCGTCGGCGCCCATCGTTTTTACCAAGGCACCATCCTCCGTGGTGGGCGACGGCGCAGCTGTGCAGTCATTTCCGGAGGTGACGTCGCAGCTGGACTACGAGGCCGAGCTCGCCGTCGTGATCGGCAAGCCGGGGCGCGCGATCCGCAAGGAGGATGCTTTCAACCATGTATGGGGCTACACCATCGTCAACGACATCAGCGCACGCGATGTGCAACAGCGGCACGGTCAGTGGTTCCTCGGCAAATCGATGGACACGTTCTGCCCGATGGGGCCGTGGATCGTGAGCGCCGCTGGAGTGGATGCCGGCAAGCTTGGCGTTCGTTGCTGGATCAATGGCGAATTGCGGCAGGACGGCAATACCCGCGACCTGATTTTTGATATCCCTACCATTATTGCGACGCTCTCTTCCGGCATGACCTTGCAGCCGGGCGACGTGATCGCGACCGGTACTCCCGCGGGCGTGGGTTTCGGCTTTAATCCGCCGAAGTTCCTGAAGCCGGGCGATGTCATGAGGATAAGCATCGACGGGATCGGTACGCTGACCAACCGCGTTTCCTAGCAATGGTGCATCTTAATATCTCGTTTTTACGAATAAACCATCAATGTTTATTCGCTTTTTATAAACGCGCGCGCGGCATATCATGCTGGCTGTTGTGAGACGGTCGATTAGGAAAACCCGGCCGCCACACGCAAATCAACTTCAGGAGATAGCATGAAAAAGTTCTTAGTCACGCTGATGGTGGCGGTTAGTGCGCTGTCGGTTGTCGTGTCGGAAGCACAAGCCAAGCGCATGGGTGGCGGCGGTTCGTTCGGCAAGCAGTCGCAAAGCGTCAGCCGCCAATCGACCGCACCGGCCCAGAACCAGGCTGCACCCGCCACGGCAAAACCGGCCACGCCAGCGCCCGCACCGGCAGCCGCGCCCAAGCCCAGCATGTGGAAAGGCATCCTCGGCGGCGCACTGCTCGGCCTCGGCCTCGGCGCATTGCTGTCGCACCTTGGTATCGGCGGCGCGCTGGCCAGCATGATCAGCACGATCCTGATGGTCGGCCTGCTTGCAGCGGCTGCCTTCTTCATCTACCGCATGCTGACCCGCAAACGCGACGGCGCACACGCCAAGAGCGGTTTGCAGCCGGCTTACGCGGGTGGTGGCGTAGCAACGCCGGAAATCGGTTCTCGCATCGAGCCGGTGCAGCCGGCAGCGCTGCAGTCGCCGTCGTTCCAGTCGGGCAGCGATACTGCCAGCGCACCGTGGGGCGTGCCGGCAGACTTCGACACCGCCGGTTTCCTGCGCCATGCGAAGACCTACTTCATCCGTCTGCAAGCGGCATGGGACAAGGCCGATGTGAACGACCTGCGTGAATTCACGTCGCCCGAAATGTTCGCGGAAATGAAGCAGGAACTGCTCGACCGTGGTGCATCGCCCAACCATACCGATGTGGTATCGCTCGATGCGGAATTGCTCGGTATGGAAACGGCCGGCAACGAGTACCTCGCCAGCGTGAAGTTCAGCGGCATGATCCGCGAAGCGGAGAATGCGCCGGCCGAACCGTTCACCGAAGTATGGAACCTGTCCAAGCCGGTTTCCGGTGCGGGCGGCTGGGTCCTGGCTGGTATCCAGCAACTGTCTTGATGTAAATCGGAACGCGCCTTTCTCCTTCTACAGGCGGAAGGCGCGAGCAACGCTTCTCCCCCTCGGCAAGCGGCCCGGTCGCCCCCTACCGATAAGGCTCTCGATCTCTTTCAATGAGCCCGGCTGCTTGCCACCTTGATGTCCTGCGCCAGCATGCGTTCGAAATCTTCCGGCGGTGCTGCTCCCGCATACAGATAACCCTGCCCGAAGTCGCATCCAGCTGCCGTCAGGAGCTGTTCCTGTTCTGCGGTTTCGATCCCTTCCGCAATCACCTTCAGGCCGAGGCGGTGCGCCATCACGATCACCGATTCCGCAATCGCACGGTCGCTGTCGTCTTCAGTGATGTCCCGCACGAAGGAGCGGTCGATCTTCAGGTAATCGATATCGAATTTCTTCAGATATGCCATCGATGAATAGCCGGTGCCGAAATCATCGATCGCCACCTGGATGCCGGCATCGCGGTATTCGAGCAACTTGTCCGACACCGTCGCTGACGCATTCAGCAGCAGCCCTTCCGTGATCTCGACTGCGATGCTGTTGCCCGGCAGGCCGAGCCGGTGCAAGTGGCGCGACCAGCTCATTTCCTTTGCTTGCGACACGAACTGCACCGGCGATTTGTTGACGCTGATCTGGAACGGCGCGCCGAGCAGTTCGCTCCAGCGCTGCGAGCAGGATGCGGCGCGCTGGAAAACCCAGTCGCCGATCTCGTTGATCATGCCCGACTCCTCTGCCAACGGCACGAATTGTGACGGGTCGACCGCCCCGAGGCTGGGATGCTGCCACCGCAACAGTGCTTCTGCCTTGACGATACGCCCGTTGGAGAGGTCGATGACCGGCTGGTAATGCACGCGCAGCTGGCCGTCTCGCAGCGCATTGCGCAAGTCGCCCGCCAATCGCAGCCGCATGTGCGCCTGTTCCTGCATCGAGCGAGTGAAGTAACTGAACTGGTTGCGTCCGGAGCTCTTGGCCGCATACATCGCCTGATCGGCGTTGCGGATCAGTTCCTCCGGCTCCGTTGCGTCGGCCGGGTACATCGTGATGCCGACGCTACCCGAGACGTACGCGACTTCATTGCCGAGATGGAAGGGCTCCGCCAGCGCAGCCAGCAACTTTTGCGCGACCTGCTCCACATGCGCCATGTCGTTCAGTTCCGACAGGATCACGGTGAACTCATCGCCGCCCAGACGTGCCACCGTGTCCGATCCACGCACGCAGTTGCACAGGCGATGCGCGGCCTGCATCAGCAACTGGTCACCGGCGTCGTGGCCGAGCAGGTCATTCACTTCCTTGAAGCGGTCGAGGTCGATGAACAGCAGCGCCATGCGCAGCCCGTTGCGATGCGCTTTTCTCACTTCATGATCAAGGCGGTCGCGGAACAGCCGGCGGTTCGGCAGGCTGGTCAGCGGATCGAAATTCGCATGGCGCCAGACACGCTCATCGGATTCCCTCTTCTCCGAGATGTCTGTCGTCATACCGGTTATGCGCAGGGGTTTCAACTGATCGTCGCGCGCCACGACGATGCCTCGTGCCTGCACCCATTTCCAGTCGCCATTCTTGCAGCGCAGGCGATGCTCGTTCATGTAGGACGCCGTTTTTCCATCGATGCAGTCCTGCAGGGCCGCCATGGTCACAGCCTCGTCATCCGGATGCAAGCGGTTGCGCCATTCGCTGATGTGAGGATGGATATCGTTTTCATCGTACCCCAGCATTTCCTTCCAGCGGCCGGAGTACACCACTTCGCCTGTTTGCAGGTTCCAGTCCCAGACGCCGTTTCCGGTTCCTTCGATCGCGAGCTTCCAGCGCTCGTTGCTGATTCGCAAATCATCCTGCGCACGCTTCTGCGCGGTGATGTCGTTGCCCTGCACGAAGATGCTGGCGACCGACCCATCCGGTCCGATCACCGGCTGCACCACCAGGTTGATAAAGATCTCGACTGACGGACCGTCACGCTCCTGTTGCAGCACCGCCTTCATTTCCTGACCGACAAACGGTTTGCCGGTTGCATACACGCGGTCCAGGATCTCGCCGTACGCCTGGCCGGCGAGATCCGGGAAGGTTTCGCGGAAGGGCTTGCCGATCAGGTCGCGATGGCCGACCAGCTGGTAATACGCTTCGTTGGCGAGTTCGAATACATGGTCCGGGCCGCGCAGGATTGCAATGAAGCCCGGCGCCTGCGCAAACAGGCGGCGCAGGTAGCTAAGCTCGTCGTCAAGCAT
>DASRXG010000050.1:0-83879 GCA_035654275.1 Noviherbaspirillum sp.
AAATCGCCTTCTCAGCGGACAGTTCGCCCGGCAGGCCCTTCGCCATTTCCGTCAACGTATCCATGGCGAGGTACGGATGGACGGCTTCTGCGCCGTAGCCGGCGAGCAGCGCGAAGTGATGCGTCTCGCGTGCAGAACCGGTTTCCACTACCAGACCGGTCGATGTGCGCAAGCCCTTGCTGACGAGGTGCAAGTGGATTGCGGACGTTGCCAGCAGTGCCGGGATCGCGACCTGGTCTGCGTCCACCTTGCGGTCGGAAATGATCAGGATGTTGTGACCTGATTTGACGGCGTCAACCGCTTTCGCGCACAGCGATGCGAGGCGCGCTTCAATGCCTTCCTTGCCCCATGCCACCGGATAGCAGATGTTCAACTCATAGGACTTGAACTTGCCGCCGGTGTGCTTGCTGATGTTGCGCAGCTTGGCGATGTCCGCGTAGTCGAGGACCGGCTGCGACACTTCAAGACGCATCGGCGGGTTGATGTTGTTGGTGTCGAGCAGGTTTGGCTTCGGACCGATGAACGACACAAGCGACATCACCATCGCCTCGCGGATCGGGTCGATCGGCGGGTTGGTGACCTGTGCGAACAACTGCTTGAAGTAGTTGTACAGCGTCTTGTTTTTGTTGGACATGACGGCCAGCGGCGAGTCATTGCCCATGGAGCCGACTGCCTCTTCACCGGTGGATGCCATCGGCGCCATCAGGAACTTGATGTCTTCCTGGCTGTAGCCGAATACCTGCTGGCGGTCGAGCAGCGGAATGGTTGACTTCGGCTCTGCCGGCTCGGCATCCAGTTCGTCCAGCTTGATGCGAACGGACTCGATCCATTGCTTGTACGGCTTGGCGTTGGCGTAGGTGTCCTTCAGTTCCTTGTCGTCGATGATGCGGCCAGCGTCGAGGTCGATCAGGAACATCTTGCCTGGCTGCAGACGCCATTTCTTGATGATCTTCGATTCCGGAATCGGCAGGACGCCGGATTCGGATGCCATCACGACGAGGTCGTCGTCAGTAACGATATAGCGCGCCGGACGCAGGCCGTTACGATCCAGCGTTCCGCCGATATGGCGGCCGTCGGTGAATGCCATTGCAGCGGGGCCGTCCCACGGCTCCATCATCGCGGCATGGTATTCATAGAAAGCGCGACGGTTGTCATCCATCAGCGTATGGTTTTCCCACGCTTCCGGAATCATCATCATCATCGCTTGTGCGACCGGGTAGCCGGCCATGACCAGCAGTTCGAGCGCGTTATCGAAGCAGGCGGTGTCGGACTGACCTTCGTAAATCAGCGGGAACAGCTTCTGCAGGTCTTCGCCCAGCACGGCAGACTTCATCACGCCTTCGCGGGCGCGCATCCAGTTGAAGTTGCCTTTCACCGTATTAATTTCGCCGTTATGGGCAATCAGGCGATACGGGTGGGCCAGCGGCCATTCCGGGAAGGTATTGGTCGAGAAACGCTGGTGCACGAGCGCGAGCGCGGAGACGCAACGCGGATCCTGCAAGTCTTTGTAGTACACGCCGACCTGGTCAGCGAGCAGCAGCCCCTTGTAGACGACAGTACGCGCAGACATCGACGGCACGAAGAACTCCTTGCCGTGGATGAGGTTCAGCGCCTGGATCGCATGACCGGACGATTTGCGGATGACATACAGCTTGCGCTCGAGTGCATCGGTAACCATGATGTCCGGACCGCGACCGATGAAGATCTGGCGGATGACCGGTTCTTTGGCGCGTACGGTCGGCGACATCGGCATGTCAAGATCGATCGGAACGTCACGCCAGCCGAGGACGACCTGCCCTTCAGCCAGAACCGCACGTTCGATTTCCTGTTCACAAGCGATGCGGGAAGCACTTTCCTTCGGAAGGAAGACCATGCCAACGCCGTATTCCCCTGGCGGCGGAAGGGTTACTCCCTGCTTCGCCATTTCTTCCCGGTAGTACTGGTCCGGGATCTGGATCAGGATGCCCGCGCCGTCGCCCATCAGCTTGTCCGCGCCGACCGCACCCCGGTGATCGAGGTTCTTCAGGATCAGCAGGCCTTGCTCGACGATGGAGTGGCTTTTCTTACCTTTAATATGGGCGACGAAACCGACGCCACAGGCGTCATGTTCGTTGACTGGATCGTATAGACCTTGCGCGTGCATAAGCTTTCTCCGCAACTATGTGATGTTGAAGCTGAAGAATAGTGCAGTGCAATAGATTGTTCAACTTAAATAATTGGGGTCGGAGTCATATTAATTCTCCGGCGATTTCCCCTTGCAATTAAATGGGGACAGAGTAAATCAAGTGTAGCGCTCTGCTCTGACTCATCGTGCAACAAAAAGGGAAACTTACACCGTCGATTCTGGGGAGTGAGTGAGCGCCGGCTTCCGCTTGGGAGGACGGCCACGTTTGGCGGGGTTGACCCGGCGGCTCGCCTGTTTTTCGAGCGCCGATTTGAATTTATCCGAACCAAGAGGCCACCCTTTCAGTGTCGCCTCGATCATGGCATTGACTTCCTCAGTGCTTGGCCGCTGCTCCATCAATCGCAGATACGCTGCCTCGCGATCAAAAGGCGTATTGCCTAATGCCCAATACATTGGATGATCGGTGATAACTGGATCCGGTTTTGTCCCGACATGGTGGGAATAGCTGGACCAGGGGTAGTCCGCCGGAGTTGCAACGAGGCCTGCGCGTGCCGGATTCTGCTCGATATAGCAGCTGCAAGGGAGAAAGTATCGGTCCGCCTCGATGATCGTTGCCCTATACCGCCCCTGCCAGAGAGTGCCGGTCCGCTGATACTTGCTATTAAAGTACGGCACATAATGGCGGCCGATCCACTGCATCATTTTCCCGAGGCCGGTTTGGTCCTGCGGCGAAACCAGCAGATGCAAGTGGTTTGGCATCAACACATAAGCGTGGATCGCGACTTTGAATTGCCGGGCCGCTTCGCGCAACCAGCGCAGGAAAGCCACGCAATCCTCGTCATCGAGGAAGATCACTTGGCGGTTGTTGCCGCTCTGGATGACGTGATGGGTTTGATTAGGAACGACAAGTCGCGGGAGTCTGGCCATGGCTGATTCGAATCCATCGTCGGCACGCCGTCGCGCCACGATGTAAACACATTTTATCCCGCCTGAGCCTGTGCTGCGCTCGCCTCCCGCACTAGGGTCCTGAGTCAGACTTGCGCGTTCGCCGTATTGCGCCAGACGACTTCTGGCCGGCTAAATTCGATATCAGCCTTGCGTTCTGCTGTGTTCGTATGCTCAACATCCCGACGCCGGACACTGTCACGCGCATAGATGCTGCTCTTGATCTTGCCCTCTGACGGAAGGCGCTTCGCCGAGAAGCGTACCGTCCTGATTCCGGCATTGGCAAAGTAGGCATCGCGTACCATGTCGCGGCGGCTCGTGCGCGAACGGTGGTCGACTTCCACGATGGCAATCAAGTGCATTTTCTCGTCGAACACCGCATAACCAACACGTTCGCCCTTGATGCGATCCAGCCCGGACTTTCGTGCCGTACCGATGCCCATTGGCTCGATCAGTGCAGATACGGCCATTTGCGGACAAATCACGCACTCCGGCAAGGCGTGCCGCAATCGATAAAAAAATTCCCGCTCGCTCCCGGTCAGTACATTTTTCTTGCGGTATTTCGCCGGTTTTTCTCGTGCCGATGCAAACCAGAAGAGCAAGCCGCCAACCACGATTGATGTAAAAACGATCGCCTCATCCATAGCTCCACCCGTTTTAAGACATTATCGAAAGACCAATTAATTTAACATTTGCTAACATTTTTGGCCATGCCGACCGGCAAATTAGCGCCATTCCGTATGGATAGAGTTGAGAAAGCTCAACCGGGTATTTGAGGGTGTCGAGACCGCATCCCACGGTCTAAAAATTGGCTTGCGGGGCCAAGACTTGAAGCCAGTCAGCCCGGGAAGAAATGAAGAATGAAGAGGGGGTTTAGAAGATTTTTCGTACCCAGGACGGCTCGACCTGCCGGCGCTCGGCGATTGTGCGGGTGAGCAGCGTGCGCAGGGCGTCGAGGGGAGCGATTTCGGTCTGTTCGATGGTCGCTCCCGGCTGGGATACATCCCAGTCACCATACAGGAAGCCGAGGGCTTGCCGGTTCACGGTCAGAGGCAGGACCATGAAGCTGCGCACGGAAGGAAACGTTTCCTTCCACCAGCGAGGGACCTTGTTGGCAAAGGCCGGGTTGAGCGCGTTCTCGACGAACACCATCTTGTCATTGACCATCGCTGCATGGAAGACGTCCGGCTGGTAGGCATCGCTGAACGCCAGTCGCGGAAGCAGATCGTGAACACCATCGCCGAGCCCCAGATGCGCCACATATTGGCCGCGCTCCCGATCGCGCACAAATGCCACTGTTCGCCGGAAGCCGAGTCCCTGATAAACCGTTTCCAATGCCATCGACATCAATTGTCCGGTGCTCGCACTGCGTAACCCACCACGCATGTCGGCTACGCCGCGGCGCAGGATGGTCGCCGCATCGGCGGGTTTTCCGGTAACGGGCGCGGGAGCTCGTCTCGCAGATGCACCGGACTTGGCGCCGCGCACACCACCCAGTTCTTCTTCGGCGGCGGCCCGGTGGCCGGCATCGATCGCAGCAACCAGTTCAGACATTGGCAAGCCCAGCATGTCCGCATAGCCGGCAGCCAAAGCGGACACTTTCATGCTGGCGGCGTCATCCGTTGAGGAAAGTGCGTCGGCGCAACGTGATGACAGCGTCGATACGACAGCAAGCCAATCGCCATGGTCGAGCGGCTCGCTGACGGGGCGCGGCGGCACCTTGCGCAAGGTATTAACCACGCCAGAGGGCAGCGACCATTGCTGCGCCACCTGGCGCCCGATGTCATCCAGGCTCAGCCCGAAGATTTCGCGTGCGGCCTCGTTTTCATCGCCAAGCTCAGCGGAGCGCACTTGCATTTGCGGCCAGCGGTCGGAGAGATAGAAGACTGCCATCATGCGGCCGAGCGAGTGCAGAATCGAGCAGACAACGGCCTCCTCTGCGTCACGCATGCCGGCCCACGACACGACTTGCCGCGCAATATGCCCGGCGAGCACGGCCTTTTCCATCTCATCGCGCGTCTGCGCCGATTCGGCGGAGACGGCGGACAGGCCGTCAATGAGCTTGAGTCCGAGCGCAAGGTGGCCGATCGCCTCCGTGCCAAGCACGATGACTGCTTTTGAAACGGTGTTGATGTCCTGGCCGAATACCGAGTACATCGCGCTGTTGGCAAGGCGCAGGACTTTCTGCGTGAGCGCCGGGTCTTGCAGCACGGTCCTCGTCATGTTGAATTCTCGTTCGTCGTCGCCGCGCATGGCGCCAACAATCGCGTTCACCACGCTGGAGAAGCCCGGCAGGTCACCCCGCTGCCGCACGCGTGACCACAGCAAGTCCATGGTTTGCCTGGCTTTCGCCGATGCGTCCTGGGAGAAATCGCTCATGCAGTAACCTCGCTCATGAGCAGGCTGCCCCCGTTCTGCAGCAGTTTGATCGCATGCTCAGGCAGCAAAGGCCGGCCGGTCAGGTACCCCTGAATGAGGTCGCAACCATGCGACGCGAGGAACTCCAGTTGCTGTTCATTCTCGACGCCCTCGGCAACGGTGCTCAGATTTAGATGGCTGGCAAGGCTGAGTACCACGTTGCAGATCGCCACATCCTTGACGGACGACGGCAGGTCCTTGATGAACGCACGGTCGATCTTCAGCGTCGCGATCGGGAAGCGCTTCAAGTAGGCAAGCGATGAGTATCCCGTTCCAAAGTCATCAATTGCGATCCGCACATCGCGTGCCGCCATTGCATTGAGCAGCGCTTCTGCGTGAACCGGATCGGACATCAAGATGCCCTCGGTAATCTCCAGCAGCAACTGTTGTCCTTCGAGTCCGGACAGCTTCAACGCCTCGTCCATGATGTCGAGGAACTGGTCGTTCCTGAATTGCCGCGGACTGACGTTGACTGAGACGTATAGCGGCCTGCCCGCTGCTTCCGTAAAGCGTTTCACCTGCATGCAGGCCGCCTTCAGCGCCCACGCACCGAGCAGGTTGATCAGGCCGTTGCTCTCGGCCATCGGGATGAATTGTGACGGCGATACCATGCCGACGCCGGGACGGTGCCAGCGCATCAGTGCTTCAAAACCCATGATCCGATGGCTGCGGGCGTCGACGATCGGCTGGTAGTGCATCAGGAATTCGCCGTCGCGCACCGCCTGGAACATCGCTGCCTCCATCGAGACATCGTGATCCGGTTGATTGAATTTCTGGTTGCAATAGACGACACAGCGCGCCTTGCCGGTTTCCTTGGCGCGGCACAACGCGGTGTCCGCATGCGCGAGCAGTTTGACTTCGTCGTCGCCGTGGTCCGGAAAAATTGCCGCCCCGAGCGAGATTCCCACGTAGAGGACGTGCCCCTGGATATCGAACGGCAGCTGAACGCTGGAGATCATGCGGCGCGCGACTGCCTGGATATCGGCTTCGGTAACCACGCCCGGCAGCACGGCGAGGAATTCGTCGCCGCCCATGCGTGCCAGCGTATCTTCGCCACCCAGTACATCGGACAGGCGGGCAGCGGCCACGCGCAGCAATGCGTCGCCGACCGCGTGTCCGAGCGCGTCGTTGACTTTCTTGAAGCCATCGAGATCGAGCGCGATGACGGAGAAGCCACCGCCGGTGCGGCGTGCCCGCGCAATGGCGAGGC
This sequence comes from Noviherbaspirillum sp., assembly GCA_035654275.1. Classification (GTDB taxonomy): domain Bacteria; phylum Pseudomonadota; class Gammaproteobacteria; order Burkholderiales; family Burkholderiaceae_D; genus Noviherbaspirillum. Next base: position 6,699 of record DASRXG010000050.1, read on the forward strand.
GAATGCGATCGGACAGCAGCGCGCGGTTCGGCAACTCGGTGAGTGCATCATGCGTCGTCAGGCGTCGCAAACGTTCTTCATTCACCTGCTGCTCTGAAATGTCCCGTCCAACTGCCAGCACCTCGATGCCGCCCTGTGCTGCAGGACATGCCATGAGCCGCAGTTCCAGCCAGAGCGCATCCATGGCGGTCTTGAGGCGGATATTCAGTTTGCCTGGCTGGGTTGTCGCAGCGGTTTGTGCAATGGCGGATTCGAGCGCCGGACGGTCTGCAGCCACCATTAGTTCGCTGAGGATCACTCCGGCGGGATCGGCCTCGGCATTGATCATGTCGACGGCGCGCTTGCTCGCATAAAGAATCGTTCCCTGCGCACTTAGGCGGAAAACTGCATCGCCGGCCACTTCCATGAGGCTATTCAATTGCGTTTTCGCCAATAAATCCGAGCGGTCACGACGTATTGAAAACATTGTAAAAATTGTAATTTAAATGGAAGCGCGGCCGTTTCCCGGCCCGGCGTGCGATGCAAAAAGAGGCAAAGGGTCAGCCATCTTAGCAAATTGCGGTTAGGAAATTAAATCCACAGGAAAAACTTGTTGCAGATTATCCAGAAAAAAGCGCAAGTTGTTGATTTGAAAAGAAAACGGAATTAGCAGCCCCAATCAAGGCATTGACAATTATGAACTAACCGCTTCGACAGCAGGATTGGTACTCGGGGATGCGCTCTGCCAGAATACCCACTTCGTCATGTGGCGCCGTGAAAGTGATGGCGAACAGGAATAAGAAGAAGATTGTTGTCAATACGTAAATTCCGATGACAGCCGCATAACTTTATTGTTGCGAGAACGAGGAAAGACCCTTAATCCTGCACATCGCTGCGAGAAAAATCTCACCTTCATCAAAACCATATTGGCAAACCAGTCCATTGGCCTGAAAGCTGAATCAGATCCGGTACTCACAACAAGAGAATCAATGAAATCAAGCTCTAGGAAGAAATCATGGTTACGGTGGCCGGCCGTCGTCGGCGCCGTCGGCATGCTGGCATTACCAGCCGCAAGCGCAGAACAATTGCCGCTGTGGGAGATCGGCATGGGTGTCGCCGGCATTACCTTGCCGGACTACCGCGGGTCGGAAGAATCGGAAACATATATCCTCCCGGCACCCTATTTCGTCTATCGCGGAGAATTCCTGAAGGCAGATCGTAACGGCATCCGTACCATGCTGTTCGATACCGACCGGGTGGAAGCCAACCTGAGTGCCAACGCGACGCTGCCAGTCAATAGCAAAGACAACGCGGCACGGCGCGGCATGCCGAGCCTGAAGCCGACCGTGGAATTGGGGGGCAACCTGAGCTTCACGCTGTGGAAGTCTGCAGACCACAAGATGAAGCTGGATTTCCGGACGCCGCTCCGTACCGCGGTGACCGTCGAGTCATCCCCACAACAAATCGGTTGGCTGTTTGCGCCGAACGTCAACATTGACGTACGGGACCCGGCCGGCTTTACGGGCTGGAATCTTGGCATGCTGGCCGGCCCGCTGTACAACGACCGCGAATACAACGCTCACTTCTACTCGGTCGACCCGGCGTATGCCACGGCCACCCGCCCCGCGTACAGCACGCGCGGCGGCTATTCCGGCTCGCAGTTCACGATGGCCCTGTCGAAGCGCTTCCCGCGCTATTGGGTCGGCAGCTTCCTGCGCTATGACTCCCTTTCCGGCGCTGTTTTCGAAGACAGCCCGCTCGTTACAAAGCGAAATACCATATCGGCAGGCGTCGCCATCACTTGGGTTTTCGGCGAATCATCCCGGCTGGTCGATGTGGATGAGTAAGTAATAACGTCAAGCTAATAACGTCAAGCGCTCCGGCCGCACGACAACGGCGGGGCCTATCAATTTGCACCGGCATCATCGGCATGTTTCTACACCGCAAAAATGGTGTTAAAGTCTTGCCCCGACTCAACATCAAGACATGCCAATGGAAGCTCCAGCAGAGGCACAGGCCACCATTCCAGCCGACATTACTGAATGCGATGTTTTCGTGATTGGCGGTGGCCCCGCCGGCTCCACGGCAGCGGCGCTGCTCGCACAGAAAGGCTACCGGGTCACTCTTGCAGAAAAGGCACGACATCCACGCTTCCATATCGGCGAATCCCTGCTGCCGGCCAACCTGCCCCTTCTCGACAAGCTTGGCGTGGCCGACGAGGTGCGTGCGATCGGCATGGAAAAATGGTCGGCAGAATTCGTATCGCCCTGGCATGCGCACAAGCAGGTTTTCCACTTTGCCGAAGCGATGGACAAATCCATGCCGCATGCCTATCAGGTACAGCGTGCAGAGTTTGACGACATCCTGATCCGCAACGCGCAACGTAAAGGCGCAACGGTCATCGAGGGTTGCAAGGTCACCGACGTTGCCTTCCTTCCCAATAACCAGGGCGCGGTGATCCATGCCCAACTGGAGGACGCCTCGAAGCGGTCGTGGCGCACGCGCTTCGTGCTCGACGCCTCCGGCCGCGATACCTTCCTCGCCAACCGCTTCAAGGCGAAGTATCGTAATGAAAAGCACAGCAGCACGGCGCTGTACGCGCACTTCACCGGCGCAAAGCGGAATGCTGGCAAGGCGGAAGGCAACATCACCATCTTTTGGTTCGAGCACGGCTGGTTCTGGTTCATCCCGCTGCAGAACGGCAAAACGAGTGTCGGCGCCGTCACCTGGCCGTATTACCTGAAAACCCGAAAAAAACCTTTAGCCGACTTCCTCATGGACACCATTGCAATGTGTCCCGCGCTGAAGGAAAGGCTGGAGGGCGCACAAATCGTGTCGGACGTGGAAGCGACAGGCAATTTCGCCTACAGCTGCGACCACACGCACGGCGCCAACTACCTTCTGCTGGGCGACGCCTACGCCTTCATCGATCCGGTCTTTTCCTCCGGCGTGATGCTGGCGATGAACAGTGCCTTTGTCGGCGCAGACACCGTCGATACCTGCCTGCGTTCGCCAGGCAAGGCAGCGGCCGCACTCCGGCGCTTCGACAAGGTCATGCGTATCGGTCCAAAGCAGTTTTCCTGGTTCATCTACCGTGTGACGAATCCGACGATGCGTGAACTGTTCATGGGGCCGCGCAATATTTTCCGCATGCAGGAAGCGCTGCTTTCCGTGCTGGCAGGTGACGTATTTGGCAAGACGCGCATCTGGCCACACCTGCTCGCGTTCAAAGGTTTGTACTACACCATGTCGCTGTTCAACTTCAGGCGCACGCTGGCCGCATGGCGCACGCGCAAGAAGAATATCCGTGGTGTTGACCTCGCAGATGGAATGACAAATTGAATCCGCCAGGAACGACACATCTGCAGTGTGCCTATCTGCCCTTGGACCAATTCAAGATCAGGGAGGGGCACTGGAAGAATACGATGCTCGGCGCAGTCGCCTTCGGCTCGCTATCCGACGTATCGGGCACACCGCACGTCGGTGCACCGTTCATCCCGGTCGCCATGCCTTCACTCGGCAGTGCGGGCGCAAGCATTCCAACCGGTGAAGTCTGGTGCGCAGAAGGCAAGCTGAGCTACGGAGAGCTTCATGGCGTGCGATATGGGCACAATGACGACATCGTGTTCGGCGCTATCCAGCTGAACGAATCGGACTTCAATTCCGCCAGCGTCCGTGAAGCGGGGAAGACACCACTGCAGCAAGCGACTGAAACGGCGTATCGCTCCATTTTCAGCCTGATCGACGGCTTGGGATTTCCGCATGTGATGCGGTTCTGGAATTACATGGCTGACATCACCGGTCACAGTCACGATCTGGAACGCTACCGCCAGTTCAATATGGGCAGGCAGGACGGCTTTCTAGGCAGCGGCCGCCAGGTCACCGGAGGCGTCGTGCCGGCCGCCTCGGCAGTGGGATTCGAGTCCGGACCGCTGACCGTCTATTTCCTTGCCGGTCGCGGTACGGCACCGGTAGCGATCGAAAACCCCCGGCAAGTGAGTGCCTACGACTATCCGCGCGAATACGGGCCGCGCAGCCCGACTTTTTCGCGTGCGACGATGGCGCGACTGGGGGGCAGCGATGTGCTGTTCCTGTCTGGCACCGCGAGCATCGTGGGCCACCGCACGCTGCATGCAGGCGATGTGGTCGCACAGGTGCGCGAGACGCTGGCCAATATTGCAGCCATGGTCGCGGAGGCCAACCGTGTCGCACCGACGGCCGGATTCACGCTCGGCGACCTGTGCTACAAGGTCTATGTGCGACATGAGAAGGACGTCGTCGCGATCCACGACGAATTGCGACGTGCGTTGGGAGACACAGCACGGCTGATGTTCCTGAAAGCCGATATCTGCCGGCCCGACCTGCTGATGGAAATCGAGGCGACGGCAGGCCACCCAATCGATTTCGCAGTGCCGGCATAAGGCGAAAGCTCTCCGCATTTAGCGGCAAATTTCTCGGCAAAACTTGCATTTTAAATAGCGCTTATTGACACTTGATCCTTTATCATAGGCGCCGACCGACGAGCGGACCTGATGGAAACGCCGTTGCCCCGTTTTCAGACCGACTCACATCCCGGAACATCACTATGAAAGCTTGCTTGCGTCTTCTCCTTCGGGGATACGACTACGCAGTTTTCTATGTTGGACTATCCTGGTTCGGCTTCCTGTGCCTGCTGTGGACGATGTTCGCGGTGGTGCTGCATCCGCTGATGCCCTCCGATGCCGGACGTCGCTTAGGCCGCTTCGTCATCATGGCGGCGTTTCGCATGTTCCTTTGTTCACTGTCCATTTCCGGACGTTTTCGCTTCGATCTCAAGGAGCTCGATGCGCTGCGCGATGAGCACGCGCTGATCATCGCCCCCAATCATCCATCCCTGTGGGACGCCGTACTCGTGGTGTCACGCCTGCCCGACGTCGCTTGCATCATGAAGGCGGAAATCATCAGCAACGTCTTCCTCGGCGCCGGTGCACGACTGGCACGCTACATCCGCAATGCCTCGCTGCGACAAATGATTTCGCTGGCGGTCACCGACCTGAAACGCGGCAGCCGCATCCTGCTCTTCCCGGAAGGCACTCGCACGGTACGCAAGCCGCTCAATCCGCTCACCGGCAGCATCGGCGTCATCGCCAGCCGCGCAAAGGTGCCGGTACAGACGGTATTTATCGAGACCGAGTCCCCCTTCCTGACCAAGGGCTGGCCGGTCTACAAGATGCCGCCGATGCCGATGAGCTATCGCATCCGTCTCGGCCGCCGTTTCGACGCGCCGGAAGACAGCGGCGCATTCGTTGCGGAGCTTGAGCAATATTTCCGCCAGGAGCTCGGGGAGCAGGCAGCGGGCACGCCCGCATCGGCGCCTGCAGCAGCATCTCCGGCTTCCCCCTCTTCTGCTGCGTCGTCTCCAGCTGCGTCATCCCCCGCCACTGCGCCGGAAGCCGTCACAGCTGACTGAATTTACTCCCGCATTTCACCGCCACGCCTGATGACCACCCCATCCACCACGCACCTGGTACTGATACCGAGTTACAACCCCGGACCGAAGGTGTACGAAACGGTCCGGGCAGCCCGTCAGTACTGGAACCCCGTGTGGGTCGTGGTGGACGGCAGCACCGACGGCACGGCTGCCGGTTTGCAGGCGATGGCAGCCGAGGACGACGGGTTGCGCGTCATCGTGCTTCCGCAAAACGTAGGCAAGGGAGCCGCCGTGCTGCACGGTCTGGACGAAGCTGCCAACAGGGGATTCACCCATGCACTGACGATGGACTCGGACGGCCAGCATCCTGCCGACCTGATTCCCGGCTTCATGGCGGAATCGGCACGCCATCCCGGCTGCATGGTCCTGGGCAAGCCGGTCTTCGACGCCAGCGCGCCTGCATTGCGCGTCAAAGGCCGGCAAGTATCGAACTGGTGGGCGAATCTCGAGACGCTGTGGGCGGGCATCGGCGATTCGCTGTTCGGTTTCCGTGTCTATCCGATTGAACCGCTGCGCGCCGTAATGCGCGGCCAGCGCTGGATGCGCCGCTTCGATTTCGACCCGGAAGCCGTCGTGCGCCTATGCTGGCGCGGGGTGATGCCGGTGAACGTGGATGCACCGGTGCGCTACTTCAGCGCGGATGAAGGCGGCGTGTCGCACTTCCGCTACCTGCGGGACAATACCCTGCTGACGTGGATGCATACCCGCCTCTTTTTCGGCTTTGCGTTTCGCCTGCCGCTGCTCATCCTGCGCAAACTGCGGAGCTGACTCAGTTCCTTGCTGCGACCGGCAGGCCGATGCGCGGCAACCACAGGCGCAGGCAAGGGCTGGTAACCACTGTGCTGAAAATCGCCATGATGACCAGCATCGTGAATACCTGCTGTGAAATGACGCCAAGGTCGTAGCCGACGTTAATCACGATCAGTTCCATCAGCGCACGCGTATTCATCATGATGCCCATGATGTTGGCTTCGTGGCGATTCATTCCGACTGCACGCGCAGACACGTACGCGCCGCCGAACTTGCCGACGGTAGCCAACGCCACAATCAGCGCGCACCATCCCCACGCTGCCATGCTGTCGAGACCGCCGATGTCCGTCCGCAAGCCGGTATAGGTGAAGAAGATCGGGAGGAAGAATACAGTCACGAGCGGGCCGATCCTGTCCTTCCAGGCTTCGACGAACGCTTGTTCATCGTGCAGGATGACACCCATCATGAAACCGCCAAAGATCGCGAAGATGCCGAGCTGGTACGTCGCCATGGACGCGAGGAAGATCACCGCCAGCACAATGCCGAGCAGATTGTTCGACAGGCCGCGGCTCTTCACGTCGAAGCGCTGCACGATCCGGCGCAACAGCGGACGCACGACCAGCCAGCACAGCAACAGGAAGCCGATCACCAGCGCGACCTTCATTGCAAAGCTTGTGCCGTCGAAGTTGGAAACGGTCAGCGTCGTGACGAGTGCCAGCAACAGCCAGCCGACCACATCGTTGATCGCAGCAGCGCTGATGGCAATGACGCCGATCTGGGTGCGAGTCATGTTGAACTCGATCATGATGCGCCCCAGGATAGGCAATGCCGTGATCGAGAATGCCGTCGCAATGAACAGTGCCGAGGCGGTGGAGTTCACACCGGGCGACAGGAACGGCGCGCTATAGAAACCAAGCGCGAGCCCGAGTACGAACGGTGTCGCAAGGCTTGCCAGCGCAATCCAGAACACTGCCCTGCTGTTGCGCCGTTCCGTCAGGTGGGCAAAGTCGAATTCCAGGCCGATCTGGAACATCAGCAGGACAAGCCCGATCTGCGACAGGATCTGCATTGGCTCGGGCGCAGCCGAACGGAACACATAATGGAAAAGATCGGGCGCGAGAAGGCCGAACAGCGACGGGCCGAGCAGGATGCCGACGATGATCTCGCCGACCGCTGCCGCCTGGCCGACGCGTACCGCGATTTCTGTGCCGATGCGTGCGGCAAGCACGATCACCGTCAGTTGGAGGAGAACAAAGAACAGCAAAGCTTCGGTCTTGTGCACCGAAACCGCGTTATGCACATCTGCAGCAATACTCATGGAACCTCATCAAGTCAGACGCGATGCGCCACAAAGGCGAAAGACGCAGCCTAACAGATTCGTTCAGATCAGGCCGCCGTTGATCGAGATGACTTGCCCTGTAATGTAGGCAGATTGCAACGACGCGAGGAAGCGAACCAGTTCCCCGACTTCTTCCGGCTTGCCGGCACGTTTCATCGGCACCATGTTCTGGATGGCCTTGGCGTCGAATGCGCCTTCGCTCATTTCGCTTTCAATGATGCCTGGCGCCACGGCATTGACTGTGATGCCGCGGCTGGCGACTTCCAGTGCGAGCGACTTGGTCGCGGAGTTGAGCGCGCCCTTCGCAGCGGAGTAGTTCACCTGTCCCCGGTTGCCCGTTAGTGCTGCGACCGACGACATGTTGATGATGCGGCCCCAGCGACTGCGGATCATCGGCATCATCAGGGCGTGGGTGACGTTGTAGAAGCCGTGCAGCGATACATCGATGACGCGATGCCACTGCGCGCTGTGCATGCCCGGGAACACTGCATCGTCATGTATGCCGGCGTTGTTGACGAGGATCTGGATCGTCTGGTTCTCGACCAGCGGCTGCAGCACGGCGTTGACTGCGTCGGCATCGGTCACGTCAAATACCAGTACCTCTGCGCAGCCGCCTGCTCCACGGATTGCGTCGACCACGGCCTGCGCCTCGTCGCGCCGCTTGTTGGCATGGACATAAACGTGGTGGCCGTCAGCGGCCAGGCTGCGGCTCACGGCCGCACCGATGGCACCGCTTCCGCCTGTGACGAGTGCGCGTTTCATGAATGGTCTCCGGTGTGGATTGTTTCCGCATTGATGATCACGGCTGCCCTGCCCTCCAGCAGGACACGGCCTTCTGCGCGGACGGCGAAGTCATACAGGACGTTGTTGCCGTCGCTGCTGAAGCGCTCGGCCTCGACCGACAGATTGGCGTCGATATCGTCGAGGCGTCCGACATGCAGCGTCACGCCGCGCACGCTGGCAAGAAATCCCATGCGTGGGCGTGATTGCTGCGGCGCGAGCAAGGCACCGTGGACGGCCATTGCCTGGGCCGCATATTCGATGCCGCACGCGGCTGCAAGTCGGCCGTGGGAACGCAAAGGATTGTTCGGATCGTGGTGGCTGCTTGCCATGCACTGGATGCGCTGCGCATCCCATGTATCGACCGCATCGAGAAGGCACATGTCTCCCTGGTGGGGAATGTGCGCCGCAATCCAGCTGCGGTCTAGGCGCATGGCGTCACTTCCACTGCCAGGCGGGTAGCGTCGAGATAGTCCAGTACCAGCCGCGCGCTTTCGCGCCGTGCTACTGCCCGCAACAGCGGCAAGCCGCGTGCTGCCGGAACCGATTGCCGCAATTGCTCAAGTGCCGGATTGGGAAGCTGGTCGGGCTCGGCCTCGACCTTTGAAACACGGATCCGCGCCAGCGTGCGGCCGCTCGCGGCAGGCGACAGGGCCAGCGCGATACCGAATTCATCAGGGATCGGCCGTGTCTTGCGCAGCGGTTCCGGGTATGTCGTGTCGGCTGCAATCAGCAAGGTAGTCGTGTTGTCGACGGTGACTTGCGCCAGCGCCTCCAGCAGCCCCGCGCCGAAGCTTGCGTCGTACGCACACAGCACGGAAGACGGCGCCATGGCGCGGGCGGCGATACTCCAGTAACCTGCCGCCGCGTTATGCACCGAGTTGTGGAAACGTGTCGGCGAGATCTGCCGGTCGTCGGAGGCGAGCATCTGACAGATTTCGTGGCAGTTGCCGCCGTCGCCGCCGGAGGCGGAAAACACGGTGGGCAAGGTGGACACATCAAGGCCAGCCGCACCGGCCGCCTCGTAGCCGATGGCTAATGAAAGTTTGACGATAGGCCCGCAGCGGCGCCGCTCTGCAGGCGGCAGTGCGGCAGGCGCGGGCAATTGCGTTGTTGCGTACTGGTATGGCGCTTCACCGGCGAGCACGGCGCGCGCAGCGGGCCAGTCGGCGAGTCCGGGGCCCAGCAGGCCGATGCCGTCGATATATCCGGTAAGAGTGGTCATTGCAGGAATCTCAGTTTGCGCGGCAAAGGATGATGCTGCAGTTGGTGCCGCCGAAGCCAAAAGAGTTGCTGAGCACGCGTTGGATGCGCTGGTCGCGGTTTTCCAGCAGGTAGTTCAGCGGCAACGTCGGGTCAACCTGCGTCGTATTCAGTCCGCCGGGCATGAAACCGTGCTGCAGCGCGAGCGCACAAATGACTGCCTCCATGCCGCCGGCGGCGCCGAGCGTATGTCCTGTCGCGCCCTTGGTGGAACTGCATGGCGTGTCGGAACCAAACACGGCAACCACCGCCTTGCCCTCGGAAGCGTCGTTGCTCGGGGTCGCGGTGCCGTGCAGGTTGATGTAATCGATCTGCCCGGACGTCAGCCCGGCGGTCGTTAGCGCCTGCTGCATCGCGATCTGCGCGCCAAGCCCTTCCGGATGCGGCGAAGACATGTGATACGCATCGCTGGACTCGCCGATACCGGTGAGCAGCACTGCGTCCGCGTCCAGGCTGGACGGCACGCGTTCCAGTAATGCGAGCGCAGCGGCTTCACCGATCGAAATGCCGGTGCGGTTGGCATCGAACGGACGGCAAGGCTGCGTCGACGTCAATTGCAACGAATTGAAACCGTAGAGCGTCGTGAGGCACAGCGTGTCTACGCCACCGACGAGCGCGGCATCGATGACACCTGCCTCGATCATGCGCCGTGCAGACGCAAACACCTTGGCGCTCGACGAGCATGCCGACGAAATGACGACGGCGGGTCCGGTCAGGCCGAAATAAGCCCGCGCGAAATCGGCTGCGGAAAACGTACTGTGCGTTGTCCTGTAATTGAAGCTGGCCGGCAGATCGCCAGTCACACTGTCCCGCTCGCGGTATGCCAGTTCCGTCTGCAGAATGCCGGATGTGCTGGTACCGAGGAAAATCCCCACGCGATCACGGCCGTGTTTTGCGATGGCAGCCTGCACGGCATCGGCAAAACCGTCCTGTTCGAGGGCCACCTGCAGGAGCCGGTTGTTGCGGCAGTCATACGCCTGCATGCCAGCGCGCATCGGTACTGCATCGAGACCTGGAACGACACCAATGTAGGTGTCGAGGTCGACCGTATCAAAGTCGCAATGGGTCAAGCCGCTCTTGCGCTGGCGAAGTGCCTGCAGCGTCTGGAAAAGCCCGCGCCCAATGCAGCTGGTCGCGGTGAAATGCGAGAGGAAAAGCGGTTTCAAAATTCAGGGCTGGCAGGGTTGGGATTAGCGGGCCGATTGTAACAAACTATGTCAGGCGCTTGGTTGCAGCTTGGCGACCAAAAGGATATTGGCAAAGGGCGTGCCTTTATTCATTGGCAATGTGCTTACAGAAAAACCCAGGTCGGCCAATGCTGCCTGCCATTCCGACAACGGGCGGCAATACATGCGGCTGTTCCGGTGGCCGCGCACAAAGGTCACCACGTGGTCGACCAGCACGCTGAACTTGAACGGCAGCCCCGCGCTGGCATCGCCTACGCGCAGGATCAGCGTGCCGGCTGGCGCCAGCGCGTCGCGCACGCGGCGCAGCACGTCATTTTGCGCTTCATAGTTCACGTAATGCAGGACGTCGAGGATGACGACCGCATCGGCTTTGCCAAAATCGGCGCGGCACATGTCGCCCACCGTGAACCTGGCCGCATTGCCAAGTGCACGCTGGGCACGTTCTACGTCACGCGGCATCAGCTCGATGCCGTGAATCGAAGCCGGGCTCGGTGCCGCCGGCCAGTTCGCTGGCCAGATTCCCTTTTGCTCCAGTGCTTTTGCCGACAACAGCCAGGATGCGAGCAACCCTTGGCCGCAACCAATGTCGAGCACGCGCGCCTTGTCCGGGATCAGCCCATGTTCGAGAAGACCGACAAAGACCGGGTCGCCGCCCAGCTTGCCGCGTGCGAAATGCCAGGCAAAGCGGCCTGCGGATTGATAGGGTACGGTGGCGGCATCGATGAGTTTCTTTACAAACGCAGTGGTCATGAACGTGTGGCTTGAAGAGCTGAAGATAAGGTGACAAATCGCAGTCCGGCAGCCTCGGCGGCTTCGATCAAGGGCGGCAGCACCGCGAGGATAACCGGTTCGCCTTGGTTTGTGCGCGCGCAGTTGCCGTCATGCAGCAGCAAGATCGAGCCGGGCCGGATAGCGGAGAGCAGGCGACCAAGCACGATGGCCGGATCGCCGGTCCGCGTGTCGAATCCACGGCGGGTCCATGCGGCAAGGCGTAGGCCTAAGCGGGACAGCACCGGGTCGAGGAAAGGATTGCGCAGGCCGGCTGGCGCACGGAAAAACTGCGGACGGCGGCCGGTGATCGCCTCCAGCGTCTCCTGCCCTGCCTCGATTTCCCGCGCAAAGCCTTTTGGGCCAAGCAACGAGAAATGATGGCGGTGATGCTGGCTATGGTTCTCCACTGCATGGCCGCGTTCCACGATGCTCTTGCAGAGGTCTGGATAGCGCGCGGCTTGTTCACCAATGCAGAAAAATGTCGCCTTCACCCCGTAACGGTCGAGCAGCTCAAGTACTTTCGGCGTGACTTCAGGATTCGGGCCGTCATCGATCGTCAGCGCGATTTCACCACGCGCCACCGACGCGGGCGGCAGCATAATCCAGTTCGACCCCAACCATGAGCTGCGCGGCCAGAGACCGGCGAATGTCAGCACTGCATGGTTGGCGACAAAGCCTGCCAGCACCCACTCCCAATTCTCCGGCGCCAGGACAAGCGCAACCGGCATCGCCGCATGCAATACCAGCGTGATTCGGATGAGTAGCGGCATGCGCCAGCGCTCTGATGGAGACGGCATCATGCTGCGTCCTTTCTGCTGTCATGTTGCAATCGCGGCGCAATCCGGTCCAGGAAATTGCCCCATAGCTGACGCCATGCCGGCAAGTCATGCGTCCCATCGACAGTTTCGACAAATGCACCCAAGACGCTATTTGATGTGCCATCTGATATGGCATCCATCATCAATTGCTGGCCCGATGCGAAACGATCCTGCTCTCCGAAGCCAAAATAGATTTCTGGAGATTGCGTCGGCGACTGCAACCAGCGCCACACGCAGCGTTCGAGGTCATCATCCGAATCAGCGGCAGTCCAGTTGCGAATACCGCCAGCAGCACGGACTTCGTTGATCAGCAGGCGGCTGCCCGGGTAAGGCGCAATCAGGCAAAGGCCGACAACGCAGGCGGCATGCCGGCTTGCATAGGCAAGCGCCATGAAACCGCCGATCGAGATGCCTGCCAGCCAGATCTTGCTGTAGCCGCGCTGCCGTGCGGGCTCGAGCACGTCGTCATGCAAACGCTGCAAGGACTTGGCATCAATCGCATCGCCGACAAAATTCAGCTGGAGATCGACGAGTGACACATCCAGCGGCAAGCCGCGCTCACTTACCGCATCGACAAAGCCAGCCTCGATCAGATCCTCCGGCTGCTGCAGCGCTCCGGGCAGGAGTATCGCCAGCGTGTCGGAACAACGCTCCGGATTGGCATGACGGTACACGACGCGCATGGTTCAGGTTGCCTTTGCGTCGCGCGCAACAGTGGAGCCCTGCGCCGAAAACACTGCCGCATAAACCAGTGCCAGCACCGCACCGGGGCCGACGGTCGTGCCAATCGCCTGCAATACCGGCACCTGCGAAAAGCCGAGCAAGCCGAAACCCGCCACCGTCGTCAGGTTTGCAAACAACAAGGATGTCAGGGTCTGCGGAGAGATCGTTGCATCTCGCCTTGCTCCAAAGAACAACGCGTAGTTCGAGCCCACCGCCACTGTCAGGAGCAACCCGACAAGATGCAGGATCGTCAGACGCTGGTCGCACAGCACAAGGATGCCGACAACAGTGATGACAGCAGCTGCCAGCGGCAACATGACGCGCACCACGCGCACAAGTGAGCGCAGAGAGATTGCCAGCAAAATAAGAATTCCGGCGACACCGGCCAGCGACAGCTGTGTTGCCTCACGCAGATAGCCTGAATACAAATGATCCGATTCCGCCTTGAGATCGACAAACAAGGCATTCTCCTGTCCCGCAGCAGCCAGTGCAGCGCGAATCGGCTCCGTCGAAATGCCGATGGTATGCGCGGTCGATTCCGGCGCTGTCAACGGAAGGATCGCACTCCATTGATCGCCACGCTTGAACAGTAGCGAATCGACGGCGAGCGCCAGCGAAGTGCCGTCCAGATCGGAACGTTGTAGCGGGGGCCGCACCTTGGCCGCCGCAATGTCCTGCATGAAGGGTGCGAACACCGCCGCACGCACTGGCAGGCCGTCCGTGGCCTGCTTCAGGCGCTGTTCGACATCGTCCGACGGCAGGCTCGCCTGGCGTGCACGCTGGCTGGCGACGCTAGGCAGGTAACGGGTCGGCGTTTCAAATGCTGCGAGCACACCCTTCTCCACGAGCTGCGCGAGCTGCTCAGAGACCCGCTCCGCCGATACCAACACATCCTCCCGGTCCTTGCCGGAAACGACCACCATATAGCGCACGTCGGGCGCACCCATATCAGCACGCAATCGCGCATCCGTTGCCTGATCCTCCTTGGCAACCGGGCTGAGCGAAGAGAGCTCGGCATTCCACAATGTCGCGCGGTGCTGCGTCACGACCACGGCTGCGGCAATCGTGACGAGCAACAGCGGCCACCGCAACAGCGATGCGGGTGCAACCAGCATCGACAGCTTATTGCCGATGGCGGATACATCACGGATACGAAAATCGACGGGCAATAAATGCGGCAGCACGAAGCGCGTCACCAGTGCCGCCGCAACCAGCCCGGCAATCGAGTACAACCCGAGCTGCGCGAGCCCAGGAAAACTGGAAAGCAGCAACGACGCGAATCCCATGATGGAGGTCATTACGCCCAGCCGTATCGTCGGCCAGAAGTCGGCAACCCAGTCCGGGGATGCGCCTGATGCACCTGATGCATCTGCGCTTCCCTGCCGTGACTGCACGAACAGGTAAATCGAATAGTCGACCGCCTCGCCGATCAGCGTCGTGCCGAAGCCGAGCGTAATCCCGTGCACCAGGCCAAAGCCGAGGCTCACTGCCACTACGCCGACCACAGCACCGGAAATGACCGGCAATAAACCAAGCACTAGTGCAGTGAACGACCGATAGACCGTCAACAGCAGCGCAACGATGATGAGCGTTCCAATCACGGACAGCCGCGTCACTTCGCTTTCAATCGTCTGGCGTGACAAGACGGAAAACACGCCCGGCCCGGTCATTACCAGTTTCGCGCTGGCCGCCGGCGTGCCTTGCCCCTTCACCGCCGTATCGAATGCCTCCTGTAGCTTCGCCATGGCCAACTGCTGGCCATCGGTATCGGCGCCGGCGGCACGGGTCTGCGCGATCTGCAGCGCCCTTTCTCCGTCGCGGGACGCCCAGGCGCCATGGCTCATACGCGGCCGGTTGCCGGCATTCATCTGCTCGAACAGCTTGATCATTTCGCCGGTCGGGTCGCGCGGCAACAGAGGCTTGATCAGCATGCCGGCGGGAGATGCGAGCATATCAATGGTTTCGCTCAACGCATCGTGCAAACCCTGCCCGGTAAACCGTTCCGGCGTCACCGCCGGGCTCAGCAAGTACCGATTGCCGAACAAGAACGCCTGATCCTTTTCGGTATGCACCGGTTCGCCGTTATTGATCGTGACAAATGCCGCGTCACTGCGCAATTTCTGCGCCATGCCTTTGGACAACGCGGCGCGCGTCGGTGCGTCGGCCCCTTCAATGCCAACCAAGATGAGGCGCGACACGACACCATCGCGCAATTGGTCGAGAAGTACCTGCTGTTCCTTGGTCGGCGACGCCGGCAGAAATGCCGACAGATCCGCGGTGAATGTCGTCCTTGCAATGACGACGACGCACATCATCAGCCCGAGCAGCCAGGCAAGGATGGCTATCGTGCGGCGTCGGATCGGAGGCTGCTTCATTGCGATGCGACGCGTTCGATGGTCATCATCGATCGGTCTCCGTCCGTCTGGATGATGTTGATGCTTCGTACGTTATCGCGCGCGCCGGTGATCTCGATCAGATGCACCGAGTTCGCCAGCTTGGAATCGGTAGGGAACAAGGTGAGTGTCCAGCGGTCCGCAGGGCCATCCAGCTTGAGCCGGAATGAGGCCTCCAGTGCCTTGCGGTCGCCGGATAGCGTCCCGCGGATGCTCCCGATGAAACCGGCGAGCTCCGGGTATTCCTGAAGCTGCAGCGTGTGCTTCTGGCGCCCGCGCTCCAGCACCAGCGTATCGCCGTCGACGAGCATGTTTTCCGGCTTAGGCTTGATGGTGCGCTTTTCGAGCCGGTCCGGCGCCGTGTATCGCAATTCACCGGACGACTCTACTGGACGGTCAAGCAGCGCCAGGTATTTCTTTTCCACGAAGGTCGCGCGTCCGGCCTTGGTTTTTGCCAGGGACTGCATCAGTTGGTCGATATCCCAACCTGTTGCGGATGCCGTCATCGGTTGCATCGCCAGTAGCAACACAATGGCGAGGATGCGACGCCAAGAGCTTCTTGGTGACCAAGCAATCATTGTCTATTCCTTCTTTTCGGCGGCTGCGGCCGAGCGCCAGAAGTCAAAAAAGTTGAACCAGTTGAATGGGGCACGATGACAGTAGTGCTCCAGCAGCTGCGCATACCGCGCCATTGCACGCTCGATTTCCGCCTGGCGTTGCCCGGCGGCGCTGTCCGAAAAATCGGCAAGCTTTTCAAAGTGAATTTCGTACCGGTTCTCGCCAAGATAAAGGCCGACCATGAACACCACGGGTCGGCGCATGATCGCGGCCATGCGGAACGGGCCGACCGGAAGATGCGCATCCTCGCCGAGGAAGCGTACCGTGTGCAGGCTGTCGTCCCCCAGCGAGCGATCCGCAAGCATGCCCACCAGCGTTCCCTGATCCAGCTGCTCCTTGATCTTCAGCATGGAGTCGATACGCCCCAATCCGATGACATCCTGCTGCGCAGCCGGGTTGATTGCGGCGAGCATGCTGTTGATCTTGCGTGCGTTTTCTTCGTACATCGCCATCGCTACCTTCAGTCCCGCATGGTGACGTCCGAGCGCCCGAGTCGCTTCAAAGCTGCCCATGTGCGCGCCAATCAGGAACACTCCCTGTCCGGCGGCCAGCAGTTCCTCCATCAATTGCTCGCCATGGACCTGGATGTCGAACAGGTCAAAGCGCTGGTTCAGCAAATACACCCTGTCGTGGATGGTGGAGGCGAACCAGAAGAAATGCTTGTAGATGTCGGTCCAGCGCACACGACGTTTCAGGATACGGCTGAGATAGGCGATCGATCCTGCGCGGCTGGCGGGCGCAAACAGCAGGAAGTAACCGGCAATAAGATGCAGCACGATACGCCCCACGGGACGTCCCAGCCTGAGCGAGATCCAGGTCATGATGCGCAGCATCAGCATGTTGCTGCGTTCCGGGCTGCGCGCCCACTCGGCGCCATTGTCCTTCGACACAACCATGTTCATTTACCCGGCCTGATTTGGGCGAACCGATCCGGTAGCGATCCTGCGCGCACCACTCACGATGTCAAATTTAATTGCGCCAGTGTTTGTCATGTCAAAACCGACTTGCACTGATTCGCCGGGACTTACCGGGCTGAGAAATTTGACAGAGCTGACCTGGCACGAGGAAAGGTCCACGCCGATGGCGCAACCGATCGCATGGAGTGCTTCATCGAGCAGGACAACGCCCGGGACAATGGGTGTGCCCGGAAAATGGCCGGCGAATGCCGGATGGTCTGGTGCTATCGGCAACGCTACTTGCTGCATGCTCATGCGTTCTCCTTGCCGGCTTGCCTGGCGCAGGATGCTGCCAGTTGTTGCAAGGCTTCACGCGGCAACTTGCCGGTCGTATTGCGCGGCAGTGCATCGACGAACACCAATGGCCGCGGCAGGAATACCGTATCGATACGTTCGCGCAAGGCCGCCATCAGTGTTGCGGCGTTCAACCTTGGCGCCACGACGAATGCCGTCAGCCGCGTAACGCCGTCGACGACCTCATCCGGCATGAAGAACGCGCCGTCGACGACGCCGGGAATTGCGTTCAGTTGCAGATTCAGATAGGCCAGCGAATTGCGTTTGCCGGCGATATTGACCAAGTCGGCCTTACGACCATGCAACAAGAACCGGTTTCCGGTTCGGCATTCGATGACATCATTCATCGGCGTCGGCTGTTCCACATGCCCGCCGGACGCCCAGGTTATACCCTCTTTTTCGGTGAAGACGACGCCCTCGAAGAGTTCCCACTCCTGCGTGCTCGCCGTATTGCGTACCGCAACCTGCCCCGTCTCGGTGCTGCCGTAGATTTCGAGCAGCGGCGCCTGGAAGCGTTCTTCCAGTTCTTGCGCCAGCGCCTGCGACAGCGGCGCCGTTGCCGACATCAACAGGTCTACCGGCGGAATTTCGAGTCCCGCGGCGATGACCGATCGCAGGTGGACAGGCGTTGAAACGAGAGTGCGTGGCCGGGGCACGGCATTGATCGCGTTGCAGATATCGGCCGGATAGAAGTACGGGCCGGCATACAAGGCGTTCCCGCTTTGCAGGACTTGCAGCACGGTCGATTCAAAACCGTACATGTGCTGCGGCGGCACGGTGCCGATGACGACATGCGCGCGCCCATCGTCGAGCTTGCAGAGCTTTGCTTCCGCGCGCACGTTGCGCACCAGCGCACCCCAGGTTTTCCGGTGCGGCACGGGAGTTCCGGTGGAACCGGACGTGAAAACATAGGCGGCCAGCTGTGCACCGTCGAGCTGGGGCACCTCGTATGGCGTCTCCTCGCCGGCGGTCTCGGCCAACTCCGGGAAATGCACCTGCGGCAGTGCGATCGTGCAGCTCGCCGCATCGGTCAGGCAAAAGACATCGGGCGCAAACTGCTGCATCTGCCGGATCATTTCCGGCGTTTGCGTCGATGGCAACAGGCTGACCTTGCCGCTGACCAGTGCCGCAGCAAGGCCGACCGTAAAGCGGTAACGGTCGCTGCAGGCATTGAGCATGTGCCTGCCTTCAGGCAGAAGGCTGCGAAGTGCAGCCACATCGGAGAGGAAGCGAGCGGCACTAACCGGCCTTCCATCGCGCCAGGCGATCACGCTGTCTGCGCGTTCATGGGTAATAAGGGGGAACATCGACATGGTGTGTTTCAACTCGGCGCCAGCCCTGTCAGCGGGCCGGGGATTTCCAGAATACTTTTACGGCGTCGAGGATATGCGCGTGTTGCATGTTCGGGTGGAGCGCCCTCCTCACGATGTACTCGCCGAGGAACATCAGGCCGATCAACGGACCGGTAAAGAAGTTCGCGAATGCGGACCAGATCTCCAGCGGAGCGGCATAGTAAAGCAGCGTCGATGCCGCCGCCATGGAACCGAAGAAGATTACCCATGCCTGGGTCACCTGCCGCGTGTAGCGTTCCAGTGCCGGAGACAGCGGACCCTGTACAAGGCGCGCGAAATAGGTACACATCGGCTCACGGCCGGCAGCAAGGGTGCGTGCGAATGTGATGCAAAGGACCAGCTCGGTGCCGGCATGTTCGATCCAGTAAATCAGGCTGTAATGATGCTCCAGCCTGTTCCACGCAATGATGATGAGCGCGCATGCGACAGCGAACGCGGCGAGCATCGCCTTACGCCAGCTTGAATTCCATGCGATCGAAAATCCGCCAAACACGATGGGTGCGAGCGCCACTATCGTACCGAGCGTTTCAGTTTGGGCGATATTGGTGTAGTGCGCCAACAGCACATACCCAAGCGCCAGTGCGGCAATCGCCGCGCGCTGCCCGAACTGAAGCAGACGAGGCATCAGGCCGCTCTCTGGGCGCCGATATATTCGGTCAGCGTGCGCAGCGAACTGAAAATACGATGGTTGTCTTCGCTATCGGCACGCAGCTGCAGCTTGTAGCGCTTGGAAACGACGAGCGCGACTTCCAGCACATCGATCGAATCGAGGCCCAGTCCGTCGCCGTACAGCGGATCGTCGGCATTGATTTCTTCGGGAGTGATTTCCAGGTTCAATGCCTCTATGATCAGCTCGGCAACCTCACGCTGGAGGGCGGCATCATAGTTCGCGGCATTTGCAGTGTTCATGATCTTTACTTGCTAACAAGACAACGGAAAGAGGCAACTTTGTAGAAAATTAATCGCAAAAACAATAAGTTGCCGGCAGAGAAGGCGTATGTTACCAGTCCGGCTTTGGTGCACTCAAGGTTTTTCCGGGTGGCACTAGAGCATGTATTCGAGCCATCACAAAGAAAAACCGGCCCATGTCGGGCCGGTTCATTGTTGGCAGTTCGGAGGACGATCAGAAGGGGATGTCGTCGTCCATGTCGCTGAAATTCGGTGCCGGACGCGATGCAGCGCCGCGTGCTGCTCCACCACCGCCCGCATTCGCGTTCTGGCGCGGAGCCGGCGCGCTGCCGTAGTCGTCATCCATCGGCGCACCGCCACCCATGCCACCGCCCATTCCCTGGCGGCTGCCGAGCATTTGCATGGTGTCGGCAATGATTTCAGTGGTGTAGCGCTCGACGCCATCCTTGTCCGTCCATTTGCGGGTCTGCAAACGACCCTCAACATAGATTTGCGAGCCCTTCTTCAGGTATTGGCCGGCGATTTCGGCCAGCTTCCGGTAGAAGGTAATTCGATGCCATTCGGTCAATTCCTTCTTTTCACCGGTGTTCTTGTCTTTCCAGCTTTCGGTGGTCGCGACCGCGATATTGGTGACTGCATCGCCGTTCGGCATGTAGCGCGTTTCAGGATCGCGCCCTAGGTTGCCGACGATGATGACTTTGTTGACGGATGCCATAAATTTCTCCTAAAGCTGACTCAATAGTAATCGTGGTGCCAATGGGGGTACAGAATGAGGGTAAAGCGTGCGCAGATCAAGCGTTGGCCGCTACGGCGCCGCGTCGCGGCAGGTTCTTCATGCTTGTCGCAATTATAAGCCAGGCAATCGTCAGTCCCGCGCCCACCGCGAACACACTGGACGCGCCGATATGTTGCTGCAGCCAGCCGCCCAGCAACCCGCCGCAGAACAGTCCCAGTGCCTGCAAAGTGTTATACACGCCGAGCGCCGCGCCCTTGGCGGCAGGCGGCGCAATCCGGGAGACGAGCGAAGGAAGGCAGGCTTCCAGGATATTGAATGACACAAAGAAGGCAAACAGAAGCAGCACCAGCACCGACCAGTGCATCGTGGGCCGGGACATGAAAATCCACAGTCCGGCCTGCACCGCCACCATCAGCGCGATCGCCCCGAGAAAGACCTGCTTCATCTTGCCGCGTTTCTCGCCGATAAATATCGGCGGCAGCATCAACGCAAACGATACCAATACCACCGGCAGGTAAACCTTCCAGTGAGCCGCCAGCGGCAGATCGACATACTGCACCAGCGCCGATGGCACCACGACAAAGATCGCCAGCTGCGTCAAATGCAGCGCGAACACGCCGTAATTGAGACGCATCAGCTCGCCGTTGCGCAACACATCGATGAAAGGCACCTGCCTGGCCAGCGGCTTCGGCGGCGCTACCGGCACAATGTATACAACGACAAGAATCGCCAGTGCCGACAGGATGCCAGTCAGCGCAAAAATTCCACTCATTCCGATCAGGCGATACATGACCGGCGCGGCGATCAGCGAGACGGCGAACGTCAGACCGATCGAACCGCCGACCATGGCCATGGCTTTCGTGCGGTGCTCGTCGCGGGTGGAGTCGGCAATGAACGCGGTCACTGCGGCCGAAATGGCGCCCGCTCCCTGGAGCGCGCGGCCGACGATGACCCATGTGAGGTCGGTTGCCGCAGCAGCAATGAATGAGCCAAATGCAAACAGCACAAGCCCGATGATGATTACCCGCTTGCGGCCGTACTTGTCCGACGCGGCGCCAAACGGAATCTGGCCGAAGGCCTGTGTCAGTCCGTAGACCCCCATCGCCACGCCGACCCAGAAGGCATTGTCACCACCAGGCATCGAGCGTGCGTGCACGGCAAATACCGGCAGGATCAGGAACATGCCTAGCATGCGCAACGCAAAGATGGATGCCAATGACAAACTTGCACGAATTTCCGTGCGGGTCATGCGAGGATTGAGATCGTCGGACGGGATGGAAGACATCAGGAAATTAGTGCAATCGGGCCGGATACGAGCGGCTTCAAAACCCGCTATAGTATCAGGTTGACCCGTATTAAGCCCATCGTACAGTTGCGTTGGGCGCAAGATGAAAGCAGTTCATGGAAGAAATAAGAATTCGCGGCGCCCGTACGCACAATCTCAAGAACATCAATCTTGAATTACCCCGTAACCAGCTGATCGTGATCACCGGCCTTTCCGGCTCGGGCAAGTCCTCGCTTGCCTTCGACACCCTGTACGCGGAAGGGCAGCGGCGCTATGTGGAATCGCTCTCCGCCTATGCGCGCCAATTCCTGCAGCTGATGGAAAAGCCGGACGTCGACCTGATCGAGGGCCTGTCCCCGGCGATTTCCATCGAGCAGAAGGCTACTTCGCATAACCCGCGCTCCACCGTGGGCACGGTGACCGAAATCCACGACTACCTGCGCCTCCTGTATGCGCGTGTCGGCACGCCCTACTGCCCCGACCATCCGGAAAATCCGCTCGCTGCGCAATCGGTATCGCAGATGGTGGACGCCGTACTGGCCATGCCGGAAGACACCAAGCTGATGATCCTCGCGCCAGTGGTGGCCAACCGCAAGGGTGAGCATGTCGACCTGTTCGAGGCGATGCAAGCGCAGGGTTTCGTCCGCTTCCGCATCCAGAGCGGCACGCATGCGGCGAAGATCTATGAAATCGATGACCTGCCGAAACTCAAGAAGACCGAGAAGCACACCATCGATGTCGTCATCGACCGCCTGAAGATCCGTGCCGACATGAAGCAAAGGCTTGCCGAAAGCTTCGAAACGGCACTGCGCCTGGCGGAAGGCCGTGCGATTGCGCTCGAAATGGATAGCGGCAAGGAGCATCTGTTCTCCAACAAGTTCGCCTGCCCGACCTGCGGCTACTCGCTGCAGGAACTCGAGCCACGCCTCTTTTCCTTTAACAACCCGATGGGCGCCTGCCCGGAATGCGACGGCCTCGGCCATATCGAATTCTTCGATCCGAAACGCATCGTCGCCTTCCCGAACCTGTCCCTTGCCAGTGGCGCGATCAAGGGATGGGACCGGCGCAACCAGTTCTATTTCCAGATGTTGTCGAGCATCGCGGAGCATTTCGGCTTCGACCTCGACGTGCCGTTCGATGATTTGCCGGACCAGGCGCAGCAGGTGGTGCTGTACGGATCCGGGCGGCAAACAATCCCCTTCACCTACATCAACGAGCGCGGCCGCGCCGTGGTGCGCGAGCATACGTTCGAAGGCGTCGTGAACAACCTGCAGCGCCGCTATCGCGAAACGGACTCGATCGCAGTGAAGGAAGAACTCGCGAAGTTCATCAACCAGAAGGAATGCCCGTCCTGTAAAGGAGCCCGCCTGCGCGTGGAAGCGCGCTACGTGAAAGTGGGAACCGGCAAGCAGGAACGGTCGATCTATGAGATCGCGAAGACGCCTCTTCGCGATACGCTGGAATTCTTCGAGAAGCTCAAACTGACCGGCGCAAAGAAAGAAATCGCCGACCGCATCATCAAGGAAATCACGGCCCGCCTGAAGTTCCTGAACAACGTCGGTCTCGATTACCTGTCGCTGGAGCGCAGCGCCGACACGCTGTCCGGCGGCGAAGCGCAGCGCATCCGCCTCGCCTCGCAAATCGGCTCCGGCCTGACCGGCGTGATGTATGTGCTGGACGAACCGTCGATCGGCCTGCATCAGCGCGACAATGACCGGCTGATCAATACGCTCAAACACCTGCGCGACATCGGCAACAGCGTGCTGGTGGTGGAGCACGACGAGGATGCGATCCGCTGTGCCGACTTCATCGTCGACATGGGTATTGGCGCCGGCGTGCATGGCGGCGAGGTGATTGCGAAGGGCCCGCTTTCCGACATCCTGAAAAACAAGAAGTCGCTTACCGCGAAGTACCTCAACGGCACGCTCGCTATCCACGTGCCGAAGAAGCGCACACCTGCCGATCCGGAGCGCCAACTGGTTATTGCCGGAGCCACCGGCAACAACCTGAAGAACGTAACGCTGGAATTGCCGGTCGGTCTGTTGACCTGCGTGACCGGCGTTTCCGGCTCGGGCAAGTCGACGCTGGTCAACGACACGCTGTACCACGCCACGGCGCGGCATCTGTATGGTTCGCAGGCGGAGCCCGCACCTTATGAATCGATCACCGGCATGGAACACTTCGACAAGGTGATCAACGTCGATCAGGCACCGATCGGCCGCACACCGCGCTCCAATCCCGCAACCTACACCGGTGTATTCACGCCGATCCGCGACTTATTTTCCGAGGTACCGACCGCCAAGGAACGCGGCTACAGCGCGGGCCGTTTCTCCTTCAACGTCAAGGGCGGCCGCTGCGAAGCTTGCCAGGGCGACGGCGTGCTCAAGGTCGAGATGCACTTCCTGCCCGACGTCTACGTTCCTTGCGATGTCTGCCACGGCAAGCGCTACAACCGCGAAACGCTGGAAGTGCAGTACAAGGGCAAGAACATCCACGACGTGCTGGAGATGACGGTCGAGGAATCCTTTGAGTTCTTCAAGCCAGTCCCAGTTGTTGCACGCAAGCTGCAGACGTTGCTCGACGTCGGCCTGGGTTATATCCGTCTCGGCCAGAGCGCCACCACGCTGTCCGGTGGTGAAGCGCAGCGCGTGAAACTGTCGCTGGAACTGTCCAAGCGCGACACAGGCCGCACGCTGTACATCCTGGACGAGCCGACGACCGGCCTGCACTTCCACGACATCGACCTCCTTCTGAAAGTGATCCATCGTCTGCGCGACCAAGGGAACACCGTGGTGATCATCGAACACAACCTCGACGTGATCAAGACGGCCGACTGGATCGTCGACCTCGGGCCGGAAGGCGGCGCCGGTGGGGGACAAATCATTGCATCCGGTACGCCGGAAGAAGTCGCGAAGAATCCGGTGAGCTTTACCGGCAAATATCTCGCGCCAATGCTGAAGAAGAAATAAGCAACCCTGCCAAGGAGGCAAGATGGCCAAACATCTGCTCATCGTCGGATTGGTACAGGGCGTTGGCTATCGCGCCTCCTTTGAAGCGCAGGCGCGAGCCCTGAAGCTTGCCGGATGGGTGCGCAACCGCGCCGACGGATCGGTGGAAGCCGCTGTGCGCGGTGCACCGGATGCAATCGACGGGATCATCACCTGGTCGCAGCGCGGGCCGGCAGCTGCACGGGTGCGCGAGGTCGCAATTGCTGACATCGATGATGCATCGATCCCTGAGGAACGCTTCGAGGTGCTCCCGACAAAATAGCGATTTTCCGTCCTATCAGGCAGGCAACCCCATCCACAGGCCAAGTGGCACAAAGGCCAGCGCGGCAAGATTGCCGAGCAAAACAATCGAAGCCACCTTATCCGGCTCCTGCTTGTATTGCTCGGCCACCATAAAGCAGAAGACTGCCGGCGGCAGCGAAGCGAACAGGTACATCTGGCCGCGCTGCATCGGCGTCAGCGGCAGCACGCCATCAAGCAGCCATGCGACGACCAGGCCGCCCACCGGGCATACGATGGCGCCGACCACACCAATATGCCAGCTCTTGAAGTTCACATCCAGCATGCGCACGCCGAGCGCAAACAGCATCAACGGAATGCAGGCATCACCCAGCATTTTCAATGCGAGCATCAGCGGATCGGGTAAGGCGATGCGAAAGATTGCAAACACCATGCCGATCATCATCGCCATCATCATCGGGCTGAGCATGAACTTCCATAGCGGCGTGCTGTAGTTACGCCCGCTTTCGATGATCTTGATACCGACGGAGAAATAGATCAGGTTGCATGCCATGAACAAGGCAACTGCAGCCGGCAGGCCGGCAGTGCCGAATGCAAGCACGGCAAGCGGCAGTCCCATGTTGCCGCAATTGTTGTACATCATCGGCGGGATGAAGGTGCGCACGTCATACCCGAGCAGGCGCGCCACCGGCCATGCAATCATCCCTGACCCGAGGGCGATCAGGATGCCGGCAAGGATCAGCATACCGTTATGTACCAGGTCGAAGTCCTTGGCAGCCAGCGCCGTAAAGACCAGCAACGGGCACAGCACGTCCATGCTCACCCGGTTCACCGATGTCATGTCCGATTTGACGCGTTCGCCACGCAAGCGCGCATAGCCGTATCCGATGCCGATGATGATGAAGACCGGCAGGATGATGCCGAGGATGCGTTCAAAGACTTGCATTGGTGCGCACTTTCGAGGAGGGGTCCCGAAATTGTAGCGACATATCTGAGACTCTGCTTTCCTGACGGAAAGACATGAATTTATTTCAGCAATTTCTCTTCGGCGCGCGCGACACTCTCCGTCGCACCGCGCAGCACGACGATATCGCCCGCCTGCAGCACCATATTCGGCGAAACCTCCATCCGGCTCTTGCCTCGCCTGAGCGTTGTCACTTCCGCCCCCACCTCATGCAGCATCAAGGCGGATAGCGGCTTGCCAACAGCGCGCGCCCCGTCCGTCAATGTGACGGAGTGCAAGCGTACATGCAAGTGCTCTGCATCGTCTTCGTTGGTGCCATGGAAGTAACCGCGCAAGGATGCATAGCGTTCGTCGCGTGCGACCTGCACCCGATGCACCACACGCCGAAGCGGTACGCCGAGCATCACAAGAGCATGCGACGCGAGCATCAGGCTACCCTCGATCGCCTCCGGGACGACTTCAGCCGCGCCAGCCTCCCGCAATTTGTCGAGATCTGCATCATCGTGGCTGCGCACAATGACGGGCAGTGTCGGTGCCAGCTCATGGGCAAAATGCAATACTTTCAGCGCGGTCGGCGTGCTGGCAAAAGTAACGACAAGCGCTGCAGCACGGTGAATGCCGGCGGCCACCAAGCTCTCGCGACGAGCCGCATCGCCGTAGGACACATTGGCACCAGCAGCTTGTGCTTCGCGCACCCGGTCCGGATCGAGGTCGAGCGCGTGATACGCGATCCCCTCCTCCTCCAGCAGCTTGGCAAGGCTTTGGCCGCTACGACCGAAACCGGCAATCAGTACATGCTTCTGCGTCGTCATCGTGCGCGTCGCAATCTGTGTCAGCGCTAGCGATTGCATCATCCATTCGTTTGCCGACAGCTTCATGACGATCGCGTCAGACTTGGCGATGATGAACGGCGCGATCAGCATTGACAGCACCATCGATGCGAGGATGACCTGGATCAGCAGCGGATCCATCAACTTGAGCCCGCCCGCCTGGTTCAGCAGCACGAAGCCGAATTCGCCCGCCTGGGCCAATCCGAGGCCGGTGCGCAGCGCGACGCCGGTCGTCGCGCCGAAGAGGCGCGCCAGTAACGCAATAAGCCCGAACTTCAGCACCACAGGCGCCGTCAGCAACAACAGCACGAGCCACCAATTGTCGATCACCAGCCGTACATTGAGCAGCATACCAACCGTGATGAAAAACAAGCCCATCAGCACGTCGCGGAACGGCTTGATGTCTTCCTCCACCTGATGTTTGTATTCGGTTTCCGAAATCAGCATGCCGGCGACAAATGCGCCAAGCGCCAGCGACAGGCCGGCGCGCTCGGTAATCCATGCCGCACCCAGCGTGATCAACAGCAGGTTCAGCATGAACAGCTCCTGCGAGCGCCGCTTCACCACAATCCGGAACCAGCTCCGCATCAGGCGTTGGCCAATCACCAGTAGTAGAACGAGCACGATGCCGGCTTTCATGCCTGCGAGTGCCAGCGTGGCCAACAGATCATCGGAGTCGCCGGCAAGCGCCGGGACGAGAATCAGCAACGGTACAACGGCCAAATCCTGGAACAACAAGATGCCGATAATCTGCCTGCCGTGTGGCGTTTCCAGCTCCAGCCTTTCCGTAAGCAGCTTCGAGACGATCGCCGTAGACGACATGGCCAACGCACCACCAAGCGCGAATGCGGCGCGCCAGCTGATATCCATCAGCTGCGGCAGGAAAAAAGCCATCAGCCAGCCAAACAGCATGGTTGCACCTATCGTCAGCAGCACCTGCGCCATGCCGAGGCCGAAGACGATGCGCCGCATCGATATCAGTTTTGGAAGCGAGAACTCCAGCCCGATTGAAAACATCAGGAAGACAACACCGAACTCGGCCAGTGTGTGCGTCGTCTGGTTCTCTGCAGCAAGCCCGAGCGCATGCGGCCCGATAACGATGCCGACGATCAAATAGCCCAGCATCGGCGGCAGATGCAACATGCGGAACGCGACCACGCCCAGCACGGCAGCGCCGAGCAGGATGAGCGTCAGTTCAAGAGCCGAAAAC
Organism: Noviherbaspirillum sp.; assembly: GCA_035654275.1. Lineage (GTDB taxonomy): Bacteria > Pseudomonadota > Gammaproteobacteria > Burkholderiales > Burkholderiaceae_D > Noviherbaspirillum. Next base: position 34,574 of record DASRXG010000050.1, read on the forward strand.
ATGCGTTGTAAAGAATGATTAAATTGCGCGTACCGCCAGCGCACCGCTAGGACCGACGCGCTTTCCTTAAAAGAAAAACTACTGAAATCCCAACAGAAGCGAAAACCTGTTGCGTGCCCGCCAGCATGCCGTCCGACCTGGCGCAAGCGAAGTCAGCTCACATTTCCTTTTTAAATGAATGGCTTAGAGAAAAAAGACGGGCAAGCGAGACGGTGGCGCAAGGATATTTTTGTTATGACTGGCAGATTTTTTGCTTTCGTAATTCGTTTATACTTCCCGCATGAGTGTAACCGATGCAAAAAACCTGTCGAAAGCTTTTGATGCAAAAACAGCACAGCGCGCGCTTGAACTCGCGCGCAACACGCTGCAGATCGAAGCCGACGCTATCCTGGCCCTGAAAAACCGCCTGTCCAACAGCGCGGATGACAGTTTTATTCAAGCCGTTGCGCTGCTGATGCATGGAACCGGACGTGTCGTCGTGTCCGGCATCGGCAAGTCCGGTCATATTGCCCGCAAGATCGCCGCGACCCTCGCGTCCACCGGGACACCGGCATTGTTCGTCCATGCCGCCGAAGCCCTCCATGGCGACCTTGGCATGATTACCGAACATGACGTTGTCATTGCAATCTCCAATTCAGGCGAGGCGGCCGAATTCATTGCCATCATTCCGATCATCAAGCGGATGGGCGCGAAGCTGATTGCAATTACTGGCAATGAATCCTCCCGTCTGGCAAAACTGGCAGATATCCACCTGAATGCCCGCGTCGACAAGGAAGCGTGCCCACTGAATCTGGCGCCGACTGCCAGTACCACGGTCACGCTGGCGCTAGGCGACGCGCTCGCCGTTGCACTGCTCGACGCACGCGGTTTCCGCGAAGAGGATTTCGCCCGCTCACACCCGGGCGGCGCACTCGGCCGCCGCCTGTTGACACATGTCCGTGACGTCATGCGAAGCGGGGAGGCAATTCCGTCGGTCGCCGCGAATACCCCCTTGCCAACGGCCTTGCTGGAAATCACGAAAAAAGGCATGGCAATGACGGCCATCGTCGATGAAGCAAATCGCGTCCTCGGCATCTTCACCGACGGTGACTTGCGCCGCCTGATCGAAACGGCACAAGACTTCGGCAAGCTGAAGATGGTGGACGTCATGCATGCGAATCCGCGCACCATCAACCCGGATCAGCTGGCAGTGGAAGCCGTTGAGCTGATGGAACAGTTCCGCATCAACCAATTGCTGGTCGCTGATGCCGAGGGGAAGCTGGTTGGCGCATTGCATATCCACGACCTCACACGCGCAAAGGTGATCTGATGCAGGCGGATGCTGTCGCCCGGGCTGCGCGCATACAGCTCATGATCTTCGATGTTGACGGCATTTTGACGGACGGCAGCCTGCATTACGGCCCGGACGGCGAAACCATCAAAACCTTCAATGTTCTCGATGGACACGGCATCAAGCTGCTGCAACAGTCCGGAGTCGCTACTGCCATCATCAGTGCCCGCAAGTCCGAAATCGTCGCGCGCCGCGCAGCCGACCTCGGCATTCAGCACCTGTACCAAGGCGTACACGACAAACTGGCTGCATTCGAGCAATTGCTTTCGCAAACCGGAATTGCTGCCAGCGCCTGCGGGTTTGTCGGTGATGACGTCATCGACTTGCCGATCCTGCTGCGAACCGGCTTTGCCGCGAGCGTCCCGAATGGTCATCCCGAGGTTCGTTCACGCGTGCATTACGTGACGCAGGCTGCTGGAGGACGGGGCGCTGCCCGGGAACTGTGCGATTTCATTATGCGTGCGCAAGGCAACTACGAGACGGCACTGGCGCCGTATCTGGCATGAGCGACCCGCGGACGGCGAGGCGGTTCCGCTTGGCGGCCGTCTTGGCATTGATGATTGGCTTGGCGCTTGGCAGCTTCTGGCTATACGAAGTCATGCGCCGCGCGACGGAAGATACGCTGCCGAATGTAGAACGAACCGAGCCCGATTTTTACGTTGAAAAGTTTAGCTACATCAAAATCTCGCCGGAGGGCAAGGCCCAGTACCATTTTTCGGGCAACAAAATGACGCACAACCCGGTAGACGATTCCTACGACATTGTGCAACCGGTTGTCAGCAATCTGAACCAAGCTCGTCCACCGATGACGATGCACTCGGACCGCGCGACAATCAACAGCGACAGTAGCCAAGTGCATATGTATGACAACGTCCACCTGGATCGTCCAGCGGCACCCGATGTTGAACCGATGCACGTGGCATCGGATTACCTGCTCTTATTGCCTGACGACGATGTTGTGAAGACGGATAAGCCGGTGGAGATTACGCTTGGCCGATCGAAGCTGACGGGTACCGGCATGTATGCGAATAACGCCACGCGTGAACTGCGTTTGACAAGCAATGTTCATGGCACGTATCAAGCCCCGTTGCGTTAATCCGATATAACTTGATGCATCACTTTCGAGATTTTTCATGAAACGTTTTTTCTTGTTGCTGTTGATGCTAACGGCCGCTGCCACTGGCAACGTGCACGCTGAGAAAGCCGACTCCGACAAGCCAACCAACGTCGAGGCCGATCAGATGGCTTACGACGATGTAAAGCAGATTAATACTTTTGCCGGCAATGTGGTTCTTACCCGGGGTACGCTGATCATGCGGGCGCACAAGATGATCGTGACGCAGGATCCGGCCGGCTATCAGTTCGCCACACTCCTGGCGCCTGCCGGCGGACTCGCGACCTTCCGGCAAAAACGTGATGCCGGTCCAAACCAATGGGTCGAAGGGCATGCCGAACGCATCGAATACGATGGCAAGACGGAAATCGTCAAGCTGTTTTCCAAAGCCATGATTCGTCGCCTCGAAGGCAACAAGCCGACCGATGAAGTGGAAGGCGAGTTTATTTCGTACGACAGCCGCGCAGAGTTCTTCACCGTAAATAACACGGCAACCGGCGAAAGCAAGCCGGGCGGCGGGCGGATCAAGGCGACGATCCAGCCGCGCACCGAGTCAAAGGATAAATGACATGGCGAGCACCTTGGTCGTCCGCGGCTTGCAGAAGAGTTACGGCTCACGTCAGGTGGTGCATGATGTATCGCTTCAGGTAGAAAGCGGCGAAGTCGTTGGCCTGCTTGGTCCGAACGGTGCCGGCAAGACAACGTCCTTTTACATGATCGTTGGCTTGGTGCCGTCGGATGCGGGAGAAATCGATCTTGATGGAACATCGATCTCGCGCCTGCCGATTCACCGGCGCGCCACGCTAGGCCTGTCCTATTTACCGCAGGAAGCATCTGTATTCCGCAAGCTGACTGTCGAGGAAAACATCAGGGCGGTGCTGGAACTGCAGCGTGTCGACGGCAAACCTTTATCCCGTGTCGAGATCGACAAGCGACTGGACGACTTGCTCGCCGACTTGCAAATCGAACGACTTCGCGAGAACCAAGCCTTGTCATTATCAGGCGGCGAACGACGGCGCGTCGAAATTGCGCGTGCGCTGGCAACCAATCCGCGCTTCGTGCTTCTGGATGAACCGTTCGCCGGCGTGGACCCGATTGCCGTCATTGAGATCCAACGTATCGTACGCTTCCTGAAGGAGCGCGGGATCGGCGTGCTTATTACCGACCACAACGTGCGTGAAACACTTGGCATTTGTGACCGCGCCTATATCATCAATCAGGGCTCGGTCCTTGCCAGCGGCAGGCCGGACGACATTATTGCGAACGAGTCCGTACGGCGCGTGTATTTGGGTGAGCACTTCCGGATGTAAGGAAGAACCAAACAGGTATGAAACAGACACTCCAACTTCGCATCTCGCAACATCTGGCGCTGACGCCCCAGTTGCAGCAATCGATTCGCCTGCTGCAACTGTCGACGCTTGAGTTGCACCAGGAGCTGGAACAAATCCTGTCCGACAATCCGCTTCTCGAGCGCGTCGACGATCCACTCGATCATTCTGTTCGCCTGCTCGCAGATGGTGCGATCAGCCCCGGCACAACGGGCAACGGCAGCGATGCGCCGACGTCGGAGGTTAACGGCTCTTCATCTTCTGACGAATCGGATGGTGGTTACGAAGGTGGCGACGCGTCGGAAGGCACCTCGGCAAGCGAGAGTGAATGGAGCTTTGACGATGTGGCGCGCACTTCGAAAGCCCCGGAAGACGACGAGGCACGTCCACAACTCGAAGCGCACGAAACAACGTTGCGCGAACACCTGCTGGAGCAGATGCGCGTAACGGTACGCGAACCGCGCGACCGCGCATTGGTTGAGCTGATCATTGATGCGTTGAACGATAACGGCTACCTGGAAGAGTCCCTCGAAGAAATCCATGCGCGTTTGCCCGAAGAGCTGGAGATCGAACCAGAGGAGTTGTCGGTCGCGCTGAAGCTGTTGCAGAGCTTCGAGCCTGCGGGCGTGGGCGCACGCAATGCATCAGAATGCCTCGCGATCCAGATCAAGCGCTTTCCGAAGGTTCCGCTCGTCACGCGGCGCCGCGCACTGGATATCGTCGAGAACCATCTTGCCTTGTTTGCCCAGCGCGATTTCAACAAACTGAAGAAAGTCCTCGACTGCGATGAAGAAGATCTGCGCGAGGCACAGCACGTCATCAAGCGCTGCAACCCACATCCAGGTGCCCTGTTTGCATCGGACACTTCGGACTATGTTGTCCCCGATGTGATCGTCAAGCGCACGAAGAACGGCTGGCAGGTCATGCTCAACCATGACGTCATGCCACGGCTGCGCGTGAATGCCTTGTACGCCAATATTCTGAAACAGAACAAGGGTGAGGGATCGCTTACTTCGCAGCTTCAGGAAGCGAAATGGCTAATCAAGAACATGCGCCAGCGTTTTGACACGATCCTGCGCGTTGCGCAGGCGATTGTGGACCGGCAGCGCAACTTTTTCTCGCATGGCGCAGTGGCCATGCGCCCTCTTGTCTTGCGTGAAATTGCTGATACACTGGGTTTACACGAGAGCACTATTTCTCGTGTAACAACTCAAAAATACATGCTTACCCCCCACGGCATGTTCGAGTTGAAATACTTTTTCGGCAGCCATGTGGCGACCGAAGCGGGGGGAGAGGCTTCGTCAACCGCGATACGTGCGCTGATCAAACAATTGATAGGAGCAGAAGACCCCAAGAATCCATTCTCTGACAGCAAAATTGCAGATATGTTGGGGGAGCAAGGCATGGTCGTGGCGCGTCGCACTGTTGCCAAGTACCGCGAAGCCCTGAAGATTCCCCCCGTCAATCTGCGCAAATCCCTGTAGTTATTGTGTTGTCTTTGTTGCTGTGTTCCGGCGTAGTCTTCTACGCGGAGATGCAGTAGGGCACGTTGCGAACCGCCAGCGACACCATCCATAGGAGCGCTGTATGAATCTCATAATCAGTGGACATCACCTCGAATTGACTCCCTCTATTCGCGAATACGTGGAAACGAAGCTGGAGCGAATTAGACGCCATTTCGATCATGTCATTGATGTTGCAGTCATCTTGGGTGTTGAAAAGCCGTCGGAAAAGGAGAAACGTCAACGCGCCGAAGTCAACCTGCGCTTAAGGGGAAATGTGATTCATGTGGAGAGCTTTGCCGAAGATCTTTACGCCGCGATTGATTTGCTGATCGATAAATTGGATCGCCAGGTTCTCAAATACAAAACCAAGGTGCAGGATCATCAGCATGAGGGCATCAAGCGTATGCCGGAGCAGCCTGCGGCAACCTGAGCAAACAGCACGACTAGATTCGGCAAGCGGACAAGGGGGCATAGGATGCCCCCTTTTCTATTGTCTTGCCCGTCGGCTCAACATCGGCAGGATCGATCTGTCAAATGTCGGTGCGATGACTGCTTGCCGCTGTCATTCTCGATAAAATAGGCTAATCTTCGTTGATGAACATGCCGCCGATATGACTGATCTCGTCCAACTCTCCGTCAAGAACAATACAGGCTTTATTACCCTGAATCGGCCGAAGGCGCTTAATTCGCTGTCACTCGACATGATCCGTTCGATGACGAAAGGCTTGCTCGCCTGGCGCGCCGACGAAACAATTCAGTCCGTTGTAATCAACAGCACAAGCGAAAGAGCATTCTGTGCTGGCGGCGATATCCGCTTTTTTTACGAAGCCGGCATGAGTACACCGAAAGATGGCAGCGCACTCCTCGAGGACTTCTTCACCGAAGAATATGCGTTGAACCATCTGATCCATTTTTACCCGAAGCCCTATATCGCTTTCATGGATGGGATTGTGATGGGCGGCGGAATGGGCGTAGCCCAGGCGGGTACCGCCAACCGCATGCGCATCGTGACGGACCGTACCCGGATGGCTATGCCCGAAGTGAACATTGGACTGTTCCCTGATGTCGGAGGCGGCTATTTCCTGTCCCGGACGCCCGGCCAAATCGGTGCATATCTAGGCGTAACTGGCGAAACGATCAATGCCGCAGATGCTCTTTACGCCGGTTTGGCGGATGTTTTCGTACCCGTAGAAAAATTACCTGCTCTGCAAGAACTGCTGGCAACGCACACCTCAGGCGACGTGCGCCAGGTTGTGCAGGCGTTTGCCGAACCGTTCCGTTCGCAGGCCGATCCTGCAAACAGTATGCTGGCGACCGAACGGGGAGCAATTGACAGGCATTTCGCTCACGATGACGTTCGCAAGATCTGTGCATCCCTGGCCGGAGATGCGAGCCAGTTCGCTCAAAAGACCTTAGCCGTGATGAATAAACGCTCGCCCTTGATGATGTGCGTGACCCTGGCGCAGTTGCGTCGTGGCGCCAGCATGAGCGTCGCCGATTGCCTGCGCTTGGAGCGTACGATGGTCCGGCGTAGCTTTGAGCATGGAGAGGTTTTGGAAGGCATCCGTGCCGTGGTAATAGACAAGGATAACGCGCCGAACTGGAATCCGAAGTCGCTGAACGACGTCACGCGCGATATGGTCAACCACTTTTTTGAGCCGGCATGGCCAACGCACGCGCACCCGCTGCGGCACCTTGAATGAATGCGAACAGCGAGCAAAGCAGAAACAGTAGCACCTAGTCTGCCCTTGGCCCGGTAAGCAGGCAACTCAGATTTCGCCGATCATGAACAAACGCCGATGCTCGCGCATTGCATAGCGATCCGTCATGCCGGCAATATAGTCGGCGACTTTCCGCGCCTGAATGCGCTGGCGATCGGGATCGCCGTCGATTGCTTGGACCTGATAATCGGGCGGCAGTAATCTCGGCTCTTGCATAAAGGCATCGAACAGTTCCCTGACGATTCGCCGCGCCTTGCTTGTCATGCGGTTCACCTGATAGTGCTGATACAGGTTCTGGCGCAAGAATCGCTTGAGCAGGACTGCTTCCTTACGTATTTCATCGGAGAAGGCAATGAGCGGCGGCGCATTGCGCACATCGTCGACGTTTTGTAGCTGAACATCCTGGATATGTGCTTGCGATGTCTGGATGAGGTCGACGATCAATGCGTTGATCATGCGACGAATTGTTTCATGCACCGCACGCCGCCCACCAATTCCCGGATAGACCGACTCCACCTCTCTGCGGTGGCGAGCCCAGAAATCGACCTCTTCCAATTGCGCTGAGGTCAGTAGCCCGGAACGCAGGCCATCGTCGATGTCGTGATTGTTATAGGCGATCTCGTCCGCTAGGTTCGCCAGCTGCGCCTCCAGCGTGGGTTGCTTATTGTCGATGAAACGCCGCCCGATATCGCCGAGCTTGGCCGCATTCGCAGCGGAACAATGCTTGAGGATGCCTTCGCGTGTTTCGAACATGAGATTCAGGCCGTTAAACGCGCCGTAGTGCTCCTCCAGCTCGTCGACGACCCGCAGGCTCTGAAGGTTGTGCTCGAAACCACCATAATCCTTCATACATCCGTTCAGCGCTTCCTGGCCGGCATGTCCGAACGGCGTGTGCCCAAGATCGTGCGCCAAGGAGATGGCTTCAACCAGATCCTCGTTCAGGCGCAGATTACGTGCGATGGAGCGGGCGATCTGTGCAACTTCGATACTGTGCGTCAGGCGTGTCCGGAAGAGGTCGCCTTCATGGTTGAGAAATACCTGGGTCTTGTACTCGAGCCGACGGAACGCGGTCGAATGGATAATCCGATCCCTGTCACGCTGAAACTCGGTGCGCGATGACGGTGCTGCCTCAGGAAAGCGCCGACCCCGCGATGCCGCAGAACTGGCGGCATAAGGTGCGAGGCTGGCTTCGAAATTCATTTCGCGACACAGGCCTTCAGTGTGGCGAGCAGCGCATCTTGCGGCGCGGGAATGATGACCGCGGTCCCGAGCGGCTTGAGAAGAATGAACTTGATCTGTCCACCCTCATTCTTCTTGTCGACCTGCATTAACTCGAGCCAACGATCAGCGCCCAAATCCGGAGCGACAACCGGAAGCCCTGCGGCCCGCACAAGATTTGTTACCCGTATCTTGGCCGCTTCATCAATAAACCCAAGGCGCTGCGACAGATCAGCAGCCATTACCATACCGCATCCGACCGCTTCTCCATGCAGCCACTCGCCATACCCCAAACCCGCTTCGATCGCATGGCCGAAGGTATGACCGAAATTGAGGATCGCCCGCAAGCCTCCCTCGCGCTCATCCTGCCGCACGACGTCAGCCTTGATTTCGCACGAGCGCTGGATTGCATATGCGAGTGCAGTAGGATCCCGATCCAGTAACTTTGCTATGTTGGCCTCAATCCAATCGAAGAAGCGTGCATCGATAATGGCGCCGTGCTTGATGACCTCTGCCAGTCCAGCCGACAATTCTCGACTAGGCAAGGTGCTCAGGGTAGTCGTATCGGCGATCACAGCTTGCGGTTGGTAAAACGCGCCGATCATGTTCTTCCCGAGCGGATGATTAATACCCGTTTTACCGCCAACGGACGAATCAACCTGTGCCAGCAATGTAGTGGGTACCTGTACAAAGGGAACCCCCCGCATATAGGTCGCAGCAGCAAAACCGGTCAGGTCGCCGATGACCCCTCCGCCCAAGGCAACCAGCGTTGTCTTGCGGTCGCATTTTTCAGAAAGGAGCACGTCAAATACCTGCATCAGGCTGCTCCAGTTTTTCTCTTCCTCCCCGTCCGGCAGAACAACGGTTGTTACCTGCTTGCCTGCTTCAATAAACGCCTTGCTCAGCTTTTCCAGGTAAAGGGGACCAACAGTGGTATTAGTAACGATTGCCACACGCCGGCCGGTTATTTGCCGGTTGACGAGGCTTGGATCGTCCAGAAGACATTCGCCAATCGTAATCGGATAGCCTCGCTCCCCGAGGTCGACTTTCAATGTGATCGGGGCGGTTAGCTGCTTCGTCATGTGTCTATTTAAGAAGTTGGATTTGGCTTATCGTTGTCCGCGATTGGCTTGGGTCTGCGCTCAAGCTGCGTAACAATCGTCTGTACCAGCGATTGTACGTTAGGCCGGCCGGTTTCGACGACGAAGTCGGCAATTTCAAGGTAATAAGGCTCGCGTTCGCGGGCCAACTGCTCAAGCCGTTGGCGGGGGTCGGCGGTCTGCAGCAAAGGCCGGTTCTTGTCGTGGCTGGTGCGCTGGAGGATGCTGTTGATGCTGGCACGCAGGTAAATCACGGTGCCGCGGTTTTTCAGGTATTCGCGGTTCTCGGGCTTCAGAATTGCTCCTCCTCCCGTTGCCAGTACGATATCCGATTGTGAAGTCAGGTCGCGAATCACTTCCGACTCACGCTGGCGGAAGCTGGCCTCACCTTCAATCTCAAAGATAAGAGGGATCGAGACGCCTGTACGCGCCTCAATCTCGTGGTCAGAATCGATAAATCGCTTGTTCAGCTTTCTGGCCAGCGCGCGACCGACGGTAGTCTTGCCAGCGCCCATCAGGCCGATCAAAAAAATGTTTCCCTGCACGCTTTAGAAGCTCTTTCTCGATTCTTGACATCCTGCTCACTAAGCCAGCTAGTTTAACGAACGGAAAGCTTCTCGTCCACGATCTTCGGTGTCAGGAAAATAAGCAATTCGGTTTTTTCGTTCGTTACGCCCGTTGTCTTAAAGAGATGACCGAGGACCGGGATATCGCCGAAAAGTGGTACCTTGGTGAGTGAATCGCGTTCAGTCTGTTGGAAGATACCACCAATCACTACCGTTCCGCCGTTGTCGATCAAGACCTGGGTCTTCACGTGTTTAGTGTCGATTGCGAAACCAGAAAGTGTTTCGCGACCAACGCTATCTTTGTTGACGTCTACATCAAGAATAACATTTCCATCCGGCGTAATTTGTGGAGTAACCTCGAGCTTCAAGTTCGCCTTTCGGAATGCAACACTAGTTGCACCACTGCTCGTTGCCTGCTGATACGGCAGCTCCGTTCCTTGTTCAATCAGAGCCTTAAGCTGGTCTGCAGTGACCACGCGGGGACTGGAAATAATTTTCCCCTTGCCGTCCGCTTCCAACGCCGTAAGCTCCAAACCAATGAATCGGGTTGCAGCTGCATTGAATAACGTCAACGCAAGAGAGCCTGGGTTATAGCCATTAATACCATTAGCGGGCAAATTCACGGGATTGCCGTTTACGGTCGCCAATGCAGGAGAATTAAGACCAGGCGCATTACTTCCTGATCCGCCCGCAGCGTTTACCGTACCTGTTTGGCGGCCGCTCGCTTCAAAAATTCTTCCATTGGGCGTTGTCTGCAAGCCAAAAGCCAGCTTCGCACCCAAGTTTCTGCTGAACGTATCATTCGCCTCGACAATCCGCGCCTCGATAAGCACTTGGCGACTTGCTATATCGGTCTTTTGAACCAGTTTACGTACTTCATCAAGCTTCGATGGAATGTCCGTTATGAAGATTTGGTTAGTCCTAGGATCAACGACTGCACTACCCCGCTTAGACAGGATACTGCGCCCTCCACCGCCTCCTTCGATGCCGAAGATCTGCTTGAACGCCTCCGCCTTCTGGTAATTCAGTTGGAACGTCTCAGTCCGCAACGGCTCAAGCTCCGCGATTTGGGCCCTTTGCTCCAGTTCCAGCTTTTCCTTTGTCAAGAGTTCGTCCTTGGGAGCAATCCAAAGTACTGAACCATTTTTTCGCATGTCGAGACCTTTGGCCTGCATCACGATGTCAAGTGCTTGGTCCCACGGCACATCCTTCAGGCGAAGCGTCAGGTTGCCGCTAACTGTGTCACTCGTAATGATATTAAGCCCAGTAAAGTCGGCGATAACCTGCAGAACTGCGCGTACCTCGACATTTTGGAAATTCAGGGAAAGGCGTTCTCCGCGATAGCCTTGCGTACCTTGCACCAGCTTATTCGGCTCTTCCTTGATCGGTTTTACTTCAACAACTAGCTGAGTATCACTCTGATATGCACTATGCTCCCACAACCCGTTCGCCTCTATGCGCATGCGTACATTTTCGCCTTGCGACGACGTTGTGATGATTTGAACCGGTGTGCCAAAATCGGTAACGTCAAGACGACGACGAAGCACTTCCGGCAAGCCAGCTTTTAAGAAGTCAACCACAATTGCTTGCCCCTGCTGACGAACGTCCACTGCAATCTGATTACTCGGCAGGTCGACGACGATTCGTCCTTCACCGTTTGCGCCACGACGGAAGTCAATGTCGCGCAGGGCAGGTTTCCCAGTTAAAGAGGCTTGGTCGGCAACCGGAACGCCAGCAGCATTCACTGCGGTCGCCACGCCGCCCGAGCCATCAATGGTGACAATCACTGTCTTGCCTTCAACAGTGGTCGCATAGTTGAGGGGGCGAAGCAAATTGAACACTAGCCGCGACCGTTCACCAGCCTGGACCAAATTGACGCTACGCACGTCTCCCATGTTGATATCCTGCGCGGTCTTGCCCGTTGCATTTGCGGTTGATGCAAAGTCGAGTGCGATGCGTGCTGGACTGGTAATGGAAAAACCGATAGGCGGTTTCTTTACCGGATTTTTCAACGTAACCTTTACGATGACGTTAGCCCCTTGCTGGTTTGCGTCGATTGAATCGATCGCATTCTCTTGTGCTTGGGCCAGACTGCAGGCTAGCGCGACGCATGCCACGATGCATTGCTGCCAGAACTTGCGCGCGATTGCGCTCACTTGCGAATAGTTTGTTGTGACGCCCATCATTTTGCACTCTCCTGCAACTCTAACTTAGCTTTGCGCTCGACCCAGTCACCAGCCGCATCGCGAACGATTTCCCTTAGCTCAACTTCGGTGTCGGTGACCTTCGTGACCATCCCAAAGTTCTGTCCGATGTAATTCCCGACCTTTACCTGAAACACTGACTTGTCCACCTGCAGAAGCGCATAGCTCAAGCCGGTTTTTTGCAAGGTGCCCACCATCTTGATTGCATCAAGAGGAAATTCCTCCAATGGCTCCTTGCGCCGGTCGAGATCTGGCTTCAAAGCACTATTAGATTTTGCATCTAGCTTCGCCAGTGCTGCTGCAAGCTTTACCGGGCTAAAGGGATCGATTTCTTCTTTACGCTCGTACACGAAGGGAGTAAATGTCTTCGGCTCCGATACTTTTTGCACAGTGACCGGCGTTTGACGACGCACATCTTCCATCCACTGCCGAACCTCTTGCTCCTCTCCATCCCCGCATCCCGACAAGGATGCAAGCAGAGTAATGGCGGGCACAAGAACTCGTATGCGAAAGATAGTCATTTCTTCGCCCCCTTGGCTTTGCGCTGCGCGGCGACTTCCTCGCTATCGAGATACCGGAAGGTCTTTGCAATCGCATCGAGAGTATGAATATTGTCTTTACCAGCCATAAGGCTCAAATTATTCAGTGTGACGATACGCGGCAGATTCGCAATGTCGCTGGTAAACGCTCCAACATCATGGTAATTACCGGTCACCTTAATCGTGATTGGCAACTCCGCATAGTAGTCCTTCACAATAACCTGCCCAGGTCTAAACAGCTCGAACTGCAATCCGCGACCCAAGCCAGCTTGGTTGATATCGGATAGCAGTGCATCCATTTCAGCCTTACTAGGTAATTGCTTCTCGAGGGTCGACACATACTCGCCCACCTGCTCTTTTTGCTTGCGCAAACTGTCCAAATTAATGGCCTGCTGTATCTTGCTCTTATAAGCTTCCCTGAGCTGTACTTCTTCCTGCTCGCCAGCCTCAAGCTCCTCCTTCTGGCTGCTGAGGTAGAGGAACCAGCCGAGCACAACAACGCCCAACAAGGTACCTAGCCCGCACAGCATCCGCGGAATTACCGGCCATTGCCCGGGATCCCTTCCATTTAGACCGCGAAACTGAGCGGAAATGGACTCTCCAATTTTCTTCAGATCTGCCATAGTGCGTCTTTCGTTTCAGGGGCGCTTCGGTGCTGCACCTTGCGCGGCTAGAGCTGCCTGCTCCTTGTCGCGCGGACGCTTGATCCCGACATTGACTGTGAACTCAAATACTCTTTTCGCATCCTTGCCTTGGCCTGCTGAGGAGGACCGAATCTCGATAAGATCCGGGCGCTCCAGCCACGGTGAGTTATTGCCCAAATTCCGAAGCAATTCGGACACCCGCTCATTTGACTGAGCGTAGCCATTAAGCGCCACTCGCTGACCATCCTGCTTGAACGACCGGAGATAAATCCCCTCCGGGACTTGCTTGACCAGCTCATCCATCAAATAAACAGGTTGATTGCGATCGCTCTGCAAGTCTTCCACCGCCTGCTGTCTCGCTTTGAGCGCTTCGATTTCCTGCTTCAGTGTCGCTATCTCTTTTATCTGCGCATCCAGCTTGGCATTTTCGGTCTTGATGAATTCATTACGCTGCGTCTGGTTCGCGATTTGCGCAGCCAAAAAACCACTTGCAGCAAGTACTACCGCAAACCCTGCAAGTGCAGAGAGCACAAGCAACCGCAAGAACGCTGCCTTGCGCTGCTTACGTTTCTCCTCGCGATGAGGAAGGAGGTTAATCCGGATCATTAGTCAAACCTCCGCATCGCTAATCCACATGCGACCAAATAGGAAGGTGCTTCGGCTCGCAATTGTTTTTCGCGCACATTAGGCGCAACTTGCATACCTTTGAATGGGCTTACCACTGAAGTAGAAACCTTGGTGCGCTCCGCGACCAGCTCCACAATACCTGGGAGATTGGCGCAGCCGCCAGCGAGGAAAATCTGGTCAATCCTCGTATAGGGCGTTGAAGTAAAGAAGAACTGAATCGCACGGGTCACTTCCAAGGCAACGTTCTCGAGGAAGGGCTCAAGCAGCTCACGATCGTAGCCATCCGGCAGGTCGCCCGCAATTTTCTTTACCTCGGCCTCTTCAAACGGCAGACCGTAGGTCCGCACGATGTCCTGCGTCAGTTGATTCCCGCCGAAGGGCTGCTCGCGCTCATAGATGGCCTGTCCGTCGAGGAGCATGGACACATGCGTGACTTGCGCACCAATTTGAAGCAACGCAACGATCTGCCCCTGCCCGCCCTTCGGCAGCTGAGCGGTGACGCGATCAATTGCGGCACGGGCAGCGTAGGACTCGATGTCCATGACCATCGGCTTCAAACCGGCGGCCTCGACTACCGCAACCCGATCTTCGACCTTCTCCTTGCGAGTCGCAGCAATGAGCACTTCGACGTCTTCCGGTGCATTCGGTGCGGGACCAATGACATCGAAATCCAGGCTCACTTCATCCAGCGCGAAAGGGATGTACTGATTCGCTTCGCTTTCTACCTGAACTTCGAGCTCACCTTCCGACAAGCCAGCCGGCAGCACAATTTTCTTCGTGATGACTGCCGCAGGCGGCATGGCTATCGCAACGTGCTTGGCGCGCGTGCCACTCTTCTTCCATACGCGACGCACGGCTTCAGACACCTGCTCAATATTTTCAATGTTGCCGTCAACAACGGCGCCGCGTGGCAAGGGCTCGCTTGCGAAGCGCTCCAACCGAAATTCGCTCTTACCTGTTTCAGACAATTCGACGAGTTTAACGCCCGAGGTGCTGATATCCAGGCCAATCAGCGGTGGATTCTTCTTGCCAAGTAACGATCCAAAATCAAAGGCCAAGGGTTGCTCTCCCTGAAAATGTGGCTTATTGCGTGAACGCACCACTTGTTTGGATGTCGAATGAGCGAAAAAACACAATGCTCAAAAAATCCGTTTAAAAACCAGTATTTAGGTGATATACATCCAACGTTACATTAAATCCTAGCAATAAGCTTCGACGGGTGTAAAGCAATTTCCTTCGAGTAATTTGTAACTGCGTTGCCAATTGTCCACGTTGCCGAATCTGAACAATTGATTTTTTAGCAATATGGAATAGCGTTGCACCCCGTTATAATCCCTACGTTTCTCTCTCTTCATTTGTTGCCCTGAATGACCCGTCAAAAATCCGCAGGTGGCGCTTCCAAGCAAGCTCCAAAGCGTCGGTTTCCTCTGCCCCTGCGCTTGGCACTCGGCCTAATCGGCGCCGTCGCCGGCTTTGCAGTGATCGTTGTACTGATTATCGGCTTCGCGCTGGTGATGGCCTACCCGAACTTGCCAGCCCTCGATTCCCTCACCGATTACCGGCCCAAGATTCCTCTGCGGATCTTCTCGGCCGATAACGTCCTAATTGGTGAATTCGGCGAAGAGCGTCGCAACCTGGTACGCATCAACGAAGTCCCGGACATCATGAAGAAGGCGGTGCTCGCCATCGAGGATGACCGCTTCTATGACCATAGTGGCGTTGATTACGTCGGCATTGCACGTGCAGCACTGCATAACCTCACCAACAGCTCCAAGCAGGGCGCATCCACGATCACGCAGCAAGTTGCCCGCAACTTCTTCCTCTCCAGCGAGCAAACGCTCAAGCGCAAGATTTATGAAATCCTGCTTGCCTGGAAAATCGAACAGAACCTGACGAAGGACCAGATCCTTGAGGTGTACATGAACCAGATCTATCTGGGGCAGCGCGCCTATGGATTCTCCTCGGCTGCACAGATTTACTTCGGCAAAAAGCTTTCGGAACTGACGGTCGCGGAAGCCGCCATGCTGGCTGGCCTGCCAAAAGCTCCGTCGGCCTACAACCCAGTCGCCAATCCGAAGCGTGCACGCGCACGGCAGCAGTACATCCTGCAGCGCATGTTCCACCTCGGGTACATCAGTGCTGATGAATACGAGAAGGCGAAGGAACAAACGCTAAAGATCAAGACCGGCACCAGCGAGTTCGGCGTGCATGCCGAGTATGTGGCCGAAATGACGCGACAACTAGTGTATGAACAGTTCAAGGAAGAGGCCTATACCCGCGGCCTGAATGTCTATACGACGATTACCAAGGCTGACCAGGATGCCGCTTATCTCGCGCTGCGCAAAGGCGTAATGGATTACGAGAAGCGTCACGGCTACCGGGGTCCGGAAGGCTATATGGAGATTCCGGAATCGAAAGAGGAAGCCGACAACGCGATCGAAATCGAACTGGCGGAGCATCCGGACAGCGACGACATTGTTGCCGCTGTCGTGCTTGAAGCCTCGCCAAAGAGCGTGAAAGCAGTCCTGTCGTCCGGTGAAGAGATCACGATCACCGGACCGGGACTCGCCTTTGCAACCCATCTGCTGAGCGAAAAGGCACCGCCAAATCGACGCGTAAAGCGCGGTGCCATCATCCGCGTAACGCAGGAGAACCGCGCGTGGAGCATCACGCAGATGCCGGAAGTCGAGTCGGCCTTTGTCGCAGCGAACACGGAAGACGGCGCGATCCGCGCTCTGGTGGGGGGCTTCGACTTCAATCGCAATAAGTTCAACCATGTCACCCAGGCGTGGCGCCAGCCGGGTTCGTCGTTCAAACCTTTCATATATTCCGCTTCGCTAGAGAAAGGTCTGTCCCCGGCGACCATGATCAATGACAGTCCGATCAGCTTTGACGCTGGCCAGACAGGCGGCCAGGCGTGGGAACCCAAGAACTACGACGGCAAGTACGAAGGCCCGATGTCGATGCGCAAAGGTCTGACCAAGTCAAAGAACATGGTCTCGATTCGCATCCTGCACAAGATTGGCGCCAAGTATGGACAGGAGTACACCACGCGCTTTGGCTTCGAAGCCGACAAGAACCCTCCTTACCTGACGCTGGCGTTGGGGGCAGGCGCAGTTACACCGCTGCAGATGGCGGGAGCCTATGCCGTGTTTGCGAATGGTGGATATAAGGTAAGCCCGTACATCATCTCGAAGGTGACCGATTCGGAGGGGCGTGTGCTGTCACAGGCCAATCCAGACCGCGCCGGTGATGATGCCAACCGCGTCATTGACGAACGCAATGCCTTCCTCATGGACAGCATGATGAAGGACGTCATCAAGTTCGGCACCGCGACCCGGGCGCTGGTCTTACAACGTCCCGACATCGCAGGCAAGACTGGCACCACCAATGATTCGGTTGATGCGTGGTTTGCCGGGTACCAAACGAAGATCGTTGGCGTCGCCTGGATCGGTTTTGACCAACCGAAGAATCTCGGTAACAAGGAGACCGGTGGCGGCCTTGCCCTGCCGATCTGGATCGGCTACATGCAGAAGGCACTGAAGGATGTCCCGATCGAGGAGCGCCCCGTACCGGAAGGTGTCATGCAAGTTGGAGCAGATTTCTATTACGCGGAGAACCCGCCAGGAACCGGCGTACGCAGTCTCGGATTGGTCGACCAGCCCTTGACCGAAGAGGAAAAAGCGAAGGATGAGGTGAAGAACGAACTGTTCTGACCCGGGGGGGGTGAAGAGCAACGGCAGGGCCTGCGCAAGCAGGCCCTGTTTCTTTTATCCTGCGGGCGAAAGCGTTACCGCTGCACCGCCTTGCTCACTCACCATCTTCGACAGCGAGGAAAACAACTCCGAATCGTCACGGGTATTAACCCACCGCCGGTCAACATATCGGTAATGGAAGCCGCCGGATCTAGCTGCCACCCAGATTTCCTGCATTGGTGCCTGGCTGTTAACGATGATTTTCGAGCCATTGTCGACAAACTCGATGTCCAGCACATTGCCGCTGCGGCTGCACTCCACATCTACGTCGCCGGCATCAGACGCACGCTCCAGAGCCGCTTCGATAGCGTCCATCGTCTCTTCTGCCAGGTCCAGGAATTCCGATTCAGTCATGCTACACTCCGTTGAGTTTCTTTAACCCGTGATTCTAATCGTGAAGTCCGTTTTGCACCCATCGCGCATTGGCGCAATGCTAATCCTTGCCGCATTGGCCGGATGCGGACAAAAAGGTCCGCTTTACCTGCCGGCAAAGCCAGCGCCAGTATCAACGCCTGCACCTCAGGCAGCGCCTGCGACGGCGCCGGCACAAACCCACAGCCAGAATCCTGCTTCCAAATAACCTGCCGTTCCCATGTCCCACTTTTCCTATCAAAAAGGCGTGCTGCACGCCGAAGGTGTTTCTCTTAACGAAATTGCGAAGGAGTTTGGCAGTCCGACGTACGTGTACTCCAAGGCGGCACTGGTAGAGAACTTCTCTTCCTATGCAAATGCCTGCAAGGAAAATCGCCGGGACGAGAGCGGAGCACTCGTATGCTACTCGGTCAAGTCGAACTCCAATCTGGCTGTGCTCAACCTGCTCAGCCGCCTGGGCTCAGGTTTCGATATCGTGTCCGGTGGCGAACTGTTGCGCGTGCTGGCAGCGGGTGGGGATCCGCGCAAGGTCATCTTTTCCGGCGTGGGCAAGACGCATGAGGAAATGCGCCTCGCGCTGACACATAACATCCTCTGCTTCAACGTCGAATCGACGGCAGAACTGGTGCGCCTGAACGAGGTCGCCGGCGAGATGGGCAAACAGGCGCCGATTTCGCTGCGCGTGAACCCCAATGTCGATCCGAAGACCCATCCCTACATTTCCACGGGACTGAAGGAAAACAAGTTCGGCATCGCGTATGAAGAAGCCTTGGGCGCCTACCGCATGGCGGCAACGCTGCCCCACATCCGCGTGGTCGGCATCGACTGCCATATCGGATCCCAGCTTCTGGACGACGCGCCGCTGCTAGAGGCGCTTGACCGCCTTACCGAACTGGTCGACCGCCTCGCGCTCGAAGGCATTCATATGCATCACCTCGATATCGGGGGCGGCATCGGGATTTCCTATAACGGCGACAAGCCGGTTGCCGTGGGCGACTATCTGACGCGCCTGTTTGCCAAGATCGACAAATGGCGCCTGCTCAACCACAAGGGCGCTCCGATTCAGGTGATGTTCGAGCCGGGCCGTTCCATCGTCGGCAACGCCGGCATCTTGCTGACCGAAGTTGAGTTCCTGAAGCATGGTGCGGCAAAGAACTTCGCCATCGTCAATGCAGCAATGAACGACCTGATGCGTCCGGCCATGTACGAGGCATGGCATGGCGTCCAGCCGGTCGCGCAACGCGCAGCGCCTGCCAAGACCTATGACGTGGTCGGACCGGTATGCGAATCCGGCGACTGGCTGGCGCGTGAACGTGCGCTGGCCATCGAACAAGGCGACCTGCTGGCGATCATGTCGGCCGGCGCTTATGGCATGACGATGTCATCGAACTACAACTCGCGTGGTCGTGCCGCCGAAGTCATGGTCGACGGTGACAAGGTGCACCTTATCCGTCGCCGTGAAGCGCCAAGCGATCTGTTCGCTCTCGAGTCTGTGCTGCCCTGATATTCCGCAGAAAACAGGGATTCACACTGGCGCCGGCTTCGTCCGGCGCTTTTGCATTCTGGGCTGCACCACATTCCAGTACAGGCGCAGCAGCAGCAACAATCCGACAATGGTGCCGAACAGGATAGGCTGCGCGAAGTCATTCTTCCCTGCCTTCATCCACCAGAAATGCAGGATGCCCAACGGGGCAATCACGTAGATCAGTCGATGCAGTAATTGCCAGCGCTTGCCGCCAAGGCGGCGCACCATGCCATTCGTGCTCGTCACGGCCAGTGGCACCAGCAGCAGGAAGGCAGTGAATCCCACTGTAATGAATGGTCGCTTCACCACGTCCTTCAGCATTTCGTCCAGATCGAAGAAATGGTCGAACCAGAGAAACGTCGTGAAATGCAGGGCCGCGTAGAAGAACGCGAACAAGCCCAGCATGCGCCGCAACCTGATGAGCCAGTTCCAGCCGCTCAGCCGACGCAGGGGTGTGACTGCCAATGTCATGCACAGGAAGTACAAGGTCCAGTCACCGGTATTGCGCGTGATGAACTCGATCGGATTCGCACCCAGCCTGTCGGTGAATGCGAACAGCACGAGCCGACAGAACGGGACCAACGCCGCAATAAACAAGACGACCTTCAACAATACTAGCTGGCGCGATGTCGGGCTGAACATGGGCTGAACACTGCCGTCAGTAGAACTTCTTCAGATCCATGCCGGTGTAAAGCGATGCCACATCACTGTACCCGTTGAACATGAGCGTCTTGCGCTTCTTCGTGAAGAAGCCGTCTTCGCCAATCCTGCGCTCGGTTCCCTGCGACCAGCGCGGGTGATCGACATTCGGATTGACGTTCGAATAGAAGCCGTACTCCTGCGGCGCCGAGATGTTCCATGCGGTGCGCGGCTGGTCGCGCGTAAATCGGATTTTCACGATGGACTTCGCGGATTTGAATCCGTACTTCCATGGCACCACGATGCGCACTGGCGCACCATTCTGGTTGGGCAGTACCTCGCCGTACATGCCGACCGTGAGCAGAGTCAAGGGATGGTTCGCCTCGTCCAGCCTCAGCCCTTCCACATATGGCCATTCAAGTACCGGGCTGCGCAAGCCACGCATCTGCTGTTTGTCGGCCAGCGAAATGAATTCGACATACTTCGCATTGCCGGTCGGCTCCACCTTCCGGATCAACTCGGCGAACGAATAGCCGATCCAGGGAATCACCATCGACCAGCCCTCCACGCACCGCAGGCGATAAACCCGCTCTTCCAGTGGGGCGAGCTTCAGCAGGCTGTCGATGTCGAGCGTCATCGGCTTCTTCACCTCCCCCTCGATAGCAACCGTCCAAGGGCGGGTTCGCAGTACGCCGGCGAACTCCGCGGGATCTGACTTCTCGGTACCGAATTCGTAAAAATTATTGTAGGTGGTAGCGTCCTTGTAGTCGGTCGGTTTGTCCATCACGACAAATGCCTGATTCGTTTTCGCGGCGAGCTTTTGTTTTCCGGGTGCCTGCGCGAACGCTTCGCGCAACAGCATGTCGCCCAACGCGCCGCCAGCGATGGAACCCAACGCAAGCTGCTTGATGAAAGTGCGGCGTGACTCGAATATGGCACGCGGTGTAATTTCCGAACCGAATGGAATGTCGATCCCGTTCGGATTACGCTTGATCAACATAATTTCTCCATGAAATGTGAAAAAACGGTGCGCGTTCCATTCAATGGAAGCTCTGCCTCACGTGTTCAGCGCCGAAGCTGCGCATCGACTGCACGCGCGACTTCCAAGAGCCGGGTCTTGTCAATGCCACCGGACAACGCATATCCGTATTCGCGATCAATCCAATAAAACACACTGGCACCATTCTGCTCCAAAACCTTGAATCCGGTTTCGGGCTGAGGCTGGGAAGCGTGCCGCACCGTAAGGGTCAATCGCTCGCCATTTGCCGATTCGTACATCAACTGCGCCAATGGCGATGCACTTCCTGATGCTGCCTCACCGGGCAGTAACCGCCCACCCAGCAGGGAGAATCCTTGCTCCTGCAGGCTCGGGGCGCGGATCGGAGCACTCAGTCGCTTAGACAGCCAGGCGACCAGATGTGCTTCCTGCTGTGCGGGCACTTCCACCGGGTGGCGTTGTTCCGTCGTAAACAGGACATGCGCTGCCAACGCTCTTTGTGCGAATACGACATGCCCGGAGGGTTGCTGCTGCAACATTGCATGGGAAAACCATCCGGCGGCCAAGCCGCAGCTCAACCATGCAATTGCTGCCGCCATCCCGCGCGGCCAGCGTCGCGGCTGGACGGCGGTGCTCAGGCGCAATGGCACGGGCTCATTCAGGACCTTGTCGTATGCCGCATGCAGCAGCTGATTCTGTGTACGCCAAGCCTGTACCTGTGCTGCCGCTTCCGGGTGCGCCGCCAGATAGGCTTCCACCTCTGCTCGGCGTGCGGGGTCAAGCTGCCCGTCTACGTGGGCGTGCAGGTCAATCTCGGTGATGGGGGAACTGGACATATCACTTGACCCGGGTTAAAGGAGATGTGCCCGCCGCAGCTGGCTGTTCCGAGAGCAACTTTCGCATCTGCTCACGCGCGCGGGCCAGCCGCGACATGACCGTACCAATCGGCACATTCAACATTTCGGCAACTTCCTGGTAGCTCAATTGTTCGAGTCCGACCAGGACAATCACTGCGCGATGCTCTGGACTGAGGCGAGCCAGCGCACGCTGGAGATCAATCTGTTGCGCCGGATCGCCCGGCGCAGCCGGCTCCGCAACATCCTCCAGCGGAACGGAAGTGATTCGGTGGCGTGGCGCTTCATTCAAGTAAAGGCGGTACAACATGGTAAGCAGCCACGCAGTGATGCTGGTACCGAACCGGAACAGCCAGCGCCGCTGCAGCGCTCTTTCCAGCGTGTCCTGCACAAGATCATCCGCCCACGCCGCATCGTGTGTCAGCGCGCGTGCATAACGCCGCAGTCGCGGTATCTGCAGTGCCAGCTCATCGGCGAAGTCGGCCATGGGCGGAGCAAGTGCTTACGGTTTGGCGATATGCCAGACGTTGTTGACGCCGTCACCGGTCTTGTCGCCTGGCTTCTGGTCCTTTACCCCACAGGTAGAGCGGCTTGCCTTTATACGCCCACTGCTTCGCACCGTCGTCGCGCGTAACAATGCTGTAGTCGCCGCTGGCCTGCTCGCCTTCCTTCGCCATCAAGGGCGGCCAGTTGGCTGCACACGGGCCGTTGCAGGTGCTTTTGCCGCTCCCGGCGCTGTCCTTGTCGAAGGTATACAAGGTCATGCCAGAGGCGTTGGTCAATACGCCATCTGCCACTTTAGCCGGCGTCTGGGCCAATGCATGCCCGCTACCGGCGGCAAGAAGTACCGCCATAATTGGCGCCGCGACTGTGAAACGAATGTCCATGAAGTCCTCGCTAAGCTGGTTAATCAAGCGTGCGATGCTCTGCACGACAGGTAAACAGCCGGACCAGGCGCTTTATTCCATCGCGGTGCGAAGAATTTTAAAGTTCGCCGTAGGAATGCAAACCTGACAAGAACATGTTAACACCAAGGAACGCGAACGTCGTGACCAGCAGCCCGACGAGCGCCCACCATGCCGATACGCGGCCGCGCAGCCCCTTCATGAGCCGCATATGCAGCCACGCCGCGTAGTTCAGCCAGACGATCAGCGCCCAGGTTTCCTTCGGATCCCACGACCAGTAACCGCCCCATGCTTCCGCCGCCCACAGAGCGCCGAGGATGGTTGCGATCGTGAAAAATGCAAACCCGACCGCGATGGCCTTGTACATCACGTCATCCAGCAACTCCAGCGCTGGCAAGCGATCCTCAAGAAAACCGTGCGACTTGAGCAGGTAGGCAACGGACACCATCGCGGCTAGTGCAAATGTGCCGTAACCGATAAAGTTCGCCGGTACGTGGATTTTCATCCACCAGCTTTGCAGCGCCGGCACCAGCGGCTGGATCTCCTGTGCCTCGCGACTGATGGTGTACCAGAGCAAAAAGCCGACAGCGGCGGAAATCACCAGCATCACGAACGGGCCGAGCTGGCGTGTGCCGTAATGTTCTTCGTAGTACAGGTAAAACAGCGCCGTGATCAGGCTGAACAGGATGAATACTTCGTACAGGTTGGATATCGGGATATGGCCGACGTCGGTGCCGACGAGGTAGGACTCGTACCAGCGCACCAGCATGCCGGTAAAGCCAAGTACGACCGCGGCCCACGTCAGGGTACTGCCGACCGCGCCACCGAATTCCGAGCGGATGACCAGGCCGCCCCAATAGAACAAGGTCGACAGAAAGAACAGCGTGCTCATCCAGAGGATGGCCGACTGGCTCGACAGCGCATATTTCAGGAAGAACTTGCTGTTGGCGGACTCCAGTGTGCCGCCGTAGAGCGCGATGGATGAGAGTGCCAGAACGATGAGCAGCGCCATCAGCCAGCGCACCTGCTTCCACTGCCAGCCTAGCCAGGCAAAGGTCGGCGCAGAAAGCAGCAGGATCGACTTCTCGTAAACATCCATGTACGCGCCAAATCGGTTCAGCGCAAAGAGTGCTCCGGCGACGAGCGCAGCAGCGAAAAGCCAGTCAATCGCGGTCAAGCGCTTGAAATAGCCAGGCGGGGCCGAATACGTTTGGGATTGCATCAGTTCCATCATCTTTCTCCATACATTGCCGGCGCATCCGGCCGGCATCGCATCCATACTCCGGGCAGGAGGCGCCCGCTTTGTTGATTATGCCGGTTTCAGCAATTGCGCTTTCAGTGTCTCGAATTCCTTCTCGAAGTCGAGTGTCTTACGTTGGGTACTCAGAGCCATCAAGGCCTGCGTCCGCCCTTCTCCGTCCGGCTTCAGCCAGATCCACAAGCGGCGCTCGCGAATGTAGAACATGGCAAACACGCCGAGAGTCAGGAACAGGCAGCCGAGATACACGACACTCTTTCCAGGCGACCGGGTAACTTGCAGCACAGAAGCTTTGATCTCCTGGAATTCATTGAGTTGCAGGTACACCGGCGCACCGTAGAAGGACGCATCCGACAAGGCGTTGGTCGCTTGTTGCAGGAAGCGCTGTTGCTTCTCGTCCGCCGCCATTGCGGGCAGGCCATCCTTCTCACGGGCGGTTTGCCACAGCTCCCACAAGGAACCATTCAGAATCTTCATGAAGATGTCGGCGGCCTTTTCCTGCTCGGCAGCCGGCACCTTTTCCAGGAATGCGGCAACGGCAACGTAACCACCGGCTTTCCCGTCTCCGGCGAACACTTCAAGGCCGCGCACAGCGGACTGCTGCAACTGATCGCGCAACGCTGCGGCGTTTGCACGCGCGTCCGGCATCGCTTGTCGCGTGAAACGCTTTGCTGCCTCGGCGCGCAATTCAGGGTCGTACAAAGCGGCGCGCAGGCGCATCCACTCCTGCACGGTGCCATTATCGTCGGCGGGGATACGAAGATAACGGAAATCTTCGCTTGGCGTATTACGCATGCCGCTCAGGAAAACCATTGCGCCATCGAGCAATACCGGATGCATGTAATTATGAAACTCGCGCGCCTGCCCCGTCTTGTCCCGCAGCTTGTATTGCACGCTGGGGCCAACGTTCCTCAAGTCCTTGTTGTTCCGATTCTTTGCCGCTGAACCAAGTTGCTTGTCGAGGCCGGCAGTGAATTTTTCGTTGAAGCTCTTGCTCGGATCCACGGCGCGCACATCCTGCCCGCTCTCGGCCATGTTCTCGACATTGAACGGACGGAAGCCGGTCCACTCCACGGTGTACTCGCTGTCACTGCCCAACGGCGTCGAGGCACCTACTTCACCGCCCAGCGCAAAAACTGCCTTTTGCGCACCAGTCATGGGATAAGCAGTGAGCTTGAGCTTGCTGCCACCATCGTCAAAGCTCGACTGATAGATCGCAATTCCCTTGTACACCAGCGGCTGGTTGACCTTGACCGTTGCCTCGAAGGTCTTGCCAGTTTCACCGTCGCGCACCACGACATCGCTCGCGAATAATTTCGGCATGCCGGTCGAGTAATGTTCAATGGTGAATTTCTTCAACTGAATGGAGAACGGCAGTTCCTGCACCAGGATGCCGCCTCTCTGAGGAAGGACTGCAGAGCTGCTCGTCGCTCCTTCAGGAAGGAAGGTATTGCCCCTGAAGGTCGGATTGCTGACGCCTAGACGATGCTTCTCCGGAATGTCGGCAATCACGCCGCTGCCAGTAAACGGCTCCTTGTCGCTGAACCAGAGCTGGAAGCGGATCGGCAAGTCGGAATCGAGCAGGCCACCGATACAGATGATGACGATTGCGCTGTGGGCCAGGATATAACCCCACTTGTTGGCAGAGCCGCGCTTGGCCGCAATCAGGCGGCCGTTGTCCTTGTCGACGACCTTGAGCTTGTAACCGCCATCCACCACCCGGCGCACGAGAAGTTGCGTCGTAGCGTCCAGCGACGCATTGCTGCTCCATTCCATCTTGTGATGGAAATTGCGCAGCGCCTGCTCGCGTACGTTCTCTCGCCAGCTTCGCATGTCCCGCAGCATCTTTGGCGTATTGCGCACGATGCACAAGGTCGTCGACACGACGAGAAATCCCATGATGAGCAGGAACCACCACGCCGAATACACCGCAAACAAGCCCAGCTTGTCGAAAACCTCGAACCAGAAGGGGCCGAACTGGTTCACGTAATTCGGCATCGGTTCGTTTTGCTTCAGCACTGTGCCGATGACAGATGCGATTGCGATCACCGTCAGCAGGCTGATGGCAAAGCGCATGGAGGAAATCAGCTCAATCACCTCGGCCAGCCAGCGGCGCCGGGTGTTCACTTGCAAACCGGAAGTACTCACGTTCATGTGTCTGCTCTTCAAAAGCAAAAGGGGTGGCATTTGCCACCCCCTCCGTCTTGTTTTACTTCGACCCGATTATTTCAGGCCGGCGATGTAGTCGGACACCGCCTGGATTTCGCTGTCGAGCATGCGCTTGGCAATGGTCGTCATCTGCACGCTGTTGGCACGGGCACCCTGGCGGAATGCGGTCAGCTGTGCCACCGTGTAATCCTGGTGCTGGCCAGCAAGACGTGCGAATTGGGCCGGGATACCTGCGCCGCTCGCGCCGTGGCAACCTGCACATGCCGGCACGTTCTTTTCAGCGATACCGCCGCGGTAAATCTTCTTGCCGAGTTCGATGGTGTCCTTGTTCTTGGCTGCTCCCGGTTGCGGAGCCTGCTTTTCGAGATAAGCAGCGACATTTTTCATGTCTTCGTCGCTCAGGCCTTTTGCAATGCCGCTCATGACCGGGTTATTACGCTGCGGGGTCTTGAAGTCAGCGAGTTGCTTAATGACGTATTCAGCATGCTGGCCCGAAAGTTTCGGGTTTTGCGGGATGGTGGAATTACCGGCGGCGCCGTGGCAACCGACGCAAGCAATCACGCCACGTGCGGCATCGCCGCTGTTGTACAGTGCTTCGCCTTTGGCGAGGTCGACTTTCGGAGCGGCTTTCTCTTCTGCCGCGTAAGCGATGGAAGAGACCGCCAGCATCGCGACGAACAAGGACTTCACAAACGGTAAAAACGCACGGTTCATTCAAACACCCTGAGGACTTGATATTAAAATTCTTGCCGGTTGCGGCGGTCTATGTATCTGTGCCATGACGCTTTTGCGGCGCAACAACACATAACCTCTTATTGTACAATAGCTTTCCGGCATTTTCGCCCCTTTGCTGCATTTTCTGCCCCTTCTATGTCCCTACTTTGGCAAGCCCGTTTCTTCACCACGGTGAACCACCTCCGTGATTTGCCAAAGACGCAAGTCCCTGAAATCGCGTTTGCCGGCCGCTCCAATGCCGGCAAGTCGACGGCGATCAATATCCTGTGCAACCAGAAGAAGCTGGCATTCGCTTCCAAGACCCCAGGACGTACGCAGCACATCAATTATTTTTCGATTGGCGGCGCACACGTCGGTCAGCACCGCAAGGATCTGACCAAGGTTGAGGAAATCCGCGCCATGCTGGTCGACCTGCCAGGCTATGGTTTTGCGGAAGTCCCCGGCGAGGCCAAACATCACTGGAATGAACTGCTTGGCACGTATATCCAGAAGCGCGATCAGCTGGCAGCCTTGGTACTCATCATGGACTCGCGCCGCCCGTTTACCGACCTGGACCGACAAATGCTGGAGTGGTTTGCCCCAACAGGAAAGCCGGTTCATTGCCTGCTGACCAAGGCTGACAAGCTCAACCGCAACGAATCGACCAATGCCTTGCGCCTTGCGCGCACGGTGCTGAGTAGCTATGTTGACGAGCAAGGTCAGCCGTTCCCTTTCACTGTGCAGCTATTTTCGGCGTTGAAGCGAACCGGCATTGAGGAAGCAAACCAACGGATCCTAGATCTGCTGGGTTTGACCGATGAGGCGGCGCGTCAAAATGACGATGGCACCAATCAGTGAGGAAAAGTTACAGACAAAAAAAACCCTGGAGAAAGGGGAAGATCTCCAGGGCAGTAACGCCTTATCGCTAATGCCACGATAGGCCCCGCTCAGGGAGGAGAAGCGGGAGGTGAATGATCACCTATCGCTAAGAGGGGCCAAATTCGGAAAAGTTTCACGGATTTATACAAACTTTATTCAACTGCGTCTATTTCATCCCAATACCGCCATGTCACATTCTCTTCCAGCCAATCATTTTCCAGCCGTGCGTATGCGTCGGATGCGCAAAGATGCTTTCTCTCGCGCGATGATGCGAGAGCACGTGCTCACTCCGGCCGATTTGATCTATCCCGTGTTCATTCTGGATGGCAAGAACCAGCGAGAGAAAGTCGCGTCGATGCCCGGCGTGGAACGCCTATCCATTGATCAGTTACTTCCGGTGGCAGAGGAGTGTGTCGCGCTTGGCATCCCGGTGATGGCACTTTTCCCTGTAATTAACTCCTCGCTGAAGACCCCGGACGGCGTTGAAGCAATCAATCCGGAAGGCCTCGTACCGCGTGCCGTACGGGAGCTGAAGCAACGCTTCCCGGAACTCGGCATCCTCACCGATGTTGCACTCGATCCCTATACGAGCCATGGCCAGGACGGCGTGATCGATGCAGAAGGCTACGTCCTGAACGACGAAACCAGCGCAATCCTGGTGAAGCAGGCGCTGGCACAGGCCGAAGCCGGCGTCGATATCGTTGCCCCGTCGGACATGATGGACGGACGCGTCGGTGCAATCCGTACCGCACTGGAGTCGCGCAAATTCATCCACACCCGCATCATGGCCTATTCCGCCAAGTATGCGTCGGCGTTCTATGGTCCGTTCCGCGATGCCGTCGGTTCCGCGGCGAATCTCGGAAAAGGCAACAAGGCCACCTACCAGATGGACCCGGCCAACAGCGACGAAGCACTGCGCGAAGTCGCGCTCGACATTGCCGAAGGTGCCGACATGGTCATGGTCAAGCCAGGTATGCCGTATCTGGACATCGTGCGCCGCGTGAAGGACGAGTTCAAGGTGCCGACCTTTGCCTATCAGGTAAGCGGTGAATACGCGATGATCAAGGCGGCTGCGCAACAGGGCTGGCTTGACCACGACAAGACGATGATGGAAGCGATGCTGTCCTTCAAGCGCGCTGGCGCTGACGGCGTCCTGACTTATTTTGCACGTGATATCGCACGCCGCCTGAAACTGGGCTAATTCCCTTCTCTTCGAAAGCACCGGGCGGCCGATTGACGACCGCCCGTGTTCTCATCGCTGCAACGCCTCAACATCAGGTGTCAATGCGGCTCCCGCCTGTTACGATTGCGCAGCAATCATGACTTGAAACAGGCTCCATGGATATTTTCCACATCACCGGCAATCTCGTCAGGCAAGTTTCAGAACCGCCTGCGGAGTATCCTACCGACGGCTTTATATGGCTCGACGCCACACACGAGGAAGTCGAGACCGATCCCCTTGCATGGCGAGACGCCGTGCATCGCGCCACCGGCGTTCTTGTCTACGACCCCCACCTATCCGATGCCATCAACCTGGCTCATCCGTCGTATTTCGATTCGACACAGGATTATGCGATGGTGGTTTTCCGCAAACTCGCCCTCGACGGAAGTAATGGCGACTCGGAAAAGACTGAGGCCGTGCCAAAAAAGCGCAAGATCCCGCCCGCCCTCACGAAACTGGCCACCAAACAAGTGACCTTCCTGCTCATGGACCGTGCGCTGGTCACGGTACACGCACCAAACAGCCGCACGATCGAGTCGACGCGAAACCGACTGCTCGAGGCACGAGGCAAACGTGACGGAAGTAGCTACACAGGCCGGCCACCCGCCTCGCCGGAAGAACTGATGCTGCGACTGCTGAACGCGATGGTCGACCAGTATCTAGCCCTGCGCCAGCCGCTAACGACTCAGATCGACCGCTGGCAGCGCGCACTACTCAATCCGAGAAGCCCGTTCAATGACTGGAATGCTCTGCTGGATGCACGCATCGAGTTGCGCAAACTCGACCATCTGTGCGAGGGCCAGCGCGATGCAATGCAGGAACTGCGTGACTACCTCGTGGACAATCAGGACGCCGGTGACAACCGGCGCACCATTGACCTGATTCTTGTCCGGGTCAACGACGTGATGGAACACATCACCCGCGTGCTGAGCCATGCGCAGCGACTGGAGTCAACGATTGAGTCTGCCGTGCAGATTCATTTTTCCGCGATGGCTCACCGCACCAGCGAGATCATGCGGACGCTGACCGTGATTACCGCATTGTTCATGCCGCTAACGCTGATCACCGGGATTTTCGGTATGAACTTCGCGGAGATGCCGTTATTGCGCGACGAGTCGGGCTTCTGGATCGCGATGGGGATGATGGCGATGGTTGTCGTTGTCCTGCTCTTCCTCTTCCGGCGCAAGCGCTATCTCGCCGACAAGGCGGTGAACAATGAGGAACCGTAAAGAAAAAGCGCTCGTTGTGACGAGCGCTCCTTGACGTCTGACGTTGACAGCATAAACACAAAACTGTGTCGGCACCACGGTAAATCAGAGAGGAATCAGAAACTGGTCGCCAGCTCCAGTGACCGGGTGAACTTATCTGCGTGCTGGTAACCGATCACGCGCCCGCCCTGAATCTCGCGGCCTTCTTTATCGAAAAAGATAATTCCTGGCGGACCGAACAGTTTAAAGCGCTTGAGAAGCGCCTTGTCGTCGTCATTATTTGCCGTTACGTCTGCCTGCAGCAGCACCATGTTCTTGAAGTGTCCCTGCACGCGCGAATCGGTGAATGTCAGCTTTTCCATTTCCTTGCACGAGACGCACCAGTCGGCATAGAAGTCGAGCATGACGGTCTTTCCTTTCGACGCCGCGATTGCCGCATCCAGTTCGCCAATCGACTTCACCCGCTGGAATTCGACCTTGTGCGTGCTTGCACCCAAGTGCGCG
Organism: Noviherbaspirillum sp.; assembly: GCA_035654275.1. Taxonomy (GTDB): domain Bacteria; phylum Pseudomonadota; class Gammaproteobacteria; order Burkholderiales; family Burkholderiaceae_D; genus Noviherbaspirillum. Next base: position 65,471 of record DASRXG010000050.1, read on the forward strand.
AGGGGTTCCAGCGGATCTCGACCGCCGGTTACAACCCCGGCAAGTTGCAGCAGACCGAATGCAGCAAAAACAACACCGACCGTCTTCGCAATCCAGCGCCGCTGCTTGGACCAGAGCATGTATCCCCCATAGACGATGCCCAAAATGGCCCAACCTGCCATCGGCACCCAACCCGGAGTCACTGGCGTAATGATCCATATCGCCATCCCCAGCATCAGCACGCCGAAGAAGTATTTCACCGACTCCATCCATGCGCCGGCGCGCGGCAGCAGTGCGCCAGCGGAGATGCCTACGAGTAGCAGTGGCACGCTCATGCCAAGTGCCATCGCAAACAACGCTGCGCCGCCGATCAGGACATCTCGCGTCTGGCTAATGAAAAGCAAGGCGCCAGCAAGTGGTGCAGCCACGCAGGGACCAACGATCAGCGCTGAGATTGCGCCCATCGAAAATACTCCGGCCATCTTGCCCGCCGCCTGACGCCCGGACACCTGGGCCAGACGCGCCTGGACCGAAGCAGGAACCTGCAATTGATACACACCGAACATGGACAGCGACAAAACCGTCATCAACAGTGCGAATGCCCCGAGCACCCAAGGATTCTGCAATGCAGCTGCCAAGCCTTCGCCTGCCAGCCCCGCTGCGATACCAAGCGCCGTATAGACGAGCGCCATACCTAGCGAATACGCAACGGAAAGCGCGAAACCGCGTCCGCGGCTGACTTTGTGTCCCTCGCCGACGATGATGGAGGACAGGATCGGCACCATCGGCAGTACGCAAGGCGTAAACGACAATCCCAAGCCCATTAACAAAAAGAGCGGCAGAATAGCCAACAGCTCACCGCTCTTCAAGGAAGCCTCGATACGCCCCATTTCGGAGTCGCCTACCTCTTCTGCCGCAGCCCCGGCGTTGACCGAGGTCGTCACCATCCCCGCGGCCACGGGCGATAGCGTGGCGCGCGATTCCATCGGCGGATAACAGAGTCCCTTGTCCGCACAACCCTGCCCGGTCGACTTTAACGTAAATTCACTGCCGGCCTCGACCGGGATCGTGATGACCACCGCTTTGCGGAAAGTCTCGACATCCTTCTGGAATGTCTCGTCAAATTTCACCTTCCCTTTCGGGATCACCGGCTCGCCGAGCGTCGCCCCTTCTGCCCTGAAGGCGAACGGTTCGCGGTACATGTAATAACCGTCGGCGATCTTGTAGGTGACTTCAGCCGTCTTGGCGTCCAGCATGCGCGCCGAAAACTGAAAAGCCGCTTCGGGAGCGAGAAATTCCTCGTCGGCTCGTGCAACGCCGACCGTCAGCATGGCGAAGATAGCGAGCGCGGCAAGCATCAAGTGCTTGCCCAGGAAACCAGCTTGTTGTTGTCTGAATACCTTAAACATCGACTTCCTTTTTCGTTTCCATGGCAACCCAGCCCAGATACTCCGGTAGACCTGCAACGATCGGCAACGCAATAAGTTCCGGCACATCGTACGGATGCGCCGCCTTGACCGCGGTTTGGAGATCAGCATAACGCGCCTGCGTTGTCTTGATCAGAATGGTAACTTCGGACGCTTCCTCGAGCTTTCCTTGCCAGCGATAGACCGATCGTACTTCCGGCAGCACATTTACACATGCTGCAAGGCGCGCCTCAACAAGGGCACGAGCCATGCTGTGTGCGGTGGGTTCGTCCGGCACATTCACAAAGACGATGAGCGCTTGATCCATCATTAGTTCCTGCAATCAACAATTATTTTAATAGGCGGCGACGTGTCAGTATGGTCGCAACGTAAAATCCAGCGCTGCAATAAATCGCCAATACGGCAAGGTTTTTAAAGAGTTCCGGTGGCCATGAGCCTAGCAACAAGGGTCGGACCAAGTTGACCGCGGCACTGAGCGGTAGAACTTGCGCGGCAGTCTGTAACCACTGTGGGAGCTGGGCCGTCGGATAATACACGCCCGAAAGGAAAATCATCGGCGTCAGTACCAGCGTGAAGTAATAGGTAAAAAAGTCGTATCCACGTGCCAAGGCATTAATGATCAGCCCAAGAGACGCAAAAGTCATGCCGATGAGAAACAAAATCGGCGGCACCGCGAAGGTGTGCGGATGCAGGCCGATCCCCAAGCCGAAAATGACCATCAAGATGGCCAACCCCGAGAACAATGACTTGGTGGCCGCCCACAACATTTCGGCAAAAACGACGTCATCGAGGGCGAGGGGCGCATTCAGCAGCGCATCCCAGGTTTTCTGCACGTGCATTCGCGAAAACGCCGAGTAGAGCGCTTCAAAAGATGCCGCCATCATGATCGACATACAGATCGAACCTGACGCAAGAAATTCGATGTATGGCATCCCATCAACCCTCTGCAGCAGGCTCCCTAATCCGTAGCCAAATGCGATCAGCGTGATAAGCGGCTCGGAGATGTTTCCAAGAATGCTCGCGCCGGCCAACTTTTTCCAGACAAGGAAATTCCGGCGCCAGATCGGGAAAAATCGCAACGAGAAAGCCGGAATTGCATAATTTGCTGCATTCATATCAATCCCTCATTTCCCGGCCGGTCAGCTTCAAGAACAGATCCTCAAGATTCGCTGGACGATGCAGGTAACGCACGCCATTGCGCCCCTGAAGAGTCTCGAGCAAAGGACGGGCATCATTTGTATAGCAGAACACCGTCTCCCCACTGATCTCCATCCGTGCGGAGCGCAACCGGCCCTCCTCGCCGCCCCATGCGAGCGCTTCATCACCGTAGACTTCGACCACCTCAGCTTCAATATGTTGCCGGATGAGATCACGCGGCGAGCCCTCGGCGATCATCTTACCGTGATCGATTACCGCCAACCGGTCGCATAGTCTCTCCGCCTCGTCCATGAAATGTGTGGTCAGTACGATCGTCTTGCGCTGGCCGAGCAGCGTCTTGAGCCGATCCCAGATCATATGGCGCGCCTGCGGATCCAATCCGGTCGTCGGCTCGTCCATGAAAATCAGATCCGGGTCATTAACCAGGGCACGTGCGAGCGTCAGGCGCCGCTTCATTCCCCCGGAGAGTTCTCCGATACGGGCATCCTTCTTCGCCGACAAATTGGCAAACTCAAGCAGTGCCGGAATTCTTGCCTCGATGTCCTGGTCCCGCATTCCAAAGTAACGACCGAAGACCAGCAGGTTCTCCACGACGGTGAAGTCAGGATCGAGGTTGTCCGCTTGCGGAACAACACCGACACGCAGGCGGGCAGCGCGTGCATTGGCGGGAACCGAATGCCCAACGAGCGTGATCTGCCCGTCATCGGGAGCAGTCAAACCAAGGCACAGCCTCAGCGTTGTCGTCTTGCCTGCCCCATTCGGCCCAAGAAGTCCATAGCACTCCCCTCGCCGAAGACTGAATGACAATCCATCAACCACGACCGTACGCCCTGCACCGTTCCCATATGACTTTCGTAGACGAACGACGGACAGAATACCTTGCTCATCCATGCCGTGACTCATTTCCACAGTTTGCGATCATGCATCAAAAACGAAAAATGGACCTGAAAAGCAAAAAAGCCAGGCATCGCCTGGCTTCTCTGATGTGCTCGATGACACCGGCCGAATTACTCGGCAGTCGCTACTTCTGCTTCGTCGCTGATTTCCGGACGGTCAACCAGCTCAACGAATGCCATTGGTGCATTGTCACCTTGGCGGAAACCCATTTTCAGGATACGCAGGTAACCACCATTGCGGTTTGCGTAACGCGGGCCCAGTTCGGAGAACAGCTTGACAACGATTTCACGATCGCGCAGGCGGCTGAATGCCAGACGCTTGTTTGCCAGGCTATCGGTCTTGCCGAGTGTAAGGATCGGCTCAACGACACGGCGCAGTTCTTTTGCCTTCGGTAGTGTGGTCTTGATTGCTTCGTGGCGCAGCAGCGAAACGGTCATGTTGCGCAGCATTGCAAGGCGGTGCGACGAAGTACGGTTCAGTTTGCGGAGACCATGACGGTGGCGCATTTTAATTTCCTTTCAATTTTCAGTTTAGGTCCAGCTCTTCTATCGATCACGCATTAGCGTGCCGCGGGCCGGTAATACTCGTTCTCTACGTTACTGCTTCATCAAGCAGGAGCGGCATTATAACCGCTCCTGACTGAATTACTTCTCCAGACCAGCCGGCGGCCAGTTCTCGAGCTTCATGCCCAGGGTCAGACCACGGGACGCCAAAACTTCCTTGATCTCGTTGAGCGACTTGCGGCCCAGGTTCGGCGTCTTGAGCAGCTCGTTCTCGCTGCGCTGGATCAGATCGCCGATGTAGTAAATATTCTCGGCCTTCAGGCAGTTTGCGGAGCGTACCGTGAGTTCCAGATCGTCGACCGGACGCAGCAGGATCGGGTCGACCGAAGGTGCGCGGGACGGTGCCTCAGCCGCGGCTTCAGTGCCTTCGAGTGCAGCGAACACGTTCAGCTGGTCGACCAAAACACGTGCAGACTGGCGAATCGCCTCCTCCGGCGAAATGACACCGTTGGTCTCGATGTTCATCACCAGCTTGTCCAGGTCGGTACGCTGCTCCACACGGGCCGACTCAACAGCATAGGAAACACGACGAACCGGGGAGAACGACGCATCGAGAATGATACGACCGATCGTCTTGTTCGCGTCTTCCGACAGGCGACGCACGTTACCCGGAACGTATCCGCGGCCTTTCTCAACCTTGATCTGCATGTCCAGCTTGCCACCGGCCGTCAGGTGCGCGATCACGTGGTCCGGGTTGACCAGTTCGACGTCATGCGGCAAGTCGATATCGGATGCCAAAACCGCGCCCTCACCTTCCTTCTTCAGCGTCAGCGTAACTTCATCGCGGTTGTGGAGCTTAAACACGACGCCCTTCAGGTTCAGCAGCATGTCAACGACGTCTTCCTGAACGCCGTCGAGCGATGAATATTCGTGAACGACGCCGGCGATCGTCACTTCAGTCGGCGCATAACCAACCATCGACGACAGCAGCACGCGACGCAGAGCATTACCAAGGGTGTGACCATAACCGCGCTCAAACGGCTCCATCACGACTTTTGCGTGACCGGCACCGAGTGCCTCAACTTCGATAATACGGGGCTTCAACAGACTGTTTTGCATGAAATGTCCTTTTCAATACCCTCGGCTCGTTACACCGATAAGGCTGATGGCATTACAAAGAAATCCGCCCCATCATGGATGAGGCGGACGGGGAATCGAGATTAACGGGAATACAATTCGACGATCAGCGATTCGTTGACGTCGTTAGCGATCTCGGAGCGGTCCGGCATCGACTTGAAGGTGCCTTCCATCTTCTTGGCATCGACAGATACCCAAGACGGCATACCGCTTTGCTCTGCGAGCGACAGCGCTTCAACGATGCGAGCCTGTTTCTTGGCCTTTTCGCGCACGGCAACGACGTCGCCTGCCTTGACCTGATACGACGCGATGTTCACGACGGAGCCGTTCACGGTGAACGCCTTGTGGCTTACCAGCTGACGTGCCTCAGCGCGGGTCGAGCCGAAGCCCATGCGATATGCGACGTTGTCGAGACGGGACTCAAGCAGCTTCAACAGGTTTTCACCAGTGTTGCCCTTGCGACGGTCCGCTTCAGCAAAATAGCGGCGGAACTGACGCTCGAGGATACCGTAGATACGCTTAACCTTCTGCTTCTCGCGCAGCTGGTTACCGTAGTCGGAGGTACGCGCGCCAGAAGTACGACCATGTTGCCCCGGCTTCGAATCAAGCTTGCACTTGGAATCCAGGGAGCGGCGGGCGCTCTTCAGGAAAAGGTCTGTGCCTTCACGGCGGGAGAGTTTTGCTTTCGGTCCAATATAACGTGCCACGTTAATTTCCTTTTTTTAAATGACGCCCCGACTAGATCGCTGAATATATTTGATCTACCAGGCGCTAGTCCGACTCAACTTCAACCGGACGGTGGGCTTAAGAACAAAACCCGCCAAGTGCTTTTGGCGGGTTGCTTACTGCTAGAACTACAATCAGTACTTAGATACGACGGCGCTTCGGCGGACGGCAGCCGTTATGCGGAACAGGCGTCACGTCTTGAATCTGGGTAATCTTAATACCAAGATTATTCAATGCGCGAACCGCCGATTCGCGGCCTGGGCCCGGGCCCTTGATGCGAACCTCGAGGTTCTTCACGCCGCACTCGATCGCCACTTTACCTGCGGCTTCAGCAGCAACCTGCGCAGCAAACGGGGTCGACTTACGCGAGCCTTTGAAGCCTGCGCCACCGGACGTCGCCCACGACAGTGCGTTACCTTGACGGTCAGTGATCGTAATAATGGTGTTGTTGAACGACGCGTGGATATGCGCTACGCCTTCAGCAACATTCTTTTTAACTTTCTTACGCGCACGTGCAGCTGCGGCGTTATTCGGGGCTTTTGCCATATTAATTTCCTTGAATCCGACTACGAGTCAAACTGTGCTCGATTATTTCTTCAGCGACTGAGCGGCCTTACGCGGTCCTTTACGGGTACGCGCGTTAGTACGCGTACGCTGACCACGGACAGGCAAACCTTTACGGTGACGCAAACCGCGATAGCAGCCGAGATCCATCAATCGCTTGATGCTCATCGACACTTCACGGCGCAGGTCGCCTTCAACGACGAACTTGCCGATTGCATCACGCAGCTTTTCCAGTTCGTTATCGTCGAGATCCTTGACCTTTTTCGTGGTCGGAACACCGGTCTGCTCGCAAATTTCCTGTGCGCGCGGACGGCCAATACCATAAATAGCGGTCAGGCCGATAACGGTGTGTTGGTGATTGGGGATGTTCACCCCTGCGATACGTGCCATTCGTTATTCCTCGATCAATAACGTTAATTAACCTTGGCGCTGCTTATGACGCGGTTCGCTGCAGATAACGCGAACGACGCCTTTGCGCTTGATGATCTTACAGTTGCGGCAGATCCGCTTAACTGATGCGAGCACTTTCATTTTTGCCCTCTTTCTTTCAGCTCTTGGTTACTTGTAACTTATTTTGTACGGAACACAATGCGTGCCCGGCTCAAATCATATGGCGTCAGTTCCACCGTTACCTTATCGCCAGGAAGGATACGAATATAGTTCATTCGCATCTTTCCCGAGATGTGTCCCAGGACCACATGCCCGTTTTCCAACTTGACTCGAAATGTCGCATTCGGGAGATTCTCGAGAATCTCACCCTGCATTTGAATTACGTCGTCTTTTGCCATTCGTTTCGCTCGTTCTTCTGGGCGCTTTATCGCATCGGGATGCCGCCCTTGAAATTCGCCTTACGAAGCAGCGACTCGTACTGCTGCGACATCACGTAATTCTGTACTTGCGCCATGAAGTCCATCGTCACCACGACAATAATCAACAACGAGGTACCGCCAAAATAGAACGGCACTTTCCAGCGTGCGATCAGAAACTCCGGCAACAAACACACGAGCGTGATATACACCGCGCCAACCAACGTCAAACGCATCAAAATCTTGTCAATGTAGCGTGCCGTCTGGTCGCCGGGTCGAATTCCCGGAACGAATGCCCCGCTCTTCTTCAGATTCTCTGCCGTTTCTTTGCTGTTAAACACCAGCGCTGTGTAGAAAAAGCAGAAAAACACGATTGCCACAGCGTACAGCAGCGCGTGAATCGGCTCACCGGGGGCCAGCGATGCGGCGAGATCCTTCAAAAACCGGATGAACCCGTTCGTTGCGTCACCGGATGTGAACCAGCTTGTAATCGTCGCCGGAAACAAAATAATCGACGAAGCAAAGATCGGCGGTATCACACCGGCCATGTTCAGCTTCAACGGCAGGTGACTGCTTTGTCCGCCGTAGATTTTGTTTCCAACTTGGCGCTTTGCATAATTCACCAAGATCTTGCGCTGTCCGCGCTCGATAAAGACGACCAAGAACGTCACTGCTGCGACGATAACGCAAATCAGAATTGCCGACAGTGCGTTCATCGACCCGGTGCGGACGAGTTCAAACAATCCACCAACCGCGCTTGGAAGTCCAGCTGCGATCCCAGCGAAAATAATGATCGAGATACCGTTACCCAAGCCGCGCTCCGTGATCTGCTCACCGAGCCACATCAGGAACATGGTACCGGTCACCAGCGTCACGACGGTCGTGAAGCGGAATGCGACACCAGGATCAATCACCAATCCAGCTTGACTTTCAAGCGCGACCGCAATACCAAGCGCTTGGAAAGTCGCTAGAACGAGAGTGCCGTAACGGGTGTACTGCGTAATCTTCCGTCGGCCCGCCTCCCCTTCCTTCTTCAACGCTTCCAGTTGAGGCGATACGATCGACATCAACTGCATGATGATCGATGCCGAAATATACGGCATGATCCCCAGCGCGAAAATCGTAAAGCGTGAAAGTGCACCACCGGAGAACATGTTAAACATGCCGAGGATCCCGCCCTGATTTTGCTTGAACAGCTCAGCCAGTTGGCTTGGATCGATCCCGGGAACCGGAATATGCGCGCCGATACGATAAACGACTAAAGCCGCAAGCAGAAACCAGAGGCGTCCCCAAGGGAAACCGCTTGCAGCGCTTTTAGCGAGTTGGGAAGTTGTCGCCAATTATCGCTCCGACCAAATCGGTTGCTTACGCAACCGAGCCACCCGCTGCTTCAATAGCGGCCTTTGCGCCCTTAGTGGCGATCAAGCCTTTCACGGTGACCTTCTTGCTGATTTCACCGGCCTTGATAACACGAACGACGCGTGCCAACTCGGATACCAAACCGGCTTGCTTCAGTGCCAGCATGTCGATTTCAGCCACGGGAAGCTTCTCGAGGTCGCCAAGGCGAACCTCTGCCTTGTAAGGAGTGGCAAGCGACTTGAAACCACGCTTTGGCAGACGGCGCTGCAGCGGCATCTGCCCGCCTTCAAACCCCACCTTGTGGAAGCCGCCCGAGCGGGACTTCTGACCCTTGTGACCGCGACCGGCGGTTTTGCCCAGTCCCGACCCGATACCGCGGCCGACACGGCGCTTCGCGTGCTTTGCACCTTCTGCCGGTTGGATGTTATTCAATTCCATGATTTGCTCCGTACGCAAGCTTAACGCTTACGACACCACTTTAACGAGATACGAAACCTTGTTGATCATGCCGCGCACTGCTGGAGTATCTTGCAACTCGGATACAGAGTTCACGCGACGCAGGCCGAGGCCGCGAACGGTTGCGCGGTGGTCCTGGCGTGTGCCGATCAGTCCTTTGACCAACTTCACTTTGATTGTGTTTGCCATTCGGATCACCTTAGCCAAGGATTTCTTCAACGGACTTGCCGCGCTTCGCAGCAATCTCCGACGGGGTGCTCATGTTCGCCAGACCATTCAACGTTGCACGTACCATGTTGTATGGATTGGTCGAACCGTAGGACTTAGCCACTACGTTTGTCACGCCCATCACCTCGAAGATCGCGCGCATCGGACCGCCAGCGATAACGCCAGTACCGTCTTTTGCGGGCGAAATCATTACGGTCGAAGCACCATGCTTACCAGTAACGGTATGCTGCAAGGTGCCGTTCTTGAGCGACACCTTAATCATCTTGCGGCGCGCTTCTTCCATTGCCTTCTGGACAGCAACCGGAACTTCCTTCGATTTGCCTTTACCCATTCCGATGCGACCGTCGCCGTCACCAACGACGGTGAGCGCTGCGAAACCCATGATGCGGCCGCCCTTGACCACTTTGGTCACACGGTTCACCGCGATCATTTTCTCGCGCATGCCGTCGTCGCGCTCTTCGCCTTGCTGCGTCTTTGCTTGCATTTTTGCCATGACGATTCTTCCTTAGAACTTCAGACCGGCTTCACGAGCCGCTTCCGCCACTGCCTTAACGCGGCCGTGATAGCGGAAACCGGAACGATCAAACGCGACCTCGGAGATACCAGCCTTCAAGGCCTTCTCAGCAACGCGCTTGCCGACCAAAGCTGCCGCAGCGGCATTGCCGCCCTTGCCAGATTTGCCTGCCAGCTCCTGGCGCACTTCAGCCTCGAGCGTCGAAGCAGATGCCAAAACGCGAGCGTCCGGACCGATGATATTTGCGTAAATGTGCAGGTTGGTGCGATGCACAGCCAATCGATTTACCTTCAACTCTGCGATCTTCGCGCGGGTTTGGCGCGCACGGCGCAGACGTGATTCTTTCTTGTCCATCGTCAACCCCTATTACTTCTTCTTGGTTTCTTTGAGCGTCACCACCTCGTCCGCATAGCGGACGCCCTTGCCCTTATAAGGCTCAGGACTGCGGTACGCACGCACTTCAGCGGCGGTCTGGCCAACCTTCTGCTTATCCACGCCCTTGATCAGAATCTCTGTCTGCGACGGGGTTTCGCACTTGACGCCAGCCGGCATCTGGTGGACTACCGGATGGGAGAAGCCGAGAGAGAGGTTCAGCTTGTCACCCTGCGCTTGGGCGCGGAAGCCCACGCCGACCAGAGAAAGTTTCTTCTCAAAGCCTTTTGTCACACCGGTAACCATGTTGTTAACCAGTGCACGCAGTGTTCCGGACATTGCGTTCGCTTCGCGGCTATCGTTAGCCGGCGAGAACTTCAATGTGCCGTTGTCATTCTCAACCTTCACCAAGCCGTTGAGGCTCTGGCTCAGCGTGCCCAAAGGGCCTTTTACAGTGATTTGCCCTGCAGCAATGGTCGCCTCAGCGCCCGTCGGCAGTGCAATCGGCATTTTACCTACACGAGACATCTTGCACTCCTTAGGCCACGTAGCAAATAACTTCGCCACCGACACCGGTCGCGCGCGCTTTGCGGTCTGTCATCACACCCTTCGGCGTTGACACGATTGCCACACCGAGGCCATTCATCACTTGCGGAATCTCGCCCTTACCTTTGTAGATGCGGAGGCCAGGACGGGAAACTCGCTCGAGACGTTCGATAACAGGGCGGCCAGCGTAATATTTCAGACCGATCTTCAACTCAGACTTTCCCTCTGCTTGGGAAACCGCGAAGTCTTCGATGTAGCCTTCGTCCTTCAGAACATTAGCAATTGCCACCTTGACTTTTGAAGACGGCATTGCCACCGTCGCCTTCTGCACGCCTTGAGCATTGCGAATGCGGGTCAGCATATCGGCGATAGGATCGCTCATACTCATCGCTTATTCTCCTATTACCAGCTAGCTTTAGTCATACCCGGGATTTCGCCGCGCATGGCGATTTCACGGAGCTTAATACGGGCCAAACCGAACTTGCGGAATGTGCCGCGCGGACGACCAGTCAGAGCACAGCGATTGCGCTGACGCGTCGGATTCGCATTGCGCGGCAGAGCCTGCAACTTCAGACGCGCTTCGTAGCGCTCTTCTTCCGATTTCGATTGATCGTCGATGATTGCCTTCAACTCGGCGCGCTTGCCGGCGTACTTCTTCACCAGATCGGCGCGCTTTTGTTCACGGTTAATCAGTGCCAGTTTTGCCATGGCAGCCTCAGTTTCTGAACGGGAATTTAAATGCGGCGAGAAGCGCTTTTGCTTCGTCGTCGGTCTTCGCAGTCGTGGTGATGCTGATATTCATGCCACGCAGTGCATCGATCTTGTCGTATTCAATTTCGGGGAAAATGATTTGCTCTTTCACACCGATGTTGTAGTTACCGCGACCGTCGAACGAGCGACCAGAAACACCGCGGAAATCGCGTACGCGGGGCAACGCCACGGTGATCAGTCGGTCCAGGAATTCGTACATACGAGCACCGCGCAGAGTCACCATGCAACCGATCGGATAACCTTCGCGAATCTTGAAACCCGCGATCGCCTTACGAGCCTTAGTTACAACCGGCTTCTGGCCTGCGATCTTCGTGAGATCGCCGACAGCGTGCTCAATAATCTTCTTATCAGCAACCGCTTCAGAGAGCCCCATGTTTAAGGTGATCTTCGTCAGACGCGGCACTTCCATTACCGATTTGTAGCCAAACTTACTAGTCAACTCGGCGACGACTTTGTCTTTGTAAAATTGTTGGAGACGGGCCATGATGTCTTACACCTTAACGACTTCACCGTTCGACTTATAGACGCGGACCTTCTTGCCATCCACGATCTTAAAAGCAACGCTATCTGCCTTGCCCGTCGCTGCATTGAACAATGCAACGTTGGACACATGAATCGGCATCAGCTTATCGACGATGCCACCAGTTGTACCAGTCATCGGGTTAGGACGAACCGCCTTTTTGGCAACGCCGACACCCTCGACCACGACATGATCAGCATCGACGCGCTGCTTCACCACACCGCGCTTGCCTTTGTCTTTACCAGTCAGGACGATGACCTCGTCGTTTTTGCGAATCTTATCCATGACGACTCCTTACAGAACTTCAGGCGCCAGCGAGACGATTTTCATGAATCGCTCGGAGCGCAACTCGCGCGTCACCGGCCCGAAGATGCGGGTGCCGATTGGCTCGAGCTTATTATTCAGCAACACTGCCGCATTGCCGTCGAATTTCACTAGCGAGCCATCCTGGCGACGAACGCCTTTGGCAGTGCGAACAACCACTGCGTTGTAGATCTCGCCTTTCTTGACGCGGCCGCGCGGAGCAGCAACTTTGACAGTGACTTTAATCACATCACCAATGCTTGCATAGCGGCGCTTGGAACCACCCAGCACCTTAATGCACATGACCTCACGCGCACCCGTGTTGTCGGCTACCTCGAGCCGGCTTTCAGTTTGAATCATAGTATTTTCTTTCCCAACTTAATCCGCTTATCCGCCCACGCGGGCTTGCGGTCAGTCTTGGTCCTGCCAGCCAACTTTACGAAGTTGCGCCGATTAGGTGGACGGTTACAAAAACTACTGCAGCGTAATGCAACTGCTGATTTTTCGAACTGCAGGGCACTGCAACTCGCTCCTGCTCACAGACTTCAGCAAGAGCCAAGCCCGGTATTATGACAGCGAAATACCGGGCTTGCAACTACTAATTAGACGATTTGCGCGACCTGGACCACGCGTGTCACAGACCATGCTTTCGTCTTCGAGATCGGGCGACCTTCCTGGATCTCGACGGTATCGCCTTCTTTCGCCTGGTTGTTTTCATCGTGCGCGTGATACTTGTTCGAGCGCACGACGATCTTGCCATAGAGAGGATGCTTTACGCGGCGCTCAACGAGAACGGTCACGGTCTTGTCCATCTTGTCCGAGACGACCTTGCCAATCAGCGTGCGCTTGAGCGACTGTTTTACTTGATCGTTCATTACTTGGCGTCCTTCTGATTCATGACCGTTTTGACGCGTGCGATGTCGCGACGCACCTTCTTAAGTTGGGCGGTATTGTTCAGTTGCTGCGTTGCGATCTGCATACGCAGGCTGAACTGCGCCTTGAGCAGTTCGTTCAGCTCCTTTTGCAGAGCCGCCTGATCCTTGCCACGGAGTTCAGATGCTTTCATGTTTCACTCCTATTATTGGCCGACTTGACGGAGAACGAACGTGGTCGCAAGCGGAAGCTTGGCTGCGGCCAAGCGGAATGCTTCGCGCGCCAGAGACTCGTCGACGCCGTCCATTTCATAGAGCACCTTACCGGGCTGAATCTCCGCGACATAGTACTCCGGGTTACCCTTACCGTTACCCATACGTACCTCTGCAGGCTTCTGCGAAATCGGCTTGTCCGGGAAAACGCGAATCCAGATACGGCCACCGCGCTTGATATGGCGCGTCATTGCACGACGCGCAGCTTCAATCTGACGCGCAGTGATGCGGCCGCGACCAACGGCCTTCAGACCAAACTCACCGAACGAGACTGCGGTACCGCGCTCGTGCGAGATTCCCTTATTGCGGCCCTTTTGCTCTTTACGATATTTTCTGCGTGCGGGTTGCAGCATGATTATTCTCCTGCTTTCTCAGCTGGTGCAGCGCCGTCAGCCTTCTTCGGGGCACGAACGCGTTTCGCAGCCGGAGTAGTCGCCGTGGCGCCATCGGCACCTTCAGCCTTTTTGGCGCGCGGACGTCCGCCCGGCTTGCCGTCATCGCGACGGGGTCCACGGCGCTTCTTGTCCTCATCAACCGGCGCTTCAATGATCGGAGCCTCTCCGCTGGCAAGACGATCGCCTTTGTAGACCCAGACCTTGATGCCAATAATGCCGTAGGTCGTTTCTGCCTCGCCGAAACCGTAGTCGATGTCTGCGCGCAGGGTGTGAAGCGGCACGCGGCCCTCGCGATACCATTCCTTACGAGCGATCTCGATGCCATTGAGACGGCCAGACGACATGATCTTGATGCCTTGCGCACCGAGACGCATTGCGTTCTGCATCGCGCGCTTCATGGCGCGGCGGAACATGATGCGCTTTTCGAGCTGCTGAGCAATTGAATCTGCGATCAGTTGCGCGTCAACTTCTGGCTTGCGGATCTCTTCGATGTTGACATGAACCGGCACGCCCATCAGCTTGGTGAGATCGGCCTTCAGGACTTCAATGTCTTCGCCCTTCTTGCCAATAACAACGCCTGGACGCGAGCTGAAAATCGTGATGCGGGCGTTCTTTGCAGGGCGCTCGATGACTACGCGGCCAACAGACGCGTTCTTGAGCTTCTTTTTCAGGTATGCGCGAACGTCGAGATCTTCATTGAGCATCGTGGCAAAGTTGCTGTTGCCCGCATACCAACGAGAACCCCAGTTACGAGTAACCGAAAGACGGAAGCCGGTCGGATGAATTTTCTGTCCCATCGTGACTCCTTAGTTACCGACAGTCACGTAGATGTGACAGGTTTGCTTCGAGAAACGATCACCACGCCCTTTGGCGCGCGCGATGAAGCGCTTCATGACCGTACCTTTTTCCACATAGATCGTCTTCACCTTCAGCTCGTCGATGTCGGCACCATCATTGTGCTCGGCGTTCGCAATTGCGGACTCCAGAACCTGCTTGATGATAACCGCACCCTTCTTCGGGCTAAAGGCCAAGATGTTCAACGCTTGATCAACTTTTTTACCGCGGATCAGATCGGCGACCAGGCGGCCTTTTTGGGCCGACAGGCGCGCGCCACGGAGGGTAGCTTTAGTTTCCATATCGGACCTTATTTCTTAGCCTTCTTGTCAGCGGCGTGACCCTTGAACGTCCGGGTCAGCGCAAATTCGCCGAGCTTGTGACCAACCATGTTCTCAGACACATAGACCGGCACGTGCTGTTTGCCGTTATGCACCGCAATCGTCAGGCCAATGAAGTCCGGCATGATCGTCGAACGACGGGACCAAGTCTTGATCGGCTTTTTGTCTTTCGACGCCTGAGCTGCCTCGACCTTCTTGATCAGGTGGGCGTCACAGAACGGCCCTTTTTTCAATGAACGTGTCATGTGTTACCCCTTATTTCTTGCCGCGGCGCGAGACGATCATCGAAGTCGTGCGCTTATTGCTACGCGTCTTCTTGCCCTTGGTCTGCTGGCCCCATGGCGAAACCGGATGACGGCCTGCGGACGTACGACCCTCACCACCACCGTGCGGGTGATCGATCGGGTTCATTACCACGCCACGAACCGTTGGACGGATACCACGCCAGCGGGTCGCACCGGCCTTACCGATCTTGCGCAGGTTGTGCTCACCGTTACCCACTTCACCAACGGTGGCGCGGCATTCGACGTGAACGCGGCGCACCTCGCCGGAGCGGAGACGTACCTGAGCATAGGTTCCTTCACGCGCCATCAGGACAACACCTGCACCCGCCGTACGCGCCATCTGCGCGCCTTTACCAGGCAGCATTTCGACGCAGTGCATCGTCGTACCGACCGGGATATTGCGGATGGGGAGGCAATTGCCAGCTTTGATCGGCGCCTCCGCACCGTTCATCAACTGGTCGCCGACTGCAACGCCCTTAGGAGCAATAATGTAGCGACGCTCGCCGTCTGCATAGCACAACAAGGCAATGTGTGCGCTACGGTTCGGGTCGTATTCGAGACGCTCAACCTTTGCGGGAATGCCATCCTTGTTACGGCGAAAATCGACGACACGATAGTGTTGCTTGTGACCGCCGCCGATGTGACGAGTCGTGATGTGACCGTTGTTGTTACGGCCGGCGGTCTTCGATTTCTTTTCGACGAGGGCAGCGAACGGACGGCCTTTGTACAGGTCGGGATTAACGACCTTGACCATGCCGCGGCGGCCCGCCGACGTCGGTTTCATTTTCACGAGTGCCATTATTTAGCCTCCTCGGTGAAGTTGATTTCCTGGCCCGGCTTCAGGCAAACATACGCCTGGCGAGTGTGATTGCGGCGACCGGTAAAACGACCGGCACGCTTTTGCTTGCCTTGGCGGTTCACCACCTGAACGGACTCAACCTGCACCTTGAAAAGCAGCTCGACAGCCGCCTTGATTTCCGGCTTGGTTGCATCCGGCGCAACGCGGAAAACAACTTGCTCATTTTTCTCTGCGACAAACGTGGCCTTCTCCGAAATTACTGGAGCCAACAACACCTTCATCAGACGTTCTTCGCTGTGCTTGACGATCGCGTTCATGCCAGCATCTCCTCAATCTTGGCCAACGCCGGCTTGGTGATCAGCACTTTCTTGTAGAACACCAAAGATACCGGATCAGCATGACGCGGCTCGACGACCAGCACGTTCGGCAGATTGCGCGAAGCGAGCAGCAGGTTTTCATCGAGATTGTCGGTAATGACCAGCACAGAGTCCAGCCCCATGCCCTTCAGCTTTTGCGCCAACAGTTTGGTCTTCGGTGCGTCGACCGAGATATTCTCGATGACCGACAGACGACCTTCGCGAGCCAACTGGGAGAGGATCGAGCAGACGCCTGCGCGATACATCTTTTTGTTGACCTTGTGCGAGAAATTCTCGTCCGGCGTATTCGGGAAGATGCGACCACCACCGCGCCACAGCGGCGAAGATGACATACCGGCACGAGCACGGCCAGTGCCTTTTTGACGCCACGGCTTTTTAGTCGTGTGACTTACTTCTTCACGGTCTTTTTGCTTGCGATTGCCGCTACGTGCGTTTGCTTGATAGGCAACGACGACTTGGTGAATCAGCGCTTCGTTGTAGTCACGACCGAAAATCGTGTCCGGCGCAGCAACATTCGAAGCAGCTTGACCTTGGTCATTCAGGAGCTTCAGTTCCATCGATTAGGCTCCCTTCTTGGCTTTGACTTTAACAGCAGGACGAACAATCACTTGGCCGTTCTTAGCACCGGGGACTGCACCCTTAACCAAGATCAGCTGACGATCAGCATCGACGCGCGCGATTTCCAGGTTCTGCACCGTAGTAACGACATCGCCCATGTGGCCTGTCATTCGCTTACCCGGGAAAACACGGCCCGGATCCTGCGCCATACCAATCGAACCCGGAACGTTATGCGAACGGGAATTACCGTGGGTGGCACGACCGGAACCGAAGTTGTAGCGCTTGATCGTACCGGCATAACCCTTACCGATAGAGACGCCCTGCACATCCACCTTCTGGCCAGCTTCAAACATGGTGACAGCAATAGTGTCACCCGCCTTCAACTCGGCAGCTTTTGTGGAATCAATGCGGAATTCTTTGAGAACGGTACCAGCCTCAACACCTGCTTTCGCAAGGTGACCTGCTGCCGCCTTATTAACGCGGGAAGCACGTCGCTGACCGAAGGTGACTTGAACTGCAGCATAGCCGTCAGTTTCGTCAGTTTTGATTTGCGTCACACGGTTGTTCGACACGTCCAACACGGTAACAGGAATCGTATCCCCGTCATCCGTGAAGATGCGCATCATACCAACCTTGCGACCAACAAGGCCTAGGCTCATTGTTTTCTCCATTCCCGCCTACGATTGGGCGGGGCTGATGTTTGTACTACCAAAACGTATTGGCACGAGACTATCGCACCAATACCGAAGCCGACTATTATAACGTGCTTTTTTGCATGCCACAACTTACTTGAAGCAGAAATTGTGGTATGTGGGTCGCTATAACAATTACTGCAGTTTGATCTCGACGTCCACGCCAGCCGGGAGGTCCAGCTTCATCAACGCATCAACCGTCTTATCAGTCGGATCGACGATATCCATCAGACGCTGGTGCGTACGAATTTCAAACTGGTCACGCGAGGTCTTGTTGACGTGCGGGGAGCGCAACACGTCGAAACGCTGAATGCGCGTAGGCAAAGGTACCGGCCCCTTGACCACTGCGCCGGTGCGCTTTGCGGTGTCAACGATTTCCAGCGCAGACTGATCGATCAAGCGATAATCGAATGCCTTCAGGCGGATACGGATTTTTTGGTTTTGCATGTCTGTTCCTTAAAAGAGCGAGCCGCGAGCGTGTGTCCACTCGCGGCAGTGTTTAATCAAAGAGCGTAGATAAATCCGACAGCCGAATTACTCAATGATCTTGGCAACGACGCCGGCGCCGACGGTACGGCCGCCTTCGCGGATCGCAAAGCGCAGACCTTCTTCCATCGCGATCGGGTTGATCAGCTTGACCGTGATCGAAACGTTGTCACCCGGCATCACCATTTCCTTGTCGGCCGGCAGCTCGATCGCACCGGTCACGTCCGTGGTA